>DATILC010000078.1:0-2392 GCA_035476855.1 Solimonas sp. | reverse complement strand
GCGGAGCCGGCGGCCCCGCGCTCCCGGCGCGGAGCGCCGAAAATGCGTCCGCGCGACGCCTCGGAATACACCGTCGACGAGCTCGCTCGCGCCGCGGACACGACCGTGCGCAACGTCCGCGCCTACCAGGATCGCGGCCTGCTGCCACCGCCGGAAAAGCGCGGCCGCACCGGCATCTACACCGGCGCGCATCTGGCACGCCTGCGCCTGATCGGCCAGCTACTCGATCGCGGCTACACGCTGGCCAACATCGCCGAGCTGATCAGCGCCTGGGAACGCGGCCAGGACCTGCGCGACCTGCTCGGCCTCGAATCCGCGCTGACCACGCCCTGGTCCGAAGTGCTGCCGGGCTACTTCACCATGCCCGAGCTGGTGAAGCTGCTGGGCAAGGGCATCAAGGCCTCCGAGATCGCACCGGTGCTGCGCAAAGCGGTGGAGCTGGAGATCCTGCAGTCCGAGGGCCTGCGCTTCCGCGCGCCGCGGCCGCAGCTGATCCACGCCGCCGGCCAGCTGGTGGCGATGGGCATCCCGCTGTCGGAGCTGCTGGACATCATCCGCATGCTGCGCGGCAACGTCGAGCGTGCCGCCAACGGCATCGTGCAGCTGATCGTCGATCACGTGTTCGCGCCCTACATGCAGGGCAAGCTGCCACCCGCCAGCGAGGTACCGCGACTGGCCGAGACGATCTGGAAACTGCGCCCGGTGGCCGACATCGCGGTCGACGCCGAGGTGGCGCGCGCGATGGAGCGAGCGATCAAGCAGAACCTGGGCGATGTGCTGGCACACGTGCTGGAGCAGTTGCCGCAGCAGAAGCCCCCCGCCTGAATCAGACCTGGGCGTAGCGGCCGACGTCGCCGATCCAGCGCCCGATCAACAACTCCGCCAGCTGCGGCGAAGCCTGCAGCCAGCGGTCGGCCAACGCCTGCAGCGGGCCGACCAGATGGGCGTCGCGCAGCGGATCGGCCAGCTTCATGCCGATCACGCCGGTCTGGCGCCGCCCGAACAACTCGCCCGGCCCGCGCAGTTCCAGGTCCTTCTGCGCGACGCGGAAGCCGTCGTTGGTCTCGCGCATCACCGCCAGGCGCTGCCGCGCCATCTCCGACAGCGGCGGCTTGTACAGCAGCAGGCACTGGCTCTCGATCGCGCCGCGGCCGACGCGGCCGCGCAGCTGGTGCAGCTGCGACAGACCGAGGCGCTCGGCGTTCTCGATGATCATGATGCTGGCGTTGGGCACATCGACGCCGACCTCGATCACCGTGGTCGCCACCAGCAGCTGCGTCTGGCCTTCCTTGAAGGCACGCATCTGCAGGTCCTTCTCCTCCGCCTTGAGCCGGCCGTGCACCAGGCCGACACGCAGGCCCGGCAGCTCGGCACGCAGCTGCAGTGCGGTGTCCTCGGCGGCCTGGGCTTCGACCTGCTCGGATTCCTCGACCAGGGTGCAGACCCAATAGGCCTGGCGGCCGTGGCCGCAGACCTCGCCGATGCGCGCCAGCACCTCGCCGCGCTTCTCGTTGGACATCGCGCCGGTCACCACCGGCGAACGGCCCGGCGGCAGCTCGTCGATGATGCTGACGTCGAGATCGGCGTAGACCGTCTGCGCCAGCGTGCGCGGGATCGGCGTCGCCGACATGATCAGCTGGTGCGGCGACAGCGCGCCCGGCGCCTTGTCGCGCAATGCCAGTCGCTGCTGCACGCCGAAGCGGTGCTGCTCGTCGACCACCACCAGGCCGAGCTTCGCGAAGCTGACCGCCGACTGGAACACTGCGTGGGTGCCGATGATGATCTGCGCCTCGCCGCCGGCGACGCGCGCCAGCGCGGCGTCCTTGGCCGACTTCTTCAGCTTCGCCGCCACCAGTTCGACGTGGATACCCAGCGGCTCCAGCCACTGGCGGAAATTGCGCGCGTGCTGCTCGGCCAGCAGTTCGGTCGGCGCCATCAGCGCCGCCTGCCAGCCGGCGCGCACCGCAGTCAGCATCGCGCTGGCGGCGACCAGGGTCTTGCCGGAACCGACGTCGCCCTGCACCAGTCGCAGCATCGGCCGCGCGCTGGCCAGGTCTTTGGCGATCTCGCCGATCACGCGCTGCTGCGCGCCGGTCAGGCCGAAGGGCAGCTGCGCGGCCAGTGCGGCAAGCGCGTCTTTCGCGCCGTCGATGCGCGGCGCGGCGCCGGCCTTGACCCGATTGCGCAGCAGGCGCATCGACAGCTGGTGCGCCAGCAACTCCTCGCGCACCAGGCGCTGCTGCGCCGGATGGGCGACGCGCATCAGCGCATCGGTGTCGGCATCGCCGGGCGGCTGGTGAATGGTGCGCAGCGCCGCCAGCGTGCCGGGCTCGCCCAGTTCCGGCAGCGGTCGCGCCAGTCCGGCATCGCCCTCGCCGATCTTCAGCGCCAG
>DATILC010000077.1:0-5426 GCA_035476855.1 Solimonas sp. | reverse complement strand
CGGTTCACCTGGTCAACGACCAGGTCACCAGCTTCGTCGAGGGTGAGCACGACCATAACCGCGGCGTGCTCAGCAGCGATGAACTTCTGCTCCCTGGCGTGGGCCAGCGCCTGCAGGACGGCGACGAACTGGGGCTGCTGTTCTACGGCCAGCATGTGCAATTCGCCCCGCTGCTGGCGGGGCAGAACCTCGGTGGCTTGCCGACGATCATCCCCGGCTTTCCGGTTGCGCTGCCGCAGCCGCTGGTTTCGGCACTCGATCCGCTGCTGGGCCTGGTGAACCCGCCGAACACCTACGACATCACGCTGATCGACGTGGAGTTGCCGGTGCTGGTGCCAGGCGAGTATCCGGGCAGCCGCCTGCTGCAGCAGGGTTCCGGTACGGAGGAAGGACAATGAACCACAGCCCCGGTCGCCTCGCACTGCTTGTTCTGGCGGTGCTGCTCGGCGGATGCAGTGGCAGCGATCCGGTCGCAGGCGACACGGCGACGGGCCGGTCCGCGATCTGTGCGCCGGCCTCGCTTGCGCCAGACGAAGCCGCGCGCCCGAAAACGATTCCGGCACTGCAGCTGTGGCAGCCCGCCGGCGGCGCCTGGCGTCATGGGCCGGCGACGCGCATCGTCGTGGCCGCGACGGACACAGTGGCGCTGATGCCGGTAGCGGAAGTACTGGCTGACGACCTGCAGCTGCAGACCGGGCAGCGCCCTGCGATCGTGTCCGCTGCAGCGGGCGAGGGCGACATCGCGCTGAGCCGCGGCCGCTGCGATGGGCGGACCGGCCGCGAGGGCTACGGCCTGCGCGCCGGCTCCGTGCTGGAAATCCAGGCCAGCGAGGCGGCCGGGGTGTTCTACGGCACGCGCACGCTGCTGCAGCTGCTGGCACAGGGCGCGAGCATTCCGGCCGGCCACGCGCTGGACTGGCCGCGCTATCCGGAACGCGGCCTGCTGGTCGACGCCGGTCGCAAGTACTTCACGCCGGCCTGGTTCCATCAGCACATCCGTGAGCTGGCCTGGCTGAAAATGAATGTCCTGCACCTGCATTTCAGCGACAACCAGGGCTTCCGCATCGAGAGCGAACGGCATCCGGAGATCGTCTCAGCCGATCACCTGAGCAAGGCCGAGCTGCGCGAGATCATCTCGCTGGCGCAGCGCTACCACATCAGCGTGGTCGGCGAGATCGGCATGCCCGGTCACATGACTGCCGCGCTGGCGCCGCATCCGGAATTCCAGCTGGCCAACAGCAGCGGAGAAAAGGCGCCGGACAAGCTCGACATCACCAACCTGGCGGCGCGGCAGTACGCGCGCGAGCTGGTCGAAGAATACCTGCCGCTGTTCCCGGGCCTGTACTGGCACTCCGGTGGTGACGAGTACATGGCCTCCGCCGAGTACCGCAACTATCCGCAGCTGCAGGCTTACGCGCAGCAGAAGTACGGCGTACAGGCCAATGCCAAGGACGCGGTGCTGGATTTCGTCAACGAGATCGACGCGCTGGTGCGCGCCCGCGGCCGCACGACGCGCTTCTGGCATGACGGTGTCTCCGGCGGCAGCGCGGTGACGGTCAATCCCGACACCGTGGTGGAGTGGTGGACTGACTTCAATCCGATCGGCGACCTGCTGCCGCCACCGCCGCAGGAGTTCCTCGATCGCGGGCACTGGATCACCAATGCCAGCTACTGGCCGCTGTACTACACCGTCGGCGCCGCCGCCGGTTTCCCCGAGGGCCTGCCACCGCGGCCGGACCTGTGCAGCATGTACGAGGGTTGGGAGGTCAACCGCTTCATCGGCGCGCTGAACGCGCCCGCCGTGCTGTGCCAGACCGCGCACGTGCTGCCGGTGAAGACCGTGGATGCGAACGAGCCGCGCAACCTCGGCGCCAAGCTGTTCGTCTGGAACGACACGCCCGATGCCGAGACCCAGGACGAGATCGCCGCCGGCATCGCGCCGCGCCTGCGCATCGTCGCGCAGAAGACCTGGGAGTCGCCGTTGCTGGCACCGAGCTATGCGGGCTTCGAGATGATCGGCGAGGCGGTCGGCCACGCGCCGGGATACACACAGCCCTGAGACGGCGACCGGCGGGCCGCCAGGGCAGACGAGTGGGCGCCCGCGGCGCCGGCCTCTGGGTGTCGCAACGGCCCGTGGCGGCAGCGCCAGCGGCGGGCCGCGTAATCAACAGCCGCTAGACAAAACGTCCATCGCCGACAGACGGTAGCGAACGCAGACCTGGGCTTCGCCGGGCGCGCGCAGTGCTGTCGCACACTCTGCATCAGGCATTTTTCGGACTTGCAGGGGACGGCGTGCGGCAGGAAGGAACCGGAGGGCAGGGCAAGGAGGCTCGCGACCACAGGCGCTGGCCTTATGTCCTGACCCTGCTGCTGATCGCCGCCGCCTACTACGCCAGCGGCCGTCTCGGCCTGCTGCTGGCGATCCCGCCGGGCTATGCCACCGCCGTGTGGCCGGCCTCGGGCATCGCGCTGGCCTGCGTGCTGATCCAGGGTGGCCGCATCTGGCCCGGCATCTGGCTCGGCTCCTTCCTGATCAACGTCTGGACCGGCCTCGATACCTCGGGCGCCCTGCCGCTGCTGCGCTCGCTGCTGTTGCCGGGTGCCATTGCCGTGGGTGCCACCCTGCAGGCAGTCGCCGGCGCCTGGCTGATCCGCCGCTTTGTCGGCTACCACAACATCCTGACGCAGGAATTCGACGTCGTCCGCATGCTGGCGCTGGGCGGCCCGCTGGCCTGCCTGATCGCCGCCAGCGTCGGCGTCGGCAGCCTGTGGCTGCAGGGCTTCATCCCCAACGACGTGGTGTTGTTCAACTGGTGGACCTGGTGGGTCGGCGACAGCATCGGCGTGCTGGTGTTCACCCCGGCGATGCTGGTTTGGACTGTACGTCCCTACCGCAGCTGGCTGCGGCAGCAGCTCTCGGTGACGCTGCCGCTGCTGGCCCTGTTCGCGATGGTGGTGCTGGTCTTCGTCATCACCAGCTCGCGCGAGCAGGCGCGATTGCGTGCTGAATTCGAGACCCTGGGCAACCAGGCTGCGCAGCGCCTGCAGGCCGACCTCGACCGCTATGGCGTGACCCTGGCCTCGATGGCTGGCCTCTACGGCAGCTCCGAGAACGTGACCGCGGTGGAGTTCGACCACTTCGCCGGGCTGATGCTGCAGCAACTGCCCGGTCTGTTCGCGGTCAGCTGGAACGCGGTGGTGCCGGAGGCCGACCGCGCGGCGTTCGAGCGATCGATGCGCCAGCAGGGCTTCGCGGATTTCCGCATTCGCGAGCCGGACGGCTCCGGCCGCCTGGTGCCGGCGCAGGCGCGCGATCCGCATGTGGTGGTGACCTACATCCGCTACGCCGAACCGGTGCCTGGGGCAACGGGACTGGACATTGCCTTCGACCCGCAACGGCTTGCGGCGCTGCAGCTGGCGGGTGCCAGCGGCCAGCCGGTGGTCACCAGCCGCGTCGACCTGATCGGCGGGCATGAGCTGGCCGACGGCGTGCTGATGCTCCTGCCGGTGCGGCAGAGCGGCGGCCGCCTGCTCGGCTACGCCACCCTGGTGCTGCGCACCCAGAACCTGCTGGAGCATGCGCTCGATGCCCTGCCGGGCGCAGGCATCCTGCTGAAGGTGGTGGACCGTTCGGCGCCGGCCGGAAGCGGCACCCTGTTCGAATCCAGCGGTGCCGACCAGCCCGGTGCCGGCAGCCTGAGCTACACGGTGCCGCTGCGCGTGGCGCAGCGTAGCTGGGAGCTGCAGTACACCCTGCCGGCCTCTTACCTGGTGGCGCATCGGTCCTGGCAGGCCTGGCTGGTGCTGGCGGCCGGCCTGTTGCTGACTGCGCTGCTGGGCATCCTGCTGCTGGTGATCGTTGGCCGCGGCGCCCGCGTCGAGCGCATGGTCGCCGAGCGTACCGGCGAGTTGCGCGGCAGCGAGGAACGCTTCCGCAGCCTGCTCGAATCGGCGCCGGACGCGATGGTGATCGTGGCCCGGGACGGCCGCATCACCCTGGTCAATTCGCAGACCGAGCACCTGTTCGGTTACGCAAGACAGGAACTGCTGGGGCATCCGGTCGAGATGCTGATCCCGCCGCGCTTCCGCGGTGCCCATGCCGGCTTCCGCGGCGGCTTCGTTGCGATGCCGCGCATGCGGCCGATGGGCGAGGGCCGCGCGCTGTACGGACAGCGCAAGGATGGCTCTGAATTTCCGATCGAGATCAGCCTGAGCCCGCTGCGTGTCGGCGACGAACTGGTGGTGACCAGCACGATCCGCGACATCACCGTGCGCCGGCAGGTCGAGGACCACCTCAACCGCACGCTGTCGGTGCTGACGGCGACGCTGGAGTCGACCAACGACGGCATCCTGGTGGTCGACCACGCCGGCCGCATCAAGAACTTCAACCGGCAGTTCATCGACATGTGGCACCTGTCCGAGGCGGTCGTCGCCAGCGGCGACGACAGCCGCGCGCTGGCCGCGGTGCTGCCGCAGCTGCGCGATCCCGAGGCCTTCATCGCCAAGGTACGCGACCTCTATGCGCAACCCGAGGCCGAGAGTTTCGACCTGCTGGAATTCCGCGACGGCAAGGTGTTCGAGCGCAACTCGCGCCCGCAGCGCATCGGCGGCGAGATCGTTGGCCGTGTCTGGAGCTTTCGCGACGTCACCCAGCGCGTCGCCGGCGAGGCGGCGCTGAAGGCCTCGGAGGAGCGCTACCGCGCCGCTGAGCAGACCCAGCGCGCGATCGTCGCCGGCGTGATCGACGCCATCATCACCATCGATGAGCACGGCGTGGTGCAATCCTTCAACCCGGCGGCCGAGCGCATGTTCGGCTGGCGTGCCGATGAAGTCGCCGGCCGCAACGTGCGCATGCTGATCCCGGAGCGCCTGCACGGCTTGATCAACCTGCCGGCAATCGACGAGAACCACCAGCTGGGGGTGCGCCGCGAGAGCCTGGGCCTGCGCCGCGACGGCAGCGAGTTCCCGATCGACCTGGCACTGAACAAGATGCCGCACCCGGACCGCCGCGAGTACGTGGCGATGGTCTCCGACATCAGCGAGCGCAAGACTGCCGAGGCGCATATCCAGCACCTGGCTCACCACGACACCCTGACCAAGCTGCCCAACCGCGCGCTGCTGCAGGACCGCCTCAACATGGCCATCGCCCATGCGGAGCGCAGCGGCCATTCGCTGGGCGTGATGATGCTGGACCTGGATCACTTCAAGCGCGTCAACGACACGCTCGGGCACCAGGTCGGCGACCAGCTGCTGCTGACGGTGGTCGAGCGACTGCGCGACTGCGTGCGCAAGTCCGATACGGTGGCGCGCATGGGCGGCGACGAGTTCGTGATCCTGCTGACCGACATTCACCAGCGCAGCGAGATCGAGCGGGTGGCCGACGGCATCGTGCGGCAGCTGTCGCTGCCGATGGTGCTGGGCAAGCA
>DATILC010000076.1:0-5138 GCA_035476855.1 Solimonas sp. | reverse complement strand
TCCAGCACGCGGAATCCGTTCAGGGCGGACATGCGCGTCTCAGTTCGAGCCGCCGACGTGGACCAGCTCGTAGTCGCCGGCATCGTCGACCTGCGCCTTCCAGCCGGGGTAGACCACGATGGTGGTGAAGGTTTCCTCGATGATTGCCGGGCCGATGACCTCATGGCCCGGCTTCAGCGCGGTGCCACGATGGATCGGCGTGTCCTGGTAGCCGGTGCCGAGGTTGGCGCGACGCGTCTTCGCCGGCTTCGCCACGACCAGCGGTGCGGTGGTGCCGCGAATCACCTGCGGCGACGGCGTCTCCACCGTGGTCACCAGTCGGATGCCGGTGATCTCCGGCATCTCGCCCTCGCGCACATGGCCGAATTCCTCGGTGTAGCGCTGATTGAAGGCCGCGATCGCGCGGGCACCGAGGCCCGCATCCGCAAAGCCAAGATCGCCCAGGCCCTGGTTCACGCGGATGTCGAAGGCCAGCGCCCAGTTCTGCCCGGGGTAGCGCATCTTCATCTGGTACTTGGCGACCACGCGCTCGGCGGCCAGATTGGCATCGGCGAAGTACTTGCCGGCGCGCGTCTCCAGTTCCGCCCACAGGGCCTTGAGGCGGGCGACGTCGACCTGGTCGGCCGGCGCGATGTAGGAGCGTTCCTCGTCGATGCCGGGATTGGCCACCAGCGTGCCCAGCGCCGAGAACGTCGGCGAGGCCTTCGGCACCAGCACGCGGGTGATGCCGAGGTCCTCCGCCTGCACGGCGGCGAACACCGGACCGTTGCCGCCATAGGCCAGCATCACCATGTCCTTCGGATCGATGCCCTTGCCAGCGACGGTGCGCTGCACCGCCTGGCTCATGTTGGCATTGACCACGCGCCAGCAATCGAAGGCAGCCTCTTCGGCGCCATAGCCCATCTGCGCGCCGATCTTCTGGAAGGCTTCCTCGACACCCTTGCGCGTCAGCGAGAAGCTGCCGCCGGCGAACTCGGCGTCCGCCGAAAGAATCCCCAGCATCAGCAGCGCGTCGGTGATCGTCGGCTGTGAGCCGCCGCGGCCGTAGCAGATCGGGCCCGGCTCGGAGCCCGCGGAAGCAGGGCCCACCGCCAGCGCACCGTTGTGGACGTGGCAGATCGAACCGCCACCGGCACCCAGGGTCTCCACCTTCACCATCGGCACGCCCACCAGGTAACGGTGGTGCATGTTCCAGCCGGTCTCCGCCGGCGCAGCGCCCTTGAGCACCACCGACATGTCGTAGGAGGTGCCGCCCATGTCGACGCACAGCAGGTTGGGACAGCCCTTGGCCGAGCCGACATGGGCCGAGCCGATCACGCCGCCCGCCGGGCCCGAGGCCAGCACGCGGATCGGCGAGCCATCGATGTATTCGCGCGTCATCACGCCGCCGCTGGCCTGCATCACCATCAGCTGGTTCTTGTAACCGCCCTTCTTCAGCCGATCGACCAGGCTCTCGATGTAGGAGGTCACCCGAGGTGCGACGTAGGCGTTGACCACGGTGGTGCTGGTGCGGTCGTACTCCGGCGCGCGCGGCAGCACCTGGTGCGAGCAGGAAACATGCACACCCGGCATTTCCTCGACAACGATCTGCGCAACGCGCTTTTCGTGTGCCGGATTGACGAAGGAGAAGATCAGCGAGATCGCGACCGACTCGACGCCCTGCTTGCGCAGGCGACGGCAGCATTCGCGTACGGCGTCCTCGTCCAGTGCCTTGTACACGGTGCCATCGAACAGCACGCGCTCCGGCACGGTCAGGCGACGGCGGCGCGGCGCGATCTCCTTCGGCGGATCGAGGCGGACATCCCAGATGTCCTCCTTGTAGCCGCGGCGGTATTCGAGCTCGTCGCGGAAGCCTTCGGTGGTGATCAGGCCGGTGACGGCGCCGTTCATCTCGATCAGGGTGTTGTCCGCCACGGTGGTGCCATGGACGATGGCCTCGCAGCGGCCGAGGAAGTCGCCGATGGTCAGGCCCTCGATCTCGGCGAGTTTCTTCAAACCGGTCATCACGCCGATGGAACGGTCCTCCGGCGTGCTGAGGTTCTTGTGCAGTACCACCTCCGCGCCCTTGAGCAGGGCGAAGTCGGTGAAGGTGCCGCCGATGTCGATGCCTACGCGATAGCTCACGATCTGTTTCCTTAAGCTTGCAAAAGCAGTTGGCCACGGACGAACACGGAATGACACGGATATTCCGGGTCGATAGATGTTTCCGTGTTCATCCGTGTCACTCCGTGGCCAAATGCTGTTTCTGTTGCCTGGCTCACGCGGACTTGGCCGCAGGCACTGCTGCTGTCATCATCTTGCGCAGCGCCTCAGTGGCGGCCGCATCGACCACGAGGTCGTAGTTTTCCAGCGTGCCGCTGAGGACCACGCCGTAGCGGTCACGTGCCGCCGCGAGGCTGACCTTCTCGTCCAGCACGTCTTCCTTCACCGATTCGGGGTCGCGCAGCAGGGCCGGGCCGAAGCCACCGCCGCCGCCATGCTGGTAGGCGATCACCGCACCGGAGGGCAGCTGAGCCAGGGTCGACAGCTCGATCTTGCGTTCCTTGTCGGTGCCGACCTCGAAGTGGTTCGAGTAAGGGCCGGCATCGTCGCCGCCGCAGAGGCCGCGCAGCGGATGCGCCGATGACACCATCCAGGCCATCGCCATGGTCGGTTCGAGGATCTTCTTGACGTTGAGGCTGCCGGGCTGGCCGCGCCACTGCCCTGCACCGCCGGTGTCGGCCGTCATCTCGCGGCTGATGTTGATGATCGGGAAGCGGCTCTCCGCGTCTTCGGCCTCCGACAGCA
The DNA here is from genome assembly GCA_035476855.1 of Solimonas sp. Lineage (GTDB taxonomy): Bacteria > Pseudomonadota > Gammaproteobacteria > Nevskiales > Nevskiaceae > Solimonas_A. The sequence continues at coordinate 2,351 of DATILC010000076.1, read as the reverse complement.
GCAGGTTGCCGAGGCCGACGCAGGACGCGCCCCAGCCATCGACGCCCTGCACCGCCGAGGCATCCATCGAGCGCGAGTCGACGCCCTGGTCCATCCACATCTGGCCGTCCTTGAAGCCGATCACCGCGTTGGGCATGCCGATCTTGTAGACCTGCGGGCAGGAGCGCTCCGGCACGATCGGCGCGAGCGCCACACAGATCGCCTCGATGATCTCGCAGGCGGGATGGAAGGAACCCAGCGCCGCCGGCTTGTTGATCGCCGGATGCACGATCGTGTTCTCGGGCAGCACGATGTCGACGGCGTGGAACAGGCCCTCGTTCTTGATGATGCCCGGATCGACCATCGAGGCCAGCTGGGTCATGGCATAGCCACGGCTGTTGGCGAAGGTATTCCAGACACCAACCAGCTGCGGGCGGTCATCCGAGCCGGTCAGGTCGACGGTCAGCTGGTCGCCGTGGACGCTGCAGTTGACGTGCACCTTGATGTCCCTGGTGCCCTGGGTGTCGTGGTCGATGAAGACATCGGCCTCGTAGGAGCCGTCCGGCCACTTCGCGATCTCTTCGCGGAAGCGCTTCTCGGTGTGCTCGATGTTGTGGTTGATCGCCGCCTTGACCGTCTCGGCGCCCCACTTGCGGACCACGTCCTGCAGCAGCTTCACGCAGTGCTGCACCGCGCCGATCATCGCGGCGAGGTCGCCGGCGAATGACGGGAAGCGGTTGTTGCGTTCCAGCAGCTTGATGACGTCGGCGCGCTTCTGGCCGCGGTGGACCAGCTTCAGACAGGGAATCGCCAGGCCTTCGGTGAAGATGTCGGTGGCGTCGAGCGTGAAGCCGCCCGGCGTCTTGCCGCCGGTATCGCCCTGGTGGGCCTGCAGCGCCTGGATCAGCACCAGCTTGCCGTCGGCGTCGAACACCGGCGCATAGACGTTGTAGTCCGGCAGGTGGCCGCCGCCGTAGTCCGGATCATTGCCGACGAAGACATCGCCCGGACCCCAGTCGTAGTCGTCGAAGAACTGCAGGCCGTAGCGCACCGTGAGCTGCGAAATGAACACCAGGTGCGGCGTACCGATCGACACGCCGGCCAGGCGGCCATGCGCATCGATGATGCTGCCGTTGCGCTCGTTGGACTGGTTGATGATCGGCGACGATGCCGCGCGGCCCAGGTGGGTCGCGGCCTCGAAGCAGACCGTCTCGAAGGCGCCGCGGATGATGCCGGCGGTCACCGGATCGACATTGGCGGTCGTCGGCAACGGCTCGCGCCTGGCGGCGAGTTGCTTGTTCAGTTCGAATGTCATGTCGGCATCCTATCGGTCGTTCCTCGCGGACCCCGTGAACGGGTTACAGGGGGACGGGCGCGGCGCGAAGGCTAGCCGGCGCGCATCGCCAGTCCGGGGCTAGGTTCCTCCGGCGGGGGCGATACGGTCTCGATAAAACCTGCAATTCCTTCGACAGTCACGGGCCGGGCGGTTGCCGGATGACGCGGCGGCGGGCCATGGCCACCGGTCGGACGCGAATAAAGGAGACGAGACGCGCTCTGGCGCGTATCGCCAAGACGAGTTCCCTGGCCGTTGTTATTCAACGAAAAACAGCGGGTGGCGGGGACTGGCTCGCTGAAACAATGAAATCGGATACTTGGGGAATCCGCGAGCCATCAGGTCTTCCCTCTCCCTCCGGGAGAGGGATCGAGGGTGAGGGACTCGGGTGGAACAAGCAGCGATGCCTGTTGCAGAGTGCGCCCCTCATCCCCAGCCCTTCTCCCTTACCCCGCGCATGCGGGGCGAGAGGGAGAAGGGAGAAGGCGGCCGCGGCCACTGATTCTTCTGATTCAGCGGGCTAGTTCAGCTTCCAGGCAAAGCGCACCAGTGCGCTGGCCGCCTGCGCGGTGCCATCGACCGTGGCGGGGCTGAAACTGCATCGGGAGATGGCACGCTGTGCTGCCGTGTCCAGCTGACGGTGCCCGCTGCTCTCGGCAATGCGGCTGTCCTTCACCTTGCCCGAGGCGTCGACGTCGACACCTACCGTGACCACGCCTTCCTCCTTGCGCGTCACGGAGAACGACGGGTACTCGGGGCGGCGGCAACTGCTCCAGTCGATCGACGGATCGACCCGCACCGCCGGCCGTGCCGGGCGGGCTGCGGCGGCCACGGGCGTCGGACGTGCCGCCGGCTCCTCGCGCTTGCGCTCCGCCGCCATGGCAGCCTCCCGCGCCCGCAGGCGCTCCTGCTCGGCCGCCGCGGCCGCGGCGCGCTCGGCCCGGTCCGCCTCCTGGCGCTGCCGCTCGCGCGCCGCCGACTCATCCTCGGCACGGCGCTGCTGCTGTTCGATCTGCTTGAAGTCACCCTGCAGCTGCTT
>DATILC010000075.1:0-11063 GCA_035476855.1 Solimonas sp. | reverse complement strand
CGGCGATCGTCAACCACATCAACGACAACGAGTACGGCCATATCCTGACGATCGAGGATCCGATCGAGTTCGTGCACCAGTCGAAGAAGTGCCTGATCAACCAGCGCGAGGTGCACCGCGACACCCTGGGCTTCAACGAATCGCTGCGCTCGGCGCTGCGCGAGGACCCCGACGTCATCCTGGTCGGCGAAATGCGCGATCTCGAGACCATCCGGCTGGCGCTGACCGCCGCGGAAACCGGACACCTGGTGTTCGGCACCCTGCATACCACCTCCGCGGCCAAGACCATTGACCGTATCGTCGACGTGTTCCCGGCGGCGGAAAAGGAAATGGTGCGTGCGATGCTGTCCGAATCGCTGCGCGCGGTGATCTCGCAGACCCTGCTGAAGAAGAAGGGCGGCGGCCGTGCGGCGGCGCACGAGATCATGATCGGTACCCCGGCCATCCGTAACCTGATCCGCGAGGCCAAGATCGCGCAGATGTACTCGGCGATCCAGACCGGCCAGAAGGAAGGCATGCAGACGCTTGACCAGTGCCTCAAGGAAATGGTCAAGAAGGGCATCGTCGGCATCGAGGACGCCCGCAGCAAATCGGCAGATCCACGCAACTTCACCGTGAACTAAGGGAGGCCTGCGATGGAACGCGACCAAGCCATAAAACTCGTCCAGCAGCTGCTGACCCTGATGAAGCAGAAGGGCGCCTCGGACCTGTTCATCTCCTCCGGCTTCCCGCCGGCGATCAAGCTGGACGGCCAGATGACCCCGGTGATGGACAAGCCGCTGGCGCCGGAGCAGTCGGCGATCATCATGCGTGCGCTGATGAACGATCGCCAGATCAAGGAATTCGAAGCCAGCAACGAGTGCAATTTCGCGATCTCACCGCCGGGCATCGGCCGTTTTCGTATCAATGCCTTCGTGCAGCAGGGCCGCGTCGGCGGTGTGATGCGTACGATCAACACCACCATCCCGACCTTCGAGCAGTTGTCGCTGCCCGAGCAGCTGAAGAAGATCTGCATGGAGAAGCGCGGCCTGGTGCTGATGGTCGGCGCCACCGGCTCGGGCAAATCGACCTCGCTGGCGGCGATGGTCGGCTACCGCAACACCAACTCGCGCGGCCACATCATCACCATCGAGGACCCGATCGAGTACGTGCATCCGCACGTCGGCTGCATGGTGACGCAGCGCGAGGTCGGCCAGGACACCTTCTCCTGGGAAAATGCCCTGAAGAACACCCTGCGCCAGGCGCCGGACGTGATCCAGATCGGTGAAATCCGTACCCGCGAGACGATGGAGTACGCGGTCAACTTCGCGGAAACGGGTCACTTGGTGCTGTCGACCCTGCATGCCAACAGCTCCAACCAGGCGCTGGACCGCATCATCAACTTCTTCCCCGAGGAGAAGCGCGAGCAGCTGCTGATGGACCTCTCGCTGAACCTCAAGGCCGTCATTTCGCAGCGCCTGGTGCGCAAGGAAGGCGGCGGTCGCGTCGCGGCGATGGAGATCCTGATCAACTCGCCGCTGATCTCGGACATGATCTTCAAGGGCGAGGTCGTCGGCATCAAGGAAGTCATGGCCCGTTCCAACGAGCAGGGCATGATCACCTTCGACCAGTACCTGTTCCAGCTGTTCGAGGACGGCGTGATCAACTACGAGGAGGCGATCCGCAACGCCGACTCGCAGAACGAGCTGCGCCTGCGGGTCAAGCTCGAATCGCGTCGCGCACGCTCCAACCTCCTGGATGACGAGGGCGTGAAGAAAATGCAGATGAAGGCCGAAGACAAAGACGCGCAACTGATGCGTCGCTGAGCAATTGCAGCTGGCCAGGGAGAGCCACTCGATGCTGAAAATCCTGCCGTACCTGAAACTGGCGGTCGAAAAGAACGCTTCCGACATCTTCTTCACCGCCAACGCGCCGGCGATGCTGAAGATCGACGGCGACATGCACGCCATCGGCAAGACCCAGATGACCAGCGAGTTCATCAAGGAACTTGCCTACAGCATCCTCAACGAGGATCAGCAGAAGCACCTGGAGCAACACTGGGAACTGGACTTGGCCACCCAAGCCGGCGGCCTCGGTCGTTTCCGCGTCAACATCTTCCACCAGCGCGGCACGCTCGGCATGGTGCTGCGCTACGTCAAATCGCAGGTGCCGACGGTGGATGGCCTCGGCGTGCCGGAAGTGCTGAAGGACCTGATCATGCTCAAGCGCGGCATGATCCTGATGGTCGGCGCCACCGGTTCCGGCAAGTCGACGACGCTGGCGGCGATGATCAACCATCGCAATGAACTGTCCAGCGGCCATATCCTGACGATCGAGGATCCGGTCGAGTTCGTGCATCCGAACAAGCGCAGCATCATCAACCAGCGCGAGGTCGGCACCGACACGATCAGCTATGAGCGCGCGTTGAAGAGCTCGTTGCGCGAGGCGCCGGACATGATCCTGATCGGCGAAATCCGCGTGCGCGAGACCATGGAGGCCTGCCTGCAGCTGGCCAATACCGGCCATCTGGCGGTGTCGACGCTGCATGCCAACAATGCCTACCAGGCCCTGCAGCGCGTCGTGAACATGTACCCGGACGACCTGCGCGACCAGCTCTACATGGATTTGTCGATGACCCTGCGCGCGATCATTTCGCAGCGCCTGGTGCGTCGCAAGGACGGCAAGCGCGTGCCGGCCTTCGAAGTGATGATCAACACGCCGTACCTGCAGGAACTGATCCTCCACAAGCGCATCGACGAGGTCAAGGAGGCCATGGACCAGTCCTCCGACAAGGGCATGCTGACCTTCGACAATTCGCTCTACGGCCTCTACAAGCAGGGCGTCATCGAACTCGACGAAGCGCTCAGCAACGCCGATTCGCGCACCAACCTCGAGGCCAAGATCAACTTCGGCGGCTGAGCTCCGCTCAGCGCGCCGGCCCGGGCTCTGCGGCTGCCGGGCTCTCCGCGGCCGGCCGGGCCAGCAGGACATAGCGCTCGGTCAGGCTCTGCAGGTACTGCTCGCTGCGGTCGGCCTTGGCCAGTTCGTCGTCGGTCAGGTAGCGGGAGCGCAGCTGACGCAGCAGATCGCCGGCCACGGCCAGGTGCACCAGCAGCTCATCGGCGCTGATCGCCAGCAGCTCCTGCTCGACCTGTTTGATGCGAAGATTCAGTCGCAGAAACAATAGCTTGGTACCAATAACCGGGCGTGACGGCGGCATTGCCGGCGGCTCGGCCGGAGGGGCTTCCGGGACGATATCCATGGCCGGCGGAGCCTCCGCCATGGCGGGCTCCGGGACCGTCTCCGGCACCGCCGCAGGAGCTGCTTCCTGGGGGGATTCCGGCGTCGTTTCCGCGGCCCAGGCCGGTGGCAGGAAGGCGAGCAGGGCGAGCAGGCAGGCGCGTAGCTTCATCGGGAACGGGTCAGGCGGAGGCGCCGGAGCTTAGCAAAGCCCTGGCCTCCGGGCAGCCGCACTTGCATCCACCGGGCCGACTCACTAAACTCCGCGACCTTTCCGGCTTCCCTTGACGGGCTTGCCGGGGCTGTACCGAGGTTGCCTTCGGGCAACTGAACTATAACTACCCGATGTGGAATGGAACGATGAAGACCATCTTCGTGAATTCCGAAACCGTCAAGCGCGACTGGTACGTGATTGACGCAACGGACAAGACGCTGGGCCGACTGGCCACCGAGTGCGCGCGCCGCCTGCGCGGCAAGCACAAGCCCGAGTACACCCCGAACTGCGATACCGGCGACTACATCGTCGTGATCAATGCAGAGAAGGTTCGTACCACCGGCAACAAGCTCAAGGACAAGGTGTACTACCGTCACACCGAGTACCCGGGCGGTATCCGTTCCACCACGCTGGAAAAGATGCTCAACGAGCATCCGACCCGCGTCATCGAGAAGGCAGTCAAGGGCATGATCCCGAGCGGCCCGCTGGGTTTCGCCCAGCTCCGCAAGCTGAAGGTGTATGCCGGTGCCGAGCACCCGCATACCGCGCAGCAGCCGAAGCCGCTCAACTTCTAAGGTTCCAGACCCATGGCCAAGAACATCGAATACAAGTACGGCACGGGCCGTCGCAAGACTGCTGCGGCGCGCGTGTTCCTCAAGCCCGGTTCGGGTGCGATCTCCATCAACGACAAGACCGTCGAAGAGTACTTCGGCCGCGAGACCTCGCGCATGCTGGTTCGCCAGCCGCTGGTCCTGGTTGATGCGCTGACCCGCTTCGACCTGAAGATCACCGTCGTCGGCGGCGGCCCCTCGGGGCAGGCTGGCGCGGTTCGCCACGGCATCACCCGTGCGCTGATGGACTATGACGAGAGCTTCCGCCCGGCGCTGCGCCAGGCTGGCCTGGTCACCCGCGACGCCCGTGAAGTCGAGCGCAAGAAGGTCGGCCTGCACAAGGCACGTCGCGGTCCGCAGTACTCCAAGCGCTAAAACGCTTGGTTTTTGGGGCGGCGGAGTTATACTCGCCGCCCTGCGATTTCCGGTTCCGGATGGGAGATCGTCTAATGGTAGGACAACAGATTCTGACTCTGTTTATCTAGGTTCGAGTCCTAGTCTCCCAACCATCCGATGCGGTAAAGAAACCCCTGAGCGATCAGGGGTTTTTCTGTTTTCAGGCCTTCTCAAGCTCTCCGCTGTCGATTGTCATGGGCTCGTTACTGGGGTCACTGCACACCTCGGATCGGCGCACGAAGAACAGTCCACCCTCGGTGGCAGCCAATGGCTCCTTTCTGCGCTCGAGGATTGGGCTCGTTACTGGGGTCACTGCACACCTCGGGGCTTCGCACGAAGAACAGGCTGTGGCCGCGTGTTGAAAACTGACCATCAACGCGGCATCGCTTGATTCTGCGTGTTCACACCCTCGGGGCGTAGCCAAGCGGCAGCCAAAGCGGCACGTAAACCGGCATATACGATCCCATAAAGTTGAATATACTTCAGTCCTGTCAGACAGATAAACAGGAAACTGAACCGGCATATGTTGCCTGCGACCCGCCTCTCGTTCTACGTCCTCGGAAGCCCGGCGATCCGGGAGCGGGAGACTGCGGTCGCGCGCCTGAGCGGCGAGCTGAGCGGGCGCCTGCCGCCCGCTACACGCGTTGCGCTGGCGCAGTGTCTGGAAGGCATCAACAGCTACTACTCCAATCTGATCGAAGGGCAGAGTACCCGCCCGATCGAAGCCGAGCGCGCGCTCAGGCGCACCCTGGCCGAGCGTCCGCAGAACCGGGCCGAGGATCTGGCCGTCCTCGCGGTCGCGCATATCCAGACCGAACGGTGGATGCGCCGACTGCTGAAGGACGAGCCCGGCGTGGACGTGGCCGGTATCGACTTCATCCGCGAACTGCACCATCAGTTTGTATCGCAGTTGCCGGAGTCACTGCGCGTCGTCACCGGCCACAACGGCGAAACCGCCATCAACGAGCCTGGTGAACTGCGGCAGCGGTATGTGGATGTCGGCGCGCATGTGCCGCCGGCGCACGAAGACTTGCCGGGCCTGCTCGCTGCGTTTTCCGACGCCTGGCGGCGGTTGCCGAAGACGCCAGCGCATATCCTGCTGGCGCACCATCGCTTTGCCTGGATTCATCCCTTCCTGGATGGCAACGGCCGTATTGCGCGCCTGCTCACCACCGCAATGCTCGCGCAGACAGGCCTGGATGCCGACGGCTTGTGGTCACTTTCACGTGGACTCGCCAAGCGTAAGAGCCGTTACTACGAGCATCTGGCGCTTGCCGATGCCGAACGTCAGGGTGACTACGATGGCCGCGGCGCGTTGTCGCAGAAGGCTGCCGTCAGCTTCGCCGATTTCATGCTCGACACCTGCGAAGACCAGATTCGCTTCATGAGCGAGCGCTTGCAGATCGAGCACGTAAAGGACCGCGTCGCGCGCTTCTGTGCCGAGCGCAAGCTGGTGATGGGCCGCGACGAACGTGCGGCACCGCTGCTGATCGAGGCGATGTTCATGGGGCGCCTGGAGCGTGGCGCGGCCCCACGGCTGCTGGGCCTGGGCGAGCGTGCGGCGCGTGCCGTCGTCTCGGAGTGCGTCGAGGACGGACTGCTCGCCGCCACCAGCAGCCGCGCCGATCTCACGCCGGCCTTTCCGGTCTACGCCGCCGCCTACCTGTTTCCGCACCTGTTCGAGATTGACGATCCGCAGGCGGCGATGCGGGAGACGCTTGGCGGGCTGTAGGAAGGCACGCCCTGCCGGATGTCGTTGAGCGGAGCCTGCTCCGGGCCGCATCGGGGGCGGCAATGTAAGCGGCTAGCCCTGAGCCATGCGGCCAATGACGACGAACCTGGCTTGCAGGTCGCGCGCCCGTCAGCGGGAATCCACCGATGGAAGGCTGATACCGGCGGGCAGCGTACCCGCCACGGCGTCGCGAGGTGGTCTGCGCATCCTTTGCCAGCCCCAACAGCCAGCGCCCCTTCGACGCGATGTCGTCGTCAAGGCAACGGGATTGAGCGGCGCGCAAAGAAAAAGCCCGCTTGCGCGGGCTTTTTCCGGTCCAGCGTGTCGCCCTACTCGCCGCAGCTCGACGAGCCCGGGTACTTGCTCTCGTCGACCACGACCACGTCGCGGATCCACTGTGTCACCAGCGCATGGGCTTCCTCGTCGACCACGCTGCGCGCCAGCGGCGGCATGCGCGCGGCCGGCGTGGTCGCGGTGGGGCCGATGCGGAACGGCAGGATCGAGTCGGCGATGTTGCCCGGGTTGATGTCGTGGTGGCGCGTACCGTTGTCGGTTCCCTCGCGGCCGGTCGCGGTCGGGCTCTTGCAGATGCCGTAGGTGCTGTCGACCTTGCGGATCGAGTCGAGGTACAGGCCGGTGCTGGCGGCGAAGCCGCGCACGTTGTGGCAGTGCTGGCAGTTCACTTCCAGCCAGGCGCGGGCACGCGATTCGATGTCCTCGTTCGAGCCGGCCGCGAAGCCGGCATCGCCCGGCTTGTTGAACGCCGGGATGCGCTCGACCTTGGCCGCGACCTGGTTCACCGGATTCAGGCCGAGATCGGAGGGGCAGCCGCTGAGCAGGCCGTTGCGGCACCACCAGTCGATCTGGTTGTGGCCGGTGACCGGGTGTGCCGTGCCCTTCACGAAGTTCGATTCCGGCTTGTAGGCCTTGTTGAGGAAGCGCGCCTTCGGGCCGATCGGCGCGGAGCCGGGTTCGCCGTCTTCGCGCGAGTGGCAGCTGAGGCACTGGTTGCCGTGCGGGATCAGGTACTCGTCGGTGGAGCCGGTGTGGGTGGTGCCGGAGTCGGCGTCCGTGGTCTTCCAGTGCACCGAGGCCTTGCCGCCGCCGAGCGCCAGCTTGGCCACGCGCTTGCCGTTGACGGTCTCCCAGATGTACGGCAGGCCGACCCAGCGCACATTGCCCTTGGAGTTGACGCGCTTGATCAGCAGGCGCGTCTCGACCGGGATTTCAGTGCCTGCAGCCTCGTCGGCGAAGGTGAAGGTCTTCGCGATGATCGTGCCGGCAGGGAAGCTGTAGGTCATGTTGGCGCCGGTGACGACGCCGCCTTCCTTGGCGTCGTGATAGACCGCGCTGCTGCCCTCGGGCAGGAACACCTGGCGGTACTTCACCGAGTAGTCGGAGAACAGCTTGCTGTTCAGCGAGAACGGCGTGCCGCGGCCGTTGGGCTGGCTGCGCGGCTCCTGCGCATCGGCGAACAGGTGGTACTGGTCCAGCGTCGGGCAGTTGACGCGGGCGGCCGCGGCGAAGTTCACCGTGCCGTTGCTGCCGGCATTGCAGAGCTGCGCGATCTCGGCGTCGGTCGGCGCCGGGTCGAACTGGCCGCTGCGCTTGAACGGCGGGATCACTACCGGCGGCAGCGGTGCGAGGTTCTTGCCGTAGGCGGTGACGCACTGGTGTGGCTTGATGTCGTAGCTGGAGGCGAAGTTGAACAGGTCGGTCGCGGCCAGGCCACCGAGGATCTGCGTCAGCGCGTCCGGACCCGACGCGGGATCGGCGATGGCGGCGGCGATCACCGCCTCCAGGCCCTTGAGGCCGTGGAAGTTGGCGAAGTGCGGGCTGGCGCCCTCGAAGACGTTGTCGTCATCGATGCAGGAGGCCCACCAGTCAGGGACGATGCGCTGCTTGTCGGCCGCCTTGAACTTGTACTGGTTGTAGTGGCACTCGGGGTTCGGGTGCTCGCTGCCCAGCAGCGGCTTGCCGCGCTCGTCTGCCGGCACCGGCTTGCCGTTGGCATCGACCGGGTAGGGGCACTCCGAATGCGTGTCGAGCAGGCCGTCCCACATGATGTGCGCGCCGCGGTAGCCGGCATTGCCGTTGCCCAGGCAGTGGGCGACATTGAGCGGGTTGAGGCAGGCGGCGGTGTTCTTCAGGCCGATCAGCGCCGGCAGCACGCGTGCCACGTCCAGCGCCTGCAGGTCGTTGGTGGTCGGCAGCGGCAGCTGATTGCCGTTGTTGATGAACTTGTTGTTCCAGATGTGCAGGCCTTCGGTGTACCAGTCGATGCGCTTCTCGAACGGCCGGCCGGCGCCTTCGGGGAACAGCTCGTAGCTGGCGTGGATGATGCCGGCGGTGTTGTTGTTCTCGAAGACGTTGTTGAAGACGTCGATGCGGTCGTAGGACAGCGTGATCATGCCGCTGCCGGACGGCACGTTGCCGACGAAGCCGCCGGAGGTGAAGTTGTAGGTGTTGTTCAGGCGCGAGATGTTGCCGTGCATGCGCGAACGGTCGCCGTACTGGCGCAGGCCGTCGAGGTCATAGACCAGGAAGCCGCCGGTGTTGCACTCGGCGACGTTGGTGTCGTACTCGCCGCCGCGCACGTTTTCGATCTCGAAGCCGAACACGTTGAAGGCGGCGCGGCTGTTGCGGATGATCGCGTTGTTGGTCTGGCCGACGTAGATGCCGGCATCGGAGGCGCCGACCGACTCGGAGTACTCGACCAGGATGTTCTCGGAGGACACCGGGTAGATGCCGTAACGGCCCGACTTGGGGCTGACCGTGTAGTCCGGCGAGCTGGTGTCGCCGAGGCTGTTCTCGGGCGCGGTCGGATCCTGCGTCGCCGGGTCGGTGCAGGGCACGTTGAGCAGCTTGGCGTTGTCGGCGAAGACGTTCTCGGCGGTGATCGGCGTGGGGCTCTCGCGGCCGCCGTTGGACGACCAGATCGCGCGCACGCGGCGCAGGGTGCCGTGATCGACGCCGCGGAACTCGAAGCCGTTGCCGCCGGTATCGAGCACCGTGAGGTCCTCGATCACCAGGCCGTGGACGTTCACGGCGAGCACGCCTTCCGGCGCGTTGTTGTGCTTGAACGACAGCACCGTCTTGTCCTTGCCGCAGCCCTTGACCAGCACATCCTCGGTATCGGTCAGTTGCAGGGACGATTCGAGTTCGAAATAGCCGCAGTCGAACTGGAGGGTGTCGCCAGGTGCGGCCTGCACCATCGCCGCGATCATGTCGCGGGTGGCGTTGGCGCCCGGCTTGATCAGGTAGGTGCGGCCGTCACGGCTGCTGCCGCCACCGTTGGTGCCACTGCCGACCGAGTCGCCGCGACCGCCGCAGGCGGAGAGCAGTGCGAGTGCGAGGGTTACGGCAAGCGCCGTGCATACCTTGGGGGCGGTAAGAGCCATTACGGAGGGTCCCTGGGTGGCAGGACGCCGGCTGCGGCGCCCTGCAGATGGTTGTCTGCAGTCATTTTAGGCCAGCGCAGCAGGGGGCGGGTCGGGTGGCGCTGGTAAATGCGGCCCATCTCCTGACGCACGCCGACTTCCGGATGTGATCGGCCGACAGTAGGCTGGATGCGAGCAGGATCCGAACAGACGCGAGCATCCGCATGCAGAACCAGCAAACAGGAAGCACCATCGGTCCCCGCAGGGTCTTTCTGTTCAGCGGGCACATGATTGACGCCCCGGACCGGTCTTCCCCCCGTTTTCCCGCAGACCAGGAGCCGGTCGCCGCGAACGCCATCGCCGGACTGCTGGATCGGTTGGCGGCGGGCTCAGCAGACTTGGCGATCTCCGGTGGCGCCTGCGGCGGCGATCTGCTTTTTGCCGAAGCCGTGCTGGCGCGCGGCCTGGCACTGGAAATCTATCTTCCCTTCGAAGAGACGGCCTTCCTCGCAAGCTCGGTGGATTTCGCCGGCGCCGACTGGCGCCGAAGATTCGAGGTGGCGAAGCGATGCGCCGAGTTGCACGTGCTGCCGCAGGAGCGTCCGCCGCTGCACGAGGGGCAGGATGCCTACGAGATGACCAACCTGTGGATGCTCGAGGCCGCGATGCGCTTCGGGCCGGAGAAGGTTGATTTCATCTCCCTGTGGAACGGGCAGAAGGGCGACGGTCCCGGGGGAACCCAGCACCTGATGCAGGAAGTGCGGGCGAACGCGGGGCGCGTGCACTGGATCGATACCACCCAGCTCTGGAACGGGGGGAACTGAAAATGACGAAGCCGCTCTGTTTCATGATCATGCCTTACGGCAAGAAACCGACCCTGGCGGAGGCCGGCAAGGGCCCGGCGGAGATCGACTTCGACGCACTGTGGGATCGCGCCTATGTGCCGGTGATCAAGCAGCTGGGCTACCAGCCGGTCCGGGCCGACCAGGACAGCGGCGCGCTGATCATCAACCAGATGCTCGAGCGCTTGTACTTTTCCGACTTGGTGCTGGCCGACATGACGATTGCCAACGGCAACGTTTACTACGAGGTCGGCATACGCCATGCAGCGCAGCCCACAGGCTGCGTCCTGCTCGCGGCCGACTGGTCGCGACAGCTGTTCGACGTGGCGCAGATGCGGACGATCCGCTACCCGCTGCCCGAGGGCGCGGTACTGCCCGAGACGGCCGCGGCGATCCAGGCCGCGATCCAGCCCAAGATTCTGGAACTCGCCAGTGGCAGATCACCGATGCACATGTCGATCAAGGGATATCCGAACACCGTCGACATGGGCGCCTGCGCCACCATGCAGGAGCAGATGACCGCGCTGGCCCAATTCCAGGCGCGGATTCGCGCCGTCCGCGCCGCGGCGCGCGCCGAGCGCGCAGGCCGCGCGAAGGCGCTGGCCGACGAGTATGGGCAGTCGCCGCCGACCGCGCCGACCGCGCTGGCGCTGCTGCGGATGCTGCGTG
>DATILC010000074.1:0-13295 GCA_035476855.1 Solimonas sp. | reverse complement strand
TCGACAACCCCGGCGACATGCTGCAGCAGGACAATCTCGGCAGCGGCTCGACCCTGATCCTGGAACTGGATCGCGTCAGCGTCCGCGACACCACCGAACGCCCCGGCAGCCCGGAGCAACAGCCGCTGCCCTTCAACCTCGGCGAATGCATCCTCGCCGGCAGCGACGGTGCCGACAACACCACGGTGCTGCGGGTGCGCGACAGCGAATTCTCCAACTGCAACAACGGTCTCACCATCCTCAGCGGCGTGTCGCTGCTCAACGGCGGCCTGTCCGACGGCCTGATCGACGTCGAGATCATCAACTCCCGCTTCCGCAACAACGCCTACAACAACCTGGTGGTCGGCGTGATCGCGCCGCTGCGCGAACTGCGTCTGCGTGTCGAGAACAGCGACTTCCGCATTGCCGGCGAGACCGCGCTGGCGTTCAAGCGTGTCGACCTTGGTCGGATCGAAACCGCGACGGTGGACTTCGGCGGCGGTGCGCTGGGCAGCCGCGGCGGCAACTGCATCGCCGGTGGCGGCAGCCACGACGTCACCACCGAGGGCCTTGACGTGCTGCTGCGCGGCAACTGGTGGGGCCGCGCCGGCGGGCCCGATGCCTCACGGCTGATGCAGAGCGGCGGTGCGCTCGACACCGGCGCAGCGCTGGCCGGCGCGCCCTCGCGCTGCGCTGCGCCCTGAGCAGGCAGGAGCGACGCAGGCATGAACATTTTCGACTTCGGTGCAGCGGCGGGTTTCCCGGCTTGTGGCCGGGTCGGTCGCCGCAGCGCCGTGGTGGTGGGAGTAGACGGCGGCCTGGAAGGTGCGTCGATTCGAGTGGTGTCACAGCAAACTGAAATGGAGTTTCAACAATGAAGATGCAGATGGATGCGAGAAAGGTTTGGGGCACGGTTGCGGGCCTCGCGGGTATGGCAATGAGCACGGTCGCCTCTGCGGCGATCACGTTCGCGCCGGCGGTGAGCTATTCCACTGGCAGCCCGGGTGGCCCTGGCCCGGCAGCCGAATCGATGGTTGCAGTGGACCTGGACAACGACGGCGATGCCGATGTCGTCGCCGCCGACTGGTGGAGCACCGGCATCCGCACGTTCAAGAACAACGGCAACGGCACGTTTGGCGCCGCCATCGTCACCAACCTGGGTGCCTACACCGGCACCGGCTCGGTCAGCGCCGCGGATTTCAACGGCGACGGCAAGGCCGACGTGGCGGTCACCACCGGCTCGGAAATCATCATCCTGCGCGGCCTCGGCAATGGCTCGTTCAGCGAGACCGAGCGCCACGCGCACACGCCCTCCGGCCAGATGCAGGCCTACACCTTCGAGACCAACAACGACGGTCGCGTCGACATCGTCGCGCCCACCGGCAGCGGCGTGCAGACCTTCCTGGGCCTGGGCAACGGCCGTTTCGTCAAGGGACCGTTGACTCCGGTGACCGGCCTTATGTCGGCGACCGCGAAGGCCAATTTCAACAATGACGGTATTGCCGACATCGCACTGGCCGATGCCGCGGGCATGCAGGCCATCCTGCTGCGTGGCAATGGCGACGGCAGCTTCACCCAGTTCGCCAGCAGCACCCTGGGCCTGGGCCCGGAGGACCTCACTGCTGGCGACCTCAACGGCGATGGCATCGACGACCTGGCCTCGGCCGATTCCTTCTCTTTCACGATGTCGGTGCTGCTGTCGAACGGGCAGGGCGGCTTCGATGCCGCGACGCGCTACGTCGGTGTCGCTGGCCCGGTCTCGCTGCGCATGGCCGACTTCGACCGTGACGGCGATCGCGACATCGTCGTGTCCTCGGTGATGACGCCGGGCGTGCAGGTTTACACCAACGACGGCAGCGGTGGTTTCGGCACCCTGCCGATGCAGGTGCAGACCACGTTTGAGCCGCAGACGCCGGCCATTGCCGACTACAACCGCGACGGCAAGCTGGATTTCGCGGTGGCTGGTCCCGCGCAGATGTCGATCCTGATCAACACCTCGCCCTGAAGCCGGGCGGGCATTCAAAACGGCAGGTCTCCGGCGGCAAGCCGGAGGCCTGCCATGAGCAGCCCCCCCCGGGGGAGATGCCGGGGACGTTGCAGACCTGAACCCGTTGCACGTCGGCGTATCAGCGGCTTGCCGCCGCATCACCGACGTGATTGTGGGCATGAACGGCAGCCTGGACAGAGCGCCGAATCGAGTGGTGTAAGAGCAAATCGAAATGGAGATTCAGCAATGGAGAAGCAGATGAATGCGAGAAAGCTGTTGGGCACGTTGGCCGGTCTGGCGGGCATGGTGATGAGCACGACCGCGTCGGCGGCGATCGGTTTCGCGCCGGTGGTGAACTATCCGACCGGCAGCGCCGGTGGCCCCGGCCCCGCAGCCGAGGCGATGGTGGCGACGGACCTGGACAACGACGGCGATGCCGACATCGTCATGGCCGACTGGTGGGGCACGGGCATCCGCGCCATGCTCAACAACGGCAGCGGCGGCTTCGGCCCGGCGATCGTGACCACCCTGGGCACCAGCACCGGTTCGGTCGGCGCCGGCGATTTCGATGGCGACGGCAAGGCCGACATCGCGGTGGCCACCGGCATGCAGCTGATCATCCTGCGCGGCCTTGGCAACGGTCAGTTCACCGAGGTGGAGCGGCAGACGCTCACGGTGTCCGGCCAGGTGCAGGCCTATGTCTTCGACACCAACAACGACGCCAAGCTCGACATCGTTGCGCCGACTCCCGGCGGTGTGCGGACCTTCCTTGGCCAGGGCGACGGCCATTTCGTCAGCGGCCCGCTGAGTCCGGTCTACACGATCATCAGCTCCACCGCGCGCGGCAACTTCAACAATGACGGGGTAACCGACATTGCTGTCATCGACGACGTCGCCCAGCGCGCGATCATCATGCGCGGCAACGGCGACGGCAGCTTCACCGAGATGGCCACCGCCTTCCTCGGCTTCATCTCCGAGGACATCACCGCCGGTGACCTCAACGGTGATGGCATCGACGATCTTGCCTCGGCTGACTCGTTCTCGTTCACCATGTCGGTAGTGCTGTCCAACGGCCTCGGTGGCTTCCAGCCGACCAAGCGCTACTTCGGCATCGCCGGCCCGGTGGGCATCCGCATGGCCGACTTCGACCGTGACGGCGATCGCGACATCGTGGTGTCGGCGGTGGTCAGCAGCCAGCTGATGGTCTACAGCAACAACGGCAGCGGCAGCTTCGGCAGCCCGCTGAACCTGAGCGTCACCAACCAGCCGCAGACGCCGGTGGTGGCCGACTACAACCGTGACGGCAAGCAGGACATCGCCGTGGCGGGTGCTGGCGGCCAGCTGTCGATCCTGCGCAATACCTCGCCCTGAAGTTATCGGTAGTACCCGGACCTGTGCGGCAACCCTTCGCCAACGGAGGGTTGTCGCACAGCCCGCGAGACGCCAAGGACCTGCAACGATGAACGCCATCCTCTCCGCGCCGCTGCGCACATCGACGAATGCATGGCCGATGGTCCCTGCTTCGCGGCGCCTGCGACCGCGTGCGGGCCGCATGCCGCCGGGATTGCCATCGGCCTGCCTGCGACTGCTGGCCGACTTCGCCGCCGAACGCGGCATCGAGCCGCAGCGACTGCTGGTGGGGACCGCGCTGACGCCGGCACAGCTGGAGCAGCCGGAGTTGCGCATCGGGGTCGAGGATCTGTCGCGGGTGGTGCTGAAGACCATCGAACTGACCCGCAGCCCCGGCATCGGCCTGGAGCTGGGCCTGCGCGCCCAGCCGACGCTGCATGGTGCGCTCGGTTACGCGCTGCTCAGCAGCCCGTCGATCCGTGCCGCGCTCGAACTGCTGCTGCGCTACGCGCCGCTGCGCCAGCCCCTGGTCGGTTTTCGCATGAGCACGGAAGGCGGCAGCGTGGTGCTGGAACTGCAGGACCTGCAGGAGCTGGGGCCGCTGCGCGCGATGTTCCATGAAAGCCTGCTGGTCGGACTGGCGCGGCTGCTGGGCATGTTGCTCGGCGAGCGCATGCCGACCTGCGAGTTGTGGTTCGATTTTCCGGAGCCGGCCTACTGCGCCGCGCAGCGCGAACGGCTGCCCCCGCTACGGCACGGCATGCCGGCGAGCCAGCTGCGCCTGCCGGCGGCCATGCTGGGTTGTCGACCGCTGATGGCCGACCCGGTGGCGCTGCGTGCGGCCATCGAGGCCTGCGAGCGTGAACGTGCGTTGCTGGCGGCGGCCTCGCTGAGCCAGCGCGTGGTCGCGCAGCTGCAAGCGGCGCCGCAGGGCTATCCGCCGCTGAAGACGGTGGCGGCGCATTTCTGTGTTTCGGCGCGCACGCTCAAGCGGCATCTGAGCGAGGCGGGCACCAGCTACCAGCAGCTACTCGACGAGCAGCGTCGCCGTGAGGCCCTGCGCCTGATGGCGCGCCCCGACCTGGGCATGGATGACATCAGCGAACGGCTCGGCTACAGCGATCCGTCCTCGTTCACTCGCGCCTTCCGGCGCTGGTGCGGCCAGTCGCCGAGCCAGGTGCGGCAGCAACTGCACGGCGCCACGGCGTCGGTGCGCCGACGCCGGGTCTGAGGCCTCAGGCGTCGGCGGTTTCGCGGGCGGAGGGGAAGGGCGGTACCACGCGTTCCGGGACGGCCGCGCCAACCACCTCGGCGAGGTCGTTGAGCAACTGCGACAGTTCGCCGGCCATCAGGGTGAAGTCGATGTCGAACTGCTCCTCGGCGTGGTCCGAGGTTTCGCCCTCGTCCTCGCGCACGGCGAGGAACTTGACCTTCTTCACCTGCAGCTTCTCGGTCAGCACGAAGCTGAT
Organism: Solimonas sp.; assembly: GCA_035476855.1. Lineage (GTDB taxonomy): Bacteria > Pseudomonadota > Gammaproteobacteria > Nevskiales > Nevskiaceae > Solimonas_A. The sequence continues at coordinate 8,510 of DATILC010000074.1, read as the reverse complement.
CTTGTCGTTCCAGGTCAGGCCCAGCTTGGTGGCGAACTTGCCTTCGCTGATGTGACGGCGGATGTCGTCGCCATCGAGGCCGTGGCGCACGTAGCGCACGGTCGGCTTGCTCTCGTCGGTGCCGCAGAGCTCGCATTCGTCTCCCAGTTCGAAGCGGCCCGGGGCCTGGCGCGAGGCCAGCCAGCCGGTGAGCAGGGCCGAAGGCGACTGCGCGGGCTCGATCAGCGTCACCGCCAGTTCGCCGTTGAGCGAGTTGCGCAGCGTCTCCAGCAGTTCCTCGGCCTTGGCCGGGGCGCTGGCGTCGACCACCAGCCAGCCTTCGACCGGGTCGATCCAGGTGCGCAGGCTGCGGCGACGCACGAAGGCGCGCGGCAGCAGCTCCAGGATCACCTGCTCCTTGATCTCTCGCATCATCTTGCGGCCGGGCTTGAAGCCCTTGACCGCCTCGATCTGCGCGGCGCGTTCGTCCGCTTCCTGCTTGATCACCGCGCCCGGCAGCAGCTTCTGCTCGGTGCCCAGCGCGATCATCAACTGCCGCCCGACCGAGCGCACCAGCGGTGCCTCGCCCTGCGGCCCGACCCAGCCGCGCGACTGCAGGTTCTGGCCCATGCAGGGCGTCAGCGGCTGGCGCGCGAGTTCGGCTTCGAGTTCACCGGGCGCCATTGCCCAGCCGGGCGGAAGGCGGTAGACCTGCAGGTTCTTGAACCACATGAGCGCATCGTCCCGGACGGCATGGCGCCGTCGCACAGCTAATGAGTGGGGGTTCGGCGCCGCAGACCGCAGGGGCGCCGGGATGCGTCGATTATTGCACGCTCATTTTTTGCCGGGCAGCTTGACAGCAGCCGGCGCACCCCAGGATGAAATCACCGCGGCGAAGATCGCGTAGCAATTGTCGCGTACTGTTTCCAGCGGTTGGGCGAAGCCGCTGTTGACCCAGTGCATCGCCACGTTGATGCAGGCGCCGACCAGGCCGGTGGCGATGAGCTGCGGATCGAGGCCGTTGGTGCGCACCTGCGGGTACAGCGCCTGGGTGAACTGCATCAGGAAGCCGCTGAGCCCCGAGGTGACACGCCACGACTGCCCGGTCATTTCGGCGCTGATGCTGAGCACGTCGACGAACAGGATGCGGGCGATGCGCGGATCGTCGCGCAGCCCCTGGAAGAAGGTGTCGAGGCCGGCGCGAGCCATCGCCTGCGCATCCGGCATGCGCTGGCGAATGTCCTGCAGCACGCGCTCGCGCAGGCGCTCGACCTCGCGCTGGTAGACCGCGCCGAACAGGGCCTCGCGATCCTTGAAGGATTCGTAGAAGTAGCGCTCGGTCAGTTTCGCCTCGGCGCAGATCTCCTTGACCGTCACGCCGTGGTAGCCGCGGCTGCCATAGGCCTCCAGGCCGGCCTCCATCAGCTTTTCGCGACGCTCGCGCTGCCGATCCTCGGGGGCTATCCCCTTGAAAGTACGGCGTTTCGGCTTTTCGCTGCTGACATCCATGGCGCAATGTTGACATGAAGCATTGTCAAATGTAAATTGACAACACTGATTGTCAACATTGTGAGGAGCGGTCATGGCGTTCGATTCGAAGGGCGGTCGCGGCACGGAGGAGCTGTCGGTACTGATCGTCGGCACCGGTTTCGCCGGCCTGGGCATGGCGATCAAGCTGAAGGAAGCGGGCATCGAGTCCTTCACCATCCTCGAGCGCGCCGACGACGTCGGCGGCACCTGGCGCGACAACAACTACCCGGGCTGCGCCTGCGACGTGCAGTCGCACCTCTATTCCTTCTCCTTCGAGCCCAACCCGGAATGGACGCGCATGTTCGCGCCGCAGCCGGAGATCAAGGCCTACCTGCAGCGCTGCGCGCAGAAGTACGCGCTGCTGCCGCATATCCGCTACAAGTCCGAGGTGGTGCGCGCCGAGTACGACGAGCAGGCCGCGATGTGGAACGTCAGCACCCGCGACGGCCAGCAGTACCGAGCCAACGTGTTGGTCTCTGGCATGGGCGGCCTGTCGACGCCGGCGTACCCGACGATCAAGGGCCTGGAGAAGTTCAAGGGCAAGACCTTCCATTCCGCCGACTGGGATCACTCTTATGACCTGGCCGGCAAGCGCGTCGCGGTGATCGGCACCGGCGCCTCGGCAATCCAGTTCGTGCCGCAGATCGCGAAGCAGGTCGCGCGCCTGGACCTGTACCAGCGCACGCCGACCTGGATCCTGCCCAAGCCCGACCGTGAAATCACCAAGGCCGAGCGCCTGCTGTTCAAGCGCTTTCCGGCGGCGCAGCGCGCCTTCCGCAACAGCATCTACTGGATGCTGGAGTCGCGTGCGCTGGGCTTCGTGATCAACCCGCGGGTGATGAAGCTGGTCGAGCGCGCGGCGCGCGGCCACATCCGCCGCCAGGTTGCCGACCCGGCGCTGCGCCGCAAGCTGACGCCGGACTACACCATCGGCTGCAAGCGCATCCTGATCTCGGATGACTTCTATCCGGCGGTGTCGCGCAGCAACGTCGATGTCATCAGCACCGGCATCCGCGAGGTCAAGGCCAACAGCGTGATCACCGCCGACGGCGTGGAGCGCGTGGTCGACACGATCATCTTCGGCACCGGCTTCAAGGCGCAGGAGCCGCTGCCGCGCGGCGCCATCTTCGGTCGCGGCGGCCAGGACATCCTCGATGCCTGGAGCAGCGGCCCGGAGGCCTACAAGGGCACCACGGTCGCCGGCTTCCCCAATCTTTACCTGCTGGTCGGACCCAACACCGGCCTCGGCCACAGTTCGATGGTCTACATGATCGAGTCGCAAGTGCAGTACGTGCTGGAAGCGATCAAGACCATGCGCCGCGAGGGCATCAGCAGCCTCGAGGTCAAGCGCAAGGTGCAGGACAGCTACAACGCCGGCCTGCAGCAGAAGCTGGGCGGTTCGGTGTGGCAGTCGGGCTGCAAGAGCTGGTACGTCAACGAGGCCGGCAAGAACACCACGCTGTGGCCGGGCTTCACCTTCAAGTTCCGCGAGCAGCTGCGCAGCATCGACCTGCAGAACTACGCGATCGAGGGCCAGCGCGCCGGCGTGAAGGCCTGAAGGGGCATGCAAGCAAAATCATTGGCCACGGATTTCACGGATGAACACGGATGGCCATGTTGGTCTGGCTGGAGCCGCTGTATATCCGTGTAATCCGTGTAAATCCGTGGCAAAGAAGTCTTTTTTCGGGAGGAATCACATGAAGTCGTTCAAGAACAAGGTAGCCGCGATTACCGGCGCCGCATCGGGCATGGGTCGCGAACTGGCGGTCGAGTTGGCCAAGCAGGGCTGCAGTGTCGCGATCAGCGACGTCAACGAAACCGGCCTGGCCGAGACCGCTGCCCTGGCGCGCGCGCATGGCGTCAAGGTCACCGTGCAGAAGCTTGATGTCGCGCAGCGCGACGCGGTCTACGCATGGGCCGACCAGGTCATCGCCGACCACGGCAAGGTCAACCTGGTGTTCAACAACGCCGGCGTCGCGCTCGGCAGCACCATCGACAGCATGAGCTACGAGGATTTCGAGTGGCTCATGGGCATCAACTTCTGGGGCGTGGTCTACGGCACCAAGGCCTTCCTGCCGCACCTGAAAGCGTCGGGTGACGGCCACATCATCAACACCTCGAGCGTCTTCGGCCTCGCTGGCATTCCCTCGCAGTCGGCCTACAACGCCGCCAAGTTCGCGGTGCGTGGCTTCACCGAGTCGCTGCGCCAGGAGCTGGACATCGCCCGTTGCGGCGTGTCCGCCACCAGCGTCCATCCGGGCGGCATCAAGACCAACATCGCCGCCGCGGCGCGTTTCTCCGACAACATGAAGGACTTCACCGGCAAGGACGACAAGCACGCCAAGGCCAACTTCGAGAAGATGTTCATCACCACGGCCAACTCGGCGGCGAAGACCATCCTCAAGGCCGTGCAGAAGGACAGCCGCCGCGTGCTGGTCGGCCCCGATGCGGTGGTCTTCGATGCGATGGTGCGTCTTCTGCCCACCGGGTACCAGAAGCTGGTCTCCTGGGGTACCAGGCGCCAGATGCGCTGAAGCCGGCGTGCCGGTGCGCGGCCGCGCCGCGCGCCTCGGTGCTTGCGAGTAGTATGCAAGGGGGCCGCTCGCCAGGGGCGGCCCCAAGACCGAGGAGAACACCATGATCCACAAGATCGGTCCCCTTCTGGTCTGCGCCCTGTTGGCTGCGCCCGCCTACGGCGGCAGCGCTACTCCCGACGCCCACTGCAATGCCGTCTACGGCAATGCGCCGCAGCGCCTCACGCAATCGCCCACGGCGATTCCCGCGCGCGTCACCGCGCTGCTTGGAGAATGCACGCTCACCGGCGGCGAGATCCTCGACTGGAGCGATGCCGACGGCACCAGGCGCAAGGCCTGCCTGCACGTGCCGGCACAGGCCAGCGCCACGGCGCCGCTGCCGCTGGTGATCTTCCTGCAGGCCTCGATCCTCCCGGCCGAGCCGCAGAACCTGATGAGCAACTTCGTCTTCCAGTATCGATTTGCAGATCTCAGTGGCGACCCGCAGCGCCCGGGCTTCATCCTGCTGACGCCCTACGGCCGCGACACCTCGCACTTCTATCCCTTTCCCGCCCAGACCGGCCTGGGCTACGACCACTGGTACCGCAACCTCGACCGCACCGATCCGGCGCTGAACGTCGATGTCGCCGCCATCGACCACTACATCGCCGAGGTCAAGGCGCGCGGCATCGTCGACGAAAAGCGCGTTTACGCCACCGGCTGGTCCAACGGTGCTGCCATGGGCCTGCTCTACGGCCTCAACACGCCGGGTATTGCTGCGACGGCGGTGTACTCCTCCTCCGATCCCTTCCAGGACGAGCGCGATCCCTGCGGGCAGAAGCCTTTCGCCAGCAACCCGCGGCCGGTGATGCTGGTGCACAACGACTGCGACCTGGGCGGCTTCTGCCAGACCGCCAACGTCACCTTCTCGCAGGCCATGCGCGAGAACCTGCCGCAGGTCACGCTGCGCCCGGCGATCATCAATGTGCTGCAGCAGGAGGTCTACGCCTGTGTCGCGCTGTGCCGCAATCCCAGCTTCATCATCAGCCCAGGCCTGCCACGCCACACGCTGTGGCCGACGCTGTGGAACGACGATTTCTTCGGCTTCCTGCGCGAGCATCCCTTGCCGTAGCGGGCGGGGAATTGATTACAGGCCCTAGACCCGCGCAGCTTCCGCCCCGATCATGCAAGGCGGCGGGTCACGGACCCGCCGCCTTTTTTCATGCCTGCGAGCCGGAGGAGAAAACGTGCCGCACCTGATCAATCGCCGTGACCTGGATTTCCTGCTGTACGAGCTGCTGGAAGTCGAGCAGCTGACCAGCGCGCCGCGCTTCGCCATGCATGACCGTGGCAGTTTCGATGGTGTGCTCGACGCTGCGCTGAAGCTGGCGGAGTCCAGGTTCCAGCCGCATGCGGCCAAGCTCGATGCCAACGAGCCGCACTTCGACGGCGAGCGCGTACACATCATTCCCGAGGTGCGCGAGGCGCTGGATGCCTACATCGAGGGCGGCTGGATGTCCGCGGCCTTCGACGAGGAGCATGGCGGCATGCAGCTGCCCTATGCGGTGGTGTCCGCGGCCAATGGCATGTTCGTCGCCGCCAACTGCGGCACCGCCGGATATCCCTTCCTCACCGCGGCGGCGGCCAACCTGCTGCGCGTGCATGGCACGCCCGAACAGCAGGCGCGCTACATGCAGCCGATGCTCGCGGGCCGCTGGTTCGGCACGATGTGCCTGTCGGAGCCGCAGGCCGGCTCCTCGCTGGGCGACATCCGCAGCCGCGCGATTCCCCAGAGCGACGGCAGCTACCACGTCGTAGGCAACAAGATGTGGATCTCCGGCGGCGAGCACGATCTCTCCGGGAACATCGTGCACCTGGTGCTGGCGCGCATCGATGGCGCACCGCCCGGCGTCAAGGGCATCTCGCTGTTCATCGTGCCGAAGTACCGCGTCAACGACGACGGCAGCCTCGGTGCACGCAATGGTGTGCGCCTGGCGGGGCTCAATCACAAGATGGGCTATCGCGGCACCGTCAACACCGCGCTGAACTTCGGCGAGACCGCGCCGGCGGTGGGTCACATCGTCGGCGTGCCGGGGCAGGGCCTGGCCTGCATGTTCCACATGATGAACGAGGCGCGCATCGGCGTCGGCATGGGCGCCGCGATGATGGGTTATGCCGGCTACTTGTTCTCGCTGGACTATGCGCGCAACCGGCCGCAGGGACGCCCGGCCTCGAACAAGGATCCGGCAGCGAAGCCGGTGGCGATCATCGAGCACAGCGACGTGCGCCGCATGCTGCTGCAGCAGAAGGCCTATGTCGAAGGCGGGCTGGCGCTATGCCTGTACTGTGCCAAGCTGGTCGACGAGCAGTCGGTCGAGCAGGATCCGAAGCGCCGCGAGGAATTGCATCTTCTGCTGGAAATCCTGACGCCGATGGCCAAGGCATGGCCCAGCGATTTCTGCCTGGAGGCCAACAAGCTGGCGATCCAGGTGCTCGGCGGCTATGGCTACACCCGTGACTACCCGGTGGAGCGCTACTACCGCGACAACCGCCTCAACCCGATCCATGAAGGCACCAACGGCATCCAGGGACTGGACCTGCTGGGGCGCAAGGTGACCATGCACAACGGTGCCGCGCTGAGGCTGCTGCTTGGCCGCATCGCTGCCACGGTGAAGGAAGCGGGCGCGGTGCCGGAGCTGGCGGAGTTCGCGCAGGCCTTGAAGCAGGCCGCCGACAGTGCCGCGCAGGTGACGCTGACGCTGGGCCAGGCTGCGCTGCAAGGCAAGGTCGACCTGTTCCTGGCCAATGCCCATCTGTACCTGGAGATGCTGGGCCACACGGTGATCGCCTGGCTGTGGCTGCAGCAGGCTTTGAAGGCCCGCGGCGGCACTGCTGCAGATCGCGATTTCCACGAGGGCAAGCAGCGCGCCTGCCAGTATTTCTTCCGCTATGAGCTGCCCAAGGCGGCGCGCCAGGCGGAATTGCTGGTCAAGCTCGACGATACCTGCCTCAATATGCGGACTGAGACCTTCTGAAGGGGCCGCGGATGAAGAAGCTGGTGCTGGGCGGGGTGCTGCTGCTGGTCGTCGCGCTGGGGGCCATCGCGCTGAGCTTCCGTGCGGCGACGCTGCCGGTCGACAGCAGCCAGCCGGCGCCACTATTGCCGGTGCCGATGCGCACCGAGGGCGTCAGCCTGCATGCGATCAAGGCCGGCACCATGGACTCGACCGCGGCCTTTGCCTATCGCGGCGGCCGCTTCGGCGACAAGCGCGTGTTCGGCATGGGCGCGATCCTGGTGCATCACCCGCTGGGCTGCGTGCTGTTCGACACCGGCTTCGGCAAGGAGGTCGACGAGCACGTCAAGACCACGCCGCTGCTGATGCGCCTGACCTCCTCCTACAGCAAGGAAGCGACCGTCGCCGAGCAGTTGCAGCAGGCCGACATCGGCTCCGACCAGTTGCTGGGCGTGGTGCTGACCCATGCGCACTGGGACCACGTCAGCGGCCTGCCCGATCTGCCCGGCGTGCCGGTGCTGGTCACCCAGGAAGAAATGGAATTCATCCGCAGCGGCGGCGCGAGTACCAAGCTGGCGCGCAGCTTCACCGACACCCAGTACCGCGTCTACCGCTACAGCGGTGGCCCTTATGCCGGCTTCGAACGCAGCATCGACCTGTTCGGCGACGGCAGCGTGGTGCTGGTGCCGGCCGGCGGCCATACGCCGGGCTCGGTGGTCGCCTTCATCACCACCAGCGCGGGCAAGCGCTATGCACTGATCGGCGACCTGGTGTGGCAGAAGGAAGGGGTCGACCTGCCGGCCGAGCGCCCCTGGCTGTCGCGCCGCATGGTCGATTCCGACCCCTCCCGCGTGCGTGAACTGCTGGTGCAGCTGCATCGCCTGCAACAGGCCAACCCGGAACTCACCATCGTGCCGGCGCATGACCGCCGCGTCTGGGACGCGCTGCCACCGTTGAGTGCCGTGGCTCCCGCCAGCAACTGAATCGCCGATCGGCGGGCCGTCCTTGACCAGGGGTGGCCGCAGGCGTCCACTCGCAATGGCTGCCTTGCCAAGCCCCCGGGGCTGACGGGCAATGACATCCCGGCCATAATGTGACACCGTTCGATGTCACAGTAACCTGGAGCGGCGATATGAGCGAAGCATGGATTCCGACGGCCGAGGAACTGGCCGGCTTCCGCAGGGCCCAGCGCCTGGCCTATGACTGCGCCGAGGCGATCCATGCCGAAATGAAGCCGGGGATCACCGAGCGCTATGTCGCCGCCCGCATGAAGGAATACCTGCTCGATCACGGCGCCGACGACTGCTTCCACGAGCCCTTCGCCTGGTTCGGTGATCGCACCGCCTTCCGCGGCCTGATCGGCGTCAAGCAGCTGGGCGGCTTCAACCCGGCGTTCTATCCGGGCCTGCGTCGCCTCGAGGAGAACATGCCCTTCATCCTCGATTGCGCGCCGACCGTGCACGGCTGCACCGCC
>DATILC010000073.1:0-6156 GCA_035476855.1 Solimonas sp. | reverse complement strand
GGTCAGAAGTAGTGCATCCAGCGGATTTCCGGCGCGGTGTCGGAGACGCCATCGCGACGATCCATGCGCCAGCCCAGTCGCAGGCCATCGGCGACACCGTGGCTCCACTGCAGCTCGGCGCGCAGCCGCTGGTGTGCGCTCGCGGCCCCGGCGATGCCGCCCAGCCATTCGCCCTGCAACTCGGCAGTGACGGCGCTGAAACGCTGGCTGGCGATGCCCAGACGCAGGCCGCCTGCGACGTCGTAACCCTGTTCCAGATCCTGGTTGACCTGCGTCCCCAGCATTGCGAAGGCATAGGTCTGGATGCTCGCAGCGGGAGCCCAGGACAGGCCGCCACCGCCGTTGATGAAGCCGCCGGCCGCGCCGGGATCCGCAGCCAGTGGGCGTGCCGTGTCGGCGCCGGCCACGGCGAACCAGGACCAGGGGCGGAACAGTGCATCGCGGGGTGCCACTGCCTCGACCTTATATCGCAACAATCTGGTGCACGAAAGCTGCGCCGACCCTTGAATCGCCGGCGGCAGACCCTATTGCGGAAGCCAGTTCACACATAACCCCCAGGGAGCGAGACATGACCGCGGAGAAGCGCGAGTTTCAGGCCGAGACACGGCAGATCCTGCAGCTGATGATCCACTCGCTGTACTCGAACAAGGAGATCTTCCTGCGCGAGCTGGTCTCCAACGCCTCCGATGCCTGCGACAAGCTGCGCTTCCTGGCCATCGACCAGCCGGACCTGCTGGGCGCGGACGAACTGGCGATCGAGCTGATCCCGGATACCGCCGCCGGCACGCTGACGATCCGTGACAACGGCGTCGGCATGTCGCGCGAGGAGGTGATCGACAACCTCGGCACCATTGCCCGCTCCGGCACCAAGAAATTCCTGGAGGCGATGTCCGGTGACCAGAAGAAGGATTCGCAGCTGATCGGCCAGTTCGGCGTCGGCTTCTATTCGTCCTTCATCGTCGCCGACCGCGTCACCGTGCTGACCCGGCGTGCCGGCAGCGACGAGGCGGTGCGTTGGGAATCGGACGGGCAGGGCGAGTTCAGCATCGAGGCTGCCGCCAAGCCGGACCGTGGCACCGAGGTGACCCTGCATCTGCGCGACGAGGACAAGGACTACCTGCAGTCCTGGCGTCTGCAGGCAGTGGTGCGCAAGTACTCCGACCACATCGGCCTGCCGATCCGCCTGAAGGACGACAAGGGTGAGCTGGAGACGCTGAACCAGGCCCGCGCCTTCTGGACCCGTCCCAAGTCCGAGCTGAAGGACGAGGACTACCAGCACTTCTACGAACATCTCGCGCATGATCACGAGCCGGCACTTGCCTGGTCGCACAACCGCGTCGAGGGCAGCCTCGAATACACCTCGCTGCTGTACATCCCGGCGCATGCGCCCTTCGATCTCTGGGATCGCGAGCACGCGCGCGGCGTGCAGCTCTACGTCAAGCGCGTCTTCATCATGGACAAGGCCGCCGAGCTGCTGCCGCCGTGGCTGCGTTTCGTGCGCGGCCTGGTTGATACCGCCGACCTGCCGCTCAACGTCTCGCGTGAACTGCTGCAGGGCAATCGCACGGTCGAGAAGATCCGCGCGGCGCTGGTCAAGCGCGTGCTCGATCTGCTGGAGGACATGGCCGAGAAGCGCCCGGAGGACTATGCGAAGTTCTGGCAGGCCTTCGGCGTGGTGCTGAAGGAGGGCTTGGTCGAGGACCATGGCAACCAGGAACGCATCGCCAGGTTGTGCCGCTTCCATTCGACGGCAGAAACCGGCGAGCAGAACCTGTCACTGGCGGCCTATGTCGCACGCATGCCGGAAGGCCAGGACAAGATCTACTACCTCAGCGCGGAGAGCCTGGCTGCGGCCAAGGGCAGCCCGCACCTAGAGGGTTTCCGCAAGCGTGGCTTCGAGGTGCTGCTGCTGACCGATCGCATCGACGAATGGGTGGTGGCGCACCTGCCGCAGTTCGAGGGCAAGCCACTGGAGTCGGTGACGCGGGCCTCGAAGGACATCGAGTCGAAGATCGAGACCGCCGACAAGGCGCGCCACGAGGCCGAGTACGGCGAGACGCTGAAGCGCGTCGAGCAGGTGCTGAAGGGGCGCATCGAGGCGGCGCGGCTGTCGGTGCGTCTGACCGAGTCACCGGTCTGTCTGGTGGCGGGCGAACAGGCCTTGTCGCGGCGTCTGGAAGAGATGCTCAAGCGCGCCGGCGAGACGGTGCCGGGCAGCCTGCCGGTGCTGGAGCTGAATCCGGAGCATGCGCTGGTGCAGCGCCTGCGCGATACCGCGGCCGAGGTCGATTTCGCCGACCTGGCCGAGTTGCTGCTGGGGCAGGCGGTGCTGGCCGAGGGGGGCCAGCTGGAGGATGCGGCGGGCTTCGTGCAGCGGCTCAACCGCCTGCTGCTGCAGGGCGGCGGCGGTGGCCGCATCCTGCTGAACTGAGCAAGGGCTTCAGGTCAGCAGCGGGCGGCAGGTCTCGAACAGCAGTTCGTAGGAGTCGCGCTCCGCGGCCATCGCAGCGCGCTGCTCCGAGGGATTGAGCTGCGCGCCGGCGGCGCGGTAGGACATGCTGACCTGCATGCGGAACATGGCCTGGCGCAGCTGGCGGGCGCGCCAGGGATGGGCCCGCGGCATCACCGCCGTGCATTGCTCGATCAGGGCCGCCACTTGTGGAGGTGCCGGGGGTTGCGGAGCCGCTGCCGCCACGGAGGCGCAGCCGCCGAGGCACAGCCCGGCGGAAAGCAACAAGGCGCTGCGACAGGTCTGGAGAAAACGACTGCTCATCAAGCTCGTTCGGTAGCCCAACATGTGAGCAGCCTAGCAAGTTTATGTTGCAGTGCACAATGACGCGGTGGCCAGTGCCCGTTGCCGCATCAAGAATGCGGCTCAAGGCATTGTCAAAGCTTGGAATTTACGAGCGCTGCAGCAGCAGGGGACGGCACGCGTCCCAGAGCAGCTCGTAGGCGACGTGCTCATATCGCGCCGCGGACTGGAGTTCGTTGGCGGACATGGCGCTGGGGGCACGGCGGTAGGACATGCTGAGTTCCAGGCGGAACATGGCCTGCCGCACCAGCTGTGCCCGCAGCGGTTCGGCCCGCGGGACCACGGCCTTGCACTGGGTCAGCAGTGCGTTGTGCTCGGCCACGATCTGGTTTTGGGTGGGGGCGGCCTGGGCGGCGCCGGCCGACATCAGTCCAATCACAAGACCAGCAGGGCCGGGCAGGGAGCGCAGCAGAAATTTCAGCATCGGGGAATCCATCCAGACCGGGCCAGTATCGCCGAAGCGGCCGGCCGGGGACCATGGCCGGATGGGACAGTCCGGCACCGTCGATCGGGCCAGGCGGGGCGCTGATCTGCGCTAAGCTCCGCGAAAAGGCCACCGGCCCATTCCTGACCATGACTCAACCCCTGCCCAAGACCAGTGCTTTCCCGCGGCCGCCACGGGAGCTGGTACTGACTACCCCTGAGCATTTCGTCGCCTTCGGCTTCGGTGCCGGGCTGCTGCCGAAGGGGCCGGGTACCGCCGGCACCCTGGTCGGCCTGCCGTTCTGGCTGCTGCTGATGTGGCTGCCGCTGCCGGCTTTCCTGGCCGCGGTGGCGCTGCTGTTCCTGTTCGGCTGCTGGGTTTGCGGCGAAAGCGCGCGCCTGCTCGGCGTGCACGACTACGGCGGCATCGTCTTCGACGAAATCGTCGGGTTCCTGATCACCTGCCTGCCGTTGCTGCCGGCGCTGGGTCTGGTCCAGGGGCCGATGTGGCTGTGGTTGCTGGCCGCCTTCGCCGTGTTCCGGCTGTTCGACATCCTCAAGCCCTGGCCGATCCGCGCCTTCGACCGCAGCGTCCATGGTGGCTTCGGCATCATGCTGGACGATGCCGTGGCCGGCCTGCTCAGTGCCGCGGTGCTGTACGGCACGAGCCGCTACATCTTGCCGATTGTCGGTTGATCGGTAACCATCGTTTTCCTTGAATTCGAGGCTCGCTGCCAGCATTCTGGCGGCCTCGCGGGAGCGTTCGTGGCCCGCTGAAATATCGGAAATACCGGCTTCTACGGGGTCAGCGATGAAAAAGATCAGGATCGGCTGTGCTTCCGCCTTCTGGGGCGACACCAACACTGCAGCGGCCCAGTTGGTGGAAAAGGGGAATATCGATTACCTGGTCTTCGACTACCTGGCCGAGATCACCATGTCGATCCTGGCGGCCAAGCGCCTGAAGGATCCGAACGAGGGTTATGCCACCGACTTCGTCGAGCACGTGATGGCGCCGCTGCTGGCGCGCATCCGCGAGAAGGGCATCAAGGTGGTGGCCAATGCCGGCGGCGTCAATCCGCTGGCCTGCAAGAAGGCGCTGGAAGAGCTTGCCGCCAAGGCTGGTATCAGCCTCAAGGTCGGCGTGGTGCTGGGCGATGACCTCAATGCCCGCCGCAAGGACTTCGCCGATTGCGTCGAGACGGACAATGGCAAGCCGATGCCGCCGACCACGGTGTCGATGAACGCCTACCTCGGCGCGATCCCCATTGCCCGTGCCCTCGATGCCGGCGCCGACATCGTCGTCACCGGCCGCTGTGTCGACAGCGCGGTGGTGCTGGGCCCGCTGATGCACGAGTTCGGCTGGAAGGAAGACCAGTACGACCAGCTGGCGGCGGGCTCCATCGCCGGCCACATCATCGAATGCGGGGCACAGTGCACCGGCGGCAACTTCACCGACTGGGAGCTGGTGCGCGACGGCTATGCCGACATGGGCTTCCCGATCGTCGAAATGGAAGCCAGCGGCGAGTTCACCGTGACCAAGCCCGAGGGCACCGGTGGCCTGGTGTCGCCGCATACGGTGCTGGAACAGATGCTCTACGAGATCGGCGATCCGCGTGCCTACCTGCTGCCGGACGTGGTCTGCGATTTCACCGGCGTGCAGTTGCAGCAGCAGGCACCGGATGTGGTGCGGGTGACCGGCTGCCGCGGATCGGCGCCGACCGACCGCTACAAGGTCAGCGCGACGTATCCGGCGGGCATGCGCTGTGCGGCCTTGTTCATGATCGGCGGCATCGACGCGGCGAAGAAGGGCCGGGCCTCGGCCAATGGCGTGATCGAGAAGGTGCGGCGCCAGCTGCTGGAGGCCAAGCTCGGCGACTTCACGGGCGTGGACATCCACTGCATCGGTGCCGAGGAAACCTACGGCCCGCATGCGCGGGCCGCCGCCGCGGCGACGCGCGAGGTGGTGGTCAAGATCGCCGTCCAGCATCCCAATCCGAAGGCGCTGAAGCTGTTCGCGCGCGAAATCGCGCAGGCTGCGACCGGCATGGCGCCGGGCTTCACCGGTTACTTCGGCGGCGGGCGGCCTGAGCCGCACATGATCCCGAAGCTGTTCTCGACGCTGGTGCAGAAATCGCGGGTCGGCATCGAGGTGGTGGTCGGCGAGCAGCGCTTCGAGGTGGCGGTGCCGACGGCCGATGGCCACCCGCCGCTGCCGGCGGAGCCGGAGAACCTGCCGCAGCTGGACCTGCGCGACGCCGAGGTGGTGCCGCTGATCCGCCTGGCGCTGGCGCGTTCCGGCGACAAGGGTGATCACGCCAACATCGGCGTCATCGCCCGCGAGGCGCGCTACCTGCCGTACATCCGCGTGGCGCTGTCGAGCGCGGCGGTGCGCAAGCATTTCGCCCATGTGCTCGCCGGCGGCGAAGCGGGCAGGGTCGAGCGCTGGGAGCTGCCGGGAACGAACTCGCTGAACTTCCTGCTGTACAACGTCCTGGGCGGCGGCGGTGCCGGCAGCCTGCGCACCGATCCGCAGGGCAAGGCCTTTGGCCAGATGCTGCTGGACTTCCCGGTGCCGGTCGCCCGCACGCTGCTCTAGGACGCGCGTTGCCGACCAGGGCGGCGGATCAGCCGATCCGCCGCCCTGGTCGGCACGCCCGATTCAGCGGAGCTCGCTTCGGTCGACGTTGCGCATGCCGTACTCGTGCCGGCTCAGCTTGCCGTCCTGGTTGCGATCCAGATTGCTGAAGCGCTTGGTCAGTTCCGGGCTGCCGGCGACCTCCGGCTTGTTGAGCGAGCCGTTGCCGTTGGCGTCCATGTTGGAGAACTTGGCGTCGTCGCTCATGGCCGGTGCAGCGCTCACCGGGCCTGGCGGCAGAACCACGATCGGCGGCGGGGACGTTACCGGCGCAGACGTCGGGGGA
>DATILC010000072.1:0-17288 GCA_035476855.1 Solimonas sp. | reverse complement strand
CGGAGCTGCTGCAGGCCGGCAGCAGCGGCAGTGCGCCGAATGCGGCGGCACCGCCGGCGCGGCGAAGGAAGTCACGGCGGCTGATGCCGCTCTTGCGTCGGGTGGAACGACGGCGGGGTCCGGACATGGAGGTTCTCTATCGGAAGGAAATGGGGGTGCTGCTTGCCTGTGTCTTAAGGGCAGACGCCGGAGGGACAGGCCGAGAACGGCAGGGTCACCTCGAAGGTGATACCGGTACCGGCGCGGCCGAGGCGGCCGCTGCGCTGAGCGCTGAAGTACAGGCGGCTGCCATCCGGCGAGAACGCCGGGCCGGTGACTTCGGACTCCAGGTCCGGCTCACCGGCGGCATTGGTCACCTGCAGCAGCGGCAGCACGCGGCGGTCCGGCAGGATCACGCAGATCTGCAGGTCGCCGCCGTCCTCGGCCACCAGTACGTCGCCGAACTCGCTGATCGTGAGGTTGTCGACGCCGCTGAGGATCTTGTCCGCGGCGGTCGCCGTCTCGAAGTCGTAGATCACTTCCAGGGTCTGCGCGCGGGTGTCATGGCACCAGATGCGGTTGTCACCCTTGGTCGAGAAGTAGACCAGGCCGTCGCGGTACCAGAGGCCTTCGCCGCCCCTGAACGCCGTGCCCGGCGCCGCGGCGCCGAGGCCGCTGCGCACGCCAGCCTGGGCCTGCCCCGGCTCGACCACGTCCTGCCAGACCACGGCGCGCGGACGCGTCAGGTCGAAGCCCGCCGGCGGATGCTCGTTCTGCGCCAGCTCGGCGTAGCGCAGCACCTGCAGCTTGCCGGCCTGCAACGCCGGACGCGCCGCGCCGGACGGCCAGTCGGTGGCGTCCGGCGTGCAGCGGTAGAAGCGGCCTTCAGTGGTGTCCTCGGTCAGGAACAGCTGGCGCTGCTGCGGATCGACCGCAACGGCTTCGTGCTTGAAGAGGCCCAGCAACGGCCGCGCCGTGCCGTTGCCGGCCTGCTGCGGATCGCACTCGAAGACTTGGCCGGCATCGACTTCCTCGCAGGACAGCCAGCTGCCCCAGGGCGTCTTGCCGCCGGCGCAGTTGCTGCTGGTGCCGCGCAGGATGCGGTAGGCGTCGACGATGGCGCCGTCGCGGTCGAACTTCAGCGCGCCAACGCCGCCGATGGCAGGCACCTCGGAGTTGGAGGTGTAGACCCAGCCGCCGTCCGCGGTCGGGAACGTGGCGCCGCCGTCCGGGTAGATATGCCAGAGGTTGAGCGTGCCCGGCACCAGCTGCCCCGACACCGCCACCACCCGCGAGGTGAACCCGGCCGGGAGGCGCAGGCCATTCTCGTCCGGCGCCTGCAACGGGCCGATGCTGGCGAAGCGGCTCTGCACCGACCCGCCCGGGGTTCCGCCGTCCGGCGGGTTGTCGCTGCCACCGCCACAGCCGGCCAGGCCCAGCGTGCCCGCGGCCCCGGCGGACCAGAAGGCAGTGCGCAGGAAATCTCGGCGCGACAGCGGGCCGAACGCCGGGGTGATCAGGCGACTCATGACGAACTCTCCGAAAAACAGGGGCTTGGGAAGGATTCCTGGCCCGGGAAGAGTATGTCAGCGGGATGACGACCGGATGACAGCCGGCTGCCTTGAGGCGGATTTCCCAGCGCTGCTCAGAAGGTCGGCTTCCGCAGGTTCTTTTCCTGCATCACCATCGTCGCGATTTCCTCGATCGACATGTTGGCCGAGTTCAGGAACGGTACCTGCGTCTTGCGGTAGAGCTGCTCGGCCTGGCGCAGTTCGTAGGCGCATTGCGCCAGCGAGGAGTACTTCGAGCCTGGCCGGCGCTCACTGCGAATCTGCGACAGCCGTTCCGGCTCCGAGGTCAGGCCGAAGCACTTGCTCTCCAGCCCGCGCAGGCTGCCGGGGAGCTTTTGATGCTCCAGGTCATCCTCCGTCAGGGGGAAGTTGGTGGCGAACAATCCGTGCTGCAATGCCAGGTAGAGGCTGGTGGGCGTCTTGCCGCAGCGCGAGGGTGCGATGAGGATCAGATCCGCACGGGCCAGGTCGCGGGTGGACTGGCCGTCGTCGTGCTCCATCGCGTAGTTCATCGCGGCGATGCGCGAGTTGTACTTCTGCTGGTTAGCCATGCCGTGGGCGCGGCCCTGGGCATGGGTAGAGGTCACGCCCAGCTCCAGCTCGATCGTGTGGATCATCAGATCGAACAAATCCAGGAAAAGCGCGTTGGCGGTGCGTAAAATAGCGCGCACCTCGTCGTTGACCGTGGTGCTGAAGACCAGTGGCCGCAGGCCGCTGTCCTTGGACACGAAATTGATGTAGTCCAGCGTGGTGCGCGCCTTGTCGGGCGAGTTCACGAAGGGCAGCGTGGTGGTCTTGAAGTCCACCGCCTCGAACTGCGTCAGCAGCGTGTGACCGAGGGTCTCGGCGGTGATGCCGGTGCCGTCGGAAACGAAGAAAACATGGCGCAACGGCGTCATAAGTATCGGGTTTCACTAGTTTTGTGGCTTTGCCACCATAAACCATAACGTGCGGCTTCCGCACGCCCTTAGCTACGCAACAGGAAAGAACGTGAGCCAAAACGTCCTCTGGTACTCCGAACTCGGCATGCACGACGTCGAGATCGTCGGCGGCAAGAACGCCTCGCTCGGCGAGATGATCCGCAACCTCGCCGCCAGCGGCGTCAAGGTGCCGAACGGCTTCGCCACCACGGCCTCGGCCTACCGCGAGTTCCTGTCGCACGAGGGCCTGGCGGCCCGCATCAACGACATGCTGACCAAGCTGAATGTCGATGACGTGGTCGAGCTGGCCCGGGTCGGCAAGCTGATCCGCGAGGCCTGCATCAAGGCACCCTTCCCGGCCGCCCTGGAAGCGGAGATCCGCGAGGCCTACGGCAAGCTGCTGGCCGAGTCCACCGCCGAGATTTCCGTGGCCGTGCGCTCCTCCGCCACCGCCGAGGACCTGCCGGACGCCTCCTTCGCCGGCCAGCAGGAAACCTTCCTCAACGTGCAGGGCATCGACAACGTCCTGCATGCGATCAAGGAGGTCTTCGCCTCCCTGTTCAACGACCGCGCGATCGCCTACCGCGTGCACCACCACTTCGAGCATGCCGCCGTGGCGCTGTCCGCCGGCGTGCAGCGCATGGTGCGCTCCGACAAGGGCGCATCCGGCGTGATCTTCACGATGGACACCGAATCCGGCTTCCGTGATGCGGTGTTCATCACCTCCAGCTACGGCCTCGGCGAGGCGGTGGTCCAGGGCGCGGTCAACCCGGACGAGTTCTACGCCTACAAGCCGAACCTGCGCGCCGGCCGCCCGGCCGTGCTCAAGCGCGGCCTCGGCGAGAAGGCCAAGAAGATGGTCTATTCGGCCGATCGCAAGCTCGGCCGCACGGTCGAGTTCACGCCGGTGTCCTCCGAGGAGCGCAACCGCTTCTCGCTGAACGACGCCGAGATCGAGGCGCTGGCGAAGCAGGCGCTGATCATCGAGGACCACTACGGTCGCCCGATGGACATCGAGTGGGGCAAGGACGGCGTCGACGGCCAGCTCTACATCCTGCAGGCGCGCCCGGAGACCGTGCAGTCACGCACCTCCGCCAACACGCTGCGTCGCTACAAGCTCAAGGGCAAGGGCGAGCTGCTCAGCAGCGGCCGCGCGATCGGCCAGAAGATCGGCGCCGGCAAGGTGCGCATCCTCACGAACATCGCCGAGATGACCCGCGTGCAGCCGGGCGACGTGCTGGTCACCGACATGACCGACCCGGACTGGGAGCCGATCATGAAGCGCGCCAGCGCGATCGTGACCAACCGCGGCGGCCGCACCTGCCACGCCGCGATCATCGCGCGCGAGCTGGGCATCCCCGCCGTGGTCGGTTGCGGCGACGCCACCGAGCGCCTCAAGGACGGCATGGAAGTGACCGTGTCCTGCGCCGAGGGTGATACGGGCAACGTCTACGCCGGCCACATCGACTTCGCGGTCGACGAGATCGCGCTCGACAAGATGCCGGACATCCCGGTCAAGATCATGATGAACGTCGGCACGCCGGAGCAGGCCTTCGACTTCGCCTCGCTGCCGCACAAGGGCGTCGGCCTCGCCCGCCTCGAGTTCATCATCAACCGCCAGATCGGCATCCACCCGCAGGCACTGCTGGAGCTGAAGGACCAGCCGGCCGACGTGCGCCGCATCATCGACCCGATGATCGCGCCCTACGGCAACCCGGTGGACTACTTCGTCAAGCGCCTCGCCGAGGGCATCGCCACGATCGCCGCGGCGTTCGCGCCGGAGCCGGTGATCGTGCGCCTGTCGGACTTCAAGTCCAACGAGTACGCCAACCTTGTCGGCGGCCGCCGCTACGAGCCGCATGAAGAGAACCCGATGCTGGGCTTCCGCGGCGCCTCGCGCTACATCAGCAAGAGCTTCCGCCCCTGCTTCGACATGGAGTGCCAGGCGCTGAAGTACGTGCGCAACGAGATGGGCCTGACCAACATCAAGGTCATGGTGCCTTTCGTGCGCACCACGGACGAAGCGCGCCAGGTGGTCGAGATTCTCGCCGAGAACGGTCTCAAGCGCGGCGAAGGTGGTGGTGATGGGGGCCTGCAGCTGATCATGATGTGCGAGCTGCCGAGCAACGCCGTGCTGGCCGAGCAGTTCCTCGAGTACTTCGACGGCTTCTCGATCGGCTCCAACGACATGACCCAGCTGACGCTGGGTCTGGACCGCGAC
Organism: Solimonas sp.; assembly: GCA_035476855.1. Classification (GTDB taxonomy): domain Bacteria; phylum Pseudomonadota; class Gammaproteobacteria; order Nevskiales; family Nevskiaceae; genus Solimonas_A. The sequence continues at coordinate 12,597 of DATILC010000072.1, read as the reverse complement.
TCCGGCCTGATCGCGCATCTGTTCGACGAGCGCAACGAAGCGGTCAAGGCGATGCTGAGCATGGCGATCAACGCCTGCCGCAAGCATGGCAAGTACATCGGCATCTGCGGCCAGGGCCCTTCGGATCATCCGGAACTGGCGAAGTGGCTGCTCGACCAGGGCATCGAATCGATGTCGCTGAACCCGGACACGGTGGTCGAAACCTGGCTGTTCCTGGCTGGCCAGAAGGCGGGCTGATGTCGCAGCTCGCGCGCCTGCTGCTGGTCCTCGGACTGGCAGTCACCTCGGCCTGCCGCGCGGAGGCGCCGCCCGCAAGGGCGGCTGCCCCGTTCGACTACTGGCTGCTGGCGCTGTCCTGGTCACCCGAGTATTGCGCCTCCACTCGCAACGCCGACGAGACGCAGTGCGAGCGGGCCTACCAGTTCGTCGTGCACGGCCTCTGGCCGCAGTACGAGATCGGCTACCCGCGTGACTGTGCGCGGGTAGCGCCGGTGCCGGACCAGTTGGTGGAGCGCATGCTGCCGCTGATGCCCAGCGAGCGGCTGATCGATCACGAGTGGCGCAAGCACGGTGCCTGCAGCGGTCTCGAGGTGCAGGAGTACTTCCTGCAGACCGAGCGCGCGCGCCGCCGCGTGGTGATCCCGGATGCCTATGCTTCGCCGCAGAAGCCGATCACGACCAACGTCGCCGAGATCGAGCGCCGTTTCATCGCGGAGAATCCGGGACTCAGCGCCGAGGGCATCGCCCTGTCCTGCTCGAAGCGCTGGCTCAGCGAGGTCCGCATCTGCCTGGACCACGACTTCGCGTTCCGCAACTGTGGCCGCGACGTCAGCGACCGCTGCCGCGGCGAGGTCAACATCCGGCCGAGCAAGCCCGGCCGCGCGCCGCGCTAGGCGCTACAACCAGGCCATCCCCTGCCTGACCTGCTCGCGCGCATCGCGCTCGAGGATGTCGCCGTGCGCCAGCACCAGGCGTTCGAAGGGCAGCGCGAGGATGCGCTCGAGGCTGGCGCGAGCCGCCTTGCGGTCGCGGTAGACCACGCGCATCAGGCGATGCCAGCCGACGTGACCGAAGATGCCGCCCAGCTTCAGATACCAGCGCGTCGGCAGGTGCTCGGCGTGGTGGAAGTTCTCGACCAGGTCCGCGGCAATCAGCGTGCGGCTGGCCTGGTGGTAGAACACCGTCTCGTCCAGCAGGCAGCCGTCGATGTGGATCAGCTGCAGCTGATCGTCCCAGTCCGGATGCGGCGTCTCGGTCAGCGTCGCACCGAAGCGCAGGTCCTTGCGCTTGCGCTGCAGGCTCGCGGGGCCATGCAGCAGCGCCTGCGGCCAGGCTGCAAGCGCTTCGCCGGCGTAGAGATGGTGATACAGGTTCGGGCAGACGATATGCCGGACGGGCCCCAGCGCATCAACCTCTGCGCGCAGTGCCGGCGTGATCGACACCGGTGAATGCAGCAGCAGGCCGCCATCGCGCAGCCGCAGCACGGTCATGCGCGTGCCGACATGGATACCCAGGAAGGTCTGGTGGCTGGTCGCACACCAGATGCCGTCAACCACCGGCGTCAATATCGACATGATCGGTTTCTCCTCTTGTCGGCCGGGAGCTTACGACAGCTTCAGATCGTTCGTGGGAGCGGCTTCAGCCGCGATCTTTTGCATCACGAAGATCGCGGCTAAAGCCGCTCCCACGAGAATTCAGGTCGGCCGATCAAGCCAGACCTCCAGACCCTGCACGTTCAGTTCAAGGTCGAAAGCCAGCAGTTCACGCACCCTCGCCTCCGGCATCGGATTGCCGAGCGCGCGCAGTACCGCCAGTGCGTCCTCATTGAGTGCATCGAGCAGCGCCTGATGCCGCTGTGCCGCGCCACGCAGCGGCGTCGCCAGCGCGACGTAGCGCTGCAGGCTGGCGCGCAGGTCCGCTGCCAGCTTGGCGACATTCTCGACGACGCTGAAATGCGTCAGGTACATGCGCTGCGGATCGAAGGACAGGTAGCGCTCCAGCGTCTCGAACCAAGCCTCGGGCTCGAACTGCACCGGCGTGGTCGTCGCAAACAGGTAGGGACCGCCGGCGCCGTCGAACTCGCGGTAGGACAGGCCGAAAGTGTCGCCGGTGAAGAAGCCACGGCTGGTCTCGTCCCAGATGCTGAAGTGATGCCGCGCATGGCCCGGCGAGTCGATGAAACGCAGCTCGCCCTGCCCCAGCGGCAGTCGGTGATCGTCTCCGGCGACGATCACGCGCGCCTCGGCAATCGCGGCAATCTCGCCGTACATCTGCGCGACGGCTTCCTTGCCGTACACCGACTCGGCGCCAGCGATCAGCTTGGACGGATCGATCAGGTGACGAGCGCCGCGCGGATGCGCGACCAGCGTCGCCGCCGGCAGTTCGCGCATCAGCACGCCGGCACCGCCGGCGTGGTCAAGGTGCACATGCGTCGGGATGACGTAGCGGACCTGCTCGCGCGCGATGCCGCGCTCCGCCAGCAGAGCCAGCAGGCGCGGCACGCCATGCGCGGTGCCGGCCTCGATGAATGCGTACTCGCCATCGCGGCCGACCAGGTAGCAGCAGGCCAGACCGGGACGTTCCTGCAGGGTGTCGATACAGGTGATGCCGTAGCCCAGATCCTGGGCCGGCGGGAGGGACTGCTTGGCGTTCATGGGCTTCGCTTTGGTTTACTGACCGCTATTGTCGCCGCCCTGCCCCTGCGCCTGCCAGCCGCCGCCCAACGCCCGGTACAGCTGCACCAGCGACAGCTGCGCATCCAGCCGCGCCGCGTCATGCGACAGCTCGGCATTGAACAGGTCACGGTCGGCACTGATCACGTCGAAGTAGGACGAGTAGCCGGACTTGTAACGCGCCTTGGAGATCTCGACCGCGCGACGCAGTGCGTCGACCTGCTGCTGCTGCGCCTGCAGCACGGCGGCCGACTTCTCGCGCGACACCAGACTGTCGGCGACCTCGCGGAAAGCGTTGCGCACAGTCTTCTCGTAGGCCAGCAGCGCCTCGCGCTTGCGCGCATCTGCCAGATCCACTTGATAGAGATTGCGCTCGGCATTGAGCATTGGCTGCAGCAGGCCGACGCCAGCGGACCAGTTCCCGGCGCCACCGGTGAACAGGCTCGACACGTCATTGCTGAGCACGCCGAGGCTGCCAGTCAGCGAGATCGTCGGGAACAGCGCCGCCTTGGCCGCGCCGATGCGCGCATTCGCCGCGACCAGCGCCTGCTCGGACTGCAGGATGTCCGGGCGCCGTTCCAGCAGGCGCGACGGCAAGCCGGCCGGGGTATCGGGCATCGGCGCCTGGGTGGCATCGGAGGGCGAGCGCTCGATGCCGCCCGGGTTGCCGCCCAGCAGCAGCGACAGCAGGTGCTCGGCCTGCGCGGCGCTGCGCTCCAGCGCCGGCTGGTTGGCCTGCGCGATTGCCAGCTGCGCCTCGGCGCTGGCGACATCGAGACCACTGACGACGCCACGCTGGAACTGTGCACGGGTCAGCTGGAGGAAGTCCTCGCGCGCGCCGACGGTGCGGCGCGTGATGTCGAGCCGGCGATCGAAGGACTGCAGACTGAAGTAGGAGGTGGCGATGTCGGCCACCAGGCTGGTGGCGACGCCGCGGCGCGCGTACTCGCTGGCCAGCAGATCGGCGCGCGCGGCCTGGTTGAGACGGCGCAGCCGGCCCCAGAGGTCCAGTTCCCAGGACAGCGCGACGCTCGCCGATCCCTGCTCGCCGAGACGGTCCGCACCGGCGGCGGTGACCGATTCGGAGGTCTTGCGGCGCGACACGGCAGCGGAAGCATCGATCTGCGGCAGCTGCTGCACGCGGCTGACGCCGGCACTGGCGCGCGCCTGCTCGATGCGCGCCGCAGCGATGCGCATGTCTAGATTGCTCGTCATCGACTGGCGGATCAGCGCACTCAGCGCCGGGTCCTGGTAGACGTCCCACCAACCGAGATCACCCCAGGATTCCTGCGCCATGCCGTCGCCGCGGATGCGCTCCGGCGCATCCAGCGCCGGGCGCTGGTAATCCGGGCCCAGGGCGCAGGCGCTCAGCAGAGCGGCGACCAGCATCGAGGCGAGGCGGGCTCCGGTGTTCATGCCGTTTCTCCCTCGTGCCCGTCCTGCGGGGAATCCGGCGGACGGGATCTGCCGAGGCGTTCCGCCATGCCCTGCAGCAGCACGTAGAACACCGGCACCAGGAAGATGCCGATCAGCGTCGCCGCCAGCATGCCGAACACCACTACGGTGCCCAGCACCAGGCGCGCACCGGCGCCGGCACCCGTGGCGATCGCCAGCGGCACCGCGCCGAGGATGAAGGCGAACGAGGTCATCAGAATCGGGCGCAGACGCAGGCGCGCACCCTCGATCGCCGCCTCCGCCAGATCCATGCCGCGCTCATGCGCCAGCTTGGCAAATTCGACGATCAGGATCGCGTTCTTCGCCGCCAGGCCGATCAACATCACCAGGCCGATCTGCGCATAGATGTCGTTGGCCATGCCGCGCCAGGCCAGCGCTGCGAAGGCACCGAGCACCGCGAAGGGAATACCCAGCAACACTGCGAAAGGCACGATCCAGCTTTCGTACTGCGCGGCCAGTACCAGGAACACGAAGATCATCGCGGCGGCGAAGATGTACGGCGCCTGACCGCTGGATTTCTTCTCCTGGTAGGTCGCACCGCTCCATTCGAAGCTGTAGCCGGCCGGCATGTCCGCTGCCAGTTCTTCCATCGCGCGGATCGCATCGCCCGAGCTGTAGCCCGGCGCCGCAGAGCCCTGGATCGTGATCGAGCGGAACACGTTGAAGCGCTCGATGTAGTCCGGGCCGGACTTGCCGCGGATCTGTACGACGGTGGACAGCGGCACCATCGCACCCTGATCGGTACGGACATAGAGATGATTGACCGCGTCCGGCGTCGCGCGGGCCAGGCCCTCGGCCTGCGCAGTGACTCGGTAGGTACGGCCGAACAGGTTGAAGTCGTTGATGTAGCTGCCGCCGAGGAAGGTCTGCAGCGAGCCAAAGATGTCGGACAGGGGCACGCCGAGTGTCTTGGCCTGCTCGCGGTCGACCAGGTACTCCACCTGCGGCGTGTTCGGATTGAACTGCGTGAACACGCGCTGCAGGTCGGGGCGCTGGTTGGCGCGTTCGATCAGGTCCTTCAGCACACCGACGAAGCGCTCCATGCTGCCGCCGCTACGATCCTCGAGGATGAACTCGAAGCCGCCAGCCTGGCCGATGCCGGGGATCGACGGCGGATTGAGCACCAGGAAGTTGGCCTCGCGGATCTGTGCGGTTTCCGCCATCAGGCGACCGATGATGGCCTTGGCGCTCTCGTCCGCTCCGCGCTCATGCCAGGGCTTCAGCGTGACGAACACGGTGGCGGCCGAGGACTGCGTGATACCGGCCAGCAGGCTGAAACCGCTGATCGCGACGGTGTTCTCGATCGCGGGAATCTTCGAGGTGATCTCGCGGTACTTGCGGATCACTTCATCGGTACGCTGCAACGAGGCGGCCGGCGGCAGCGAGATCGAGGTGATCAGGTAACCCTGGTCCTCGTCCGGCAGGAAGCCCCCGGGACGCTGGACGACGAGAAAACCCGCAGCCAGCACCAGTGCGCCGAACACCAGCATGCTGACGGCACCGCGACGGATCGCACTGCGCACGGTCGCGGTATAGGACTGGGTGGCACGTGCGAAGCCACGGTTGAAGGCGCCGAAGAAGCGCCCCAGCGGCCCACCCCAATGCGACTCCTCGCTGGGCTTGAGCAGCAGCGCGCACAGCGCCGGGGTGAAGGTCAGCGCCACCAGCGCCGAGATCAATACCGAGACCGACAGGGTCAGCGCGAACTGGCGGTAGAACTGTCCGGTCAGGCCCGGCAGGAAGGCCACCGGCACGAACACGGCGCTGAGCACCAGCGCGATCGCGATCACCGGGCCGGAGACGTCGCGCATCGCCTGCCGCGTCGCTTCGCGCGCCGACAATCCATGCGAGTCCATCTTCTCCATCACCGCCTCGACCACGACGATGGCGTCGTCGACCACCAGGCCGATCGCCAGCACCAGCGCGAACAGGGTCAGCGTATTGATCGAGAAACCCAGGGCGACGAAGGCGCTGAAGGCGCCGATGATCGACACCGGCACAGCCAGCATCGGGATCAGCGTGGCACGCCAGCTTTCGAGGAACAGGAACACCACCAGCAGCACCAGCACCGCGGCGATGAACAGCGTCTCGATCACTTCGTGCACCGACTCCGACACGAACAGCGTGGTGTCGAACGGAATCGAATACTCGATGCCCTCCGGGAAACTGTGTGACAGCTCGTCCATGGTCTTGCGGACGCCGCGTGCCACGTCGAGCGCATTGGCATCGGGCAACTGGTAGATGCCGATGTTCGCCACCGGCTCGCCGTTGAGGCGACTGGAGCGCGTGTAGTCGGTCGCGGCCAGCTCGACGCGGGCGATGTCCTTCAGCTGCACGATGGAACCATCGTTGCGCGCACGCACGACCACGTCCTCGTAGTCCGCGGGGCTGCTGAGCCGGCCACGCACGCTGACCGCGTACTGCTTCTGCTGGCCGGGCGGCGCCGGTTCCGCACCGACCGTGCCGGCGGGCGCGACGACGTTCTGCTCGTTGAGTACCCGCGAAACGTCCTGCGTGGTCACGCCCAGGCGCGCCATCTTCTCCGGGTCCAGCCAGATGCGCATGCCGTAGTCGCGGCCGCCGAGCACGACGACCTGGCCGACACCGGGAATGCGCGCAAGCGCGTCGTAGACGTTCAGCGTCGCGTAGTTGCTGAGGAACAGGTAGTCGTACTTCGGATTGCTGGCCTTGACCGCCACCAGCATCAGGATCTGCGGCTGGCGCTTGGTCACGGTCACGCCCTGGCGCACCACCTCCTGCGGCAGTTGGCGCTGCGCGATCGCGACCTTGTTCTGCACCTCGACCGCGGCGATGTCCTGGTCGGTGCCGATGTCGAAGGTGATATTGAGGCTGTAAGAACCGTCGTTGCCGCTCTTGGAGCTCATGTAGAGCATGTGCGGCACGCCATTGACCTGCTGTTCGATCGGCGCCGCGATCGACTGCTCCACCGTGGTGGCGTCGGCACCGGGGAAGCTGGTGCTGACGACGATCGACGGCGGCGTGATCTGCGGATAGCGCGCGATCGGCAACTGCGTCAGCGCGATGGCGCCGGCGATCGTGATGATGATCGCCAGCACCGTCGCGAAAATCGGACGGTGGATGAAGAAATCGATCACGGCCTGGCCCCGGCCGGTGGCGGCCCCTCGGTCAACGGTTGCGGGCTCAGCGGCGTGCCGGGCTTGAGCTTCTGTGTGCCATCGACTGCGATGGTCTCACCGGGCTTGAGGCCCTCGGACACGATCCAGTCGGTGCCGACACGCGAGCCCATTACCACGTCGCGGCTTTCGGCCTTGCCGTCGGCACCGACCACCCACAGCGAGGTGCGGCCCTGCAGTTCCTGCACCGCGCGCTGCGGTACACGCAGCGCGTTCGGCAGCTGCTCGGAGACCACGATCACGCGCGCGAACATGCCCGGCAGCAACTGACGCTCCGGGTTTGGCACCTCCAGGCGGATCGGCAGCGTGCCGGTGGCCTGGTCGACCGCAGCGTCGACGAAGTTCAGCTTGGCGGGCTTCGGATAGGCCGAGCCGTCGGCGAGCACGATCGAGAACACGCCGTCGGTGCGCACCGGGTCGCCGGAATGCAGCTGCAGGCGGCGCTGCAGCTCGATCATGCGGCGCTCGCTGATGCTGAAGTTCACGTACATCGGGTCGCTGGCGTAGACCGTGGTCAGCAGCGAGGTATTGGCCGCAATCAGGCCACCAACGCGAATCTGGGTACGGCCCATGATGCCGTCGAGCGGCGAGGTGATGCGCGTGTAGTCGAGGTTCAGTTCGGCCGTCTTCATGGCCGCCCGTGCCGCCGCCACCGAGGCCACATTCGCGCTGTTGCGGGCGACGACGGCATCCAGCTCCTGCTGGCTGACCGCGTCGATTTCCGACAGCGGGCGCACGCGTGCCAGGTCGCGCTGCGACTGTTCCAGCCCCGCCTCGGCCTGCGCCAGCGCTGCCCTGGCCTGGGCCAGCGCGGCGACAAACGGCTGCGAATCGACCTCGAACAACACCTGCCCGCGCCGGACCAGCTGCCCCTCGAGCGCGGCCTGCTTCTCCAGCAGGCCACCTACGCGGGAGCGGATCTCGACCGTGTTGGAGGCCTCGACCTTGGCGACGTATTCCGTGGTGATCGTCGCCGGCTGCGAAACGACCGTCAGTGTCCCGACCGCCACCGGCTTCGGCGCCGGTGCCTCCTGCTGCTTCGAGCAGGCCACGAGCGTGACCAGCAGCAGCGGCATCAGCAGGTGGGGGAAACGGGAGACGGACTGCAGCATGGAATTCTCCTGCCTTATCCGACGCCACGAGGGGCCGGGAGGCTTACGATATAGCGGTTGCAACAATGTGCGTGGCAGATATTATACTAGCATGCTAAACATTAGCATGTAATAATAAACGTGCGGAGGAAATGACCATGAGCCCTGAGGAGAAGATCGGCCCCCTGATACGGGACACGTTCTGGCTGGTTCGCGGACTGCTGGATTCAAAACTCGATCCTCTGGGCCTGTCGCAGGCGCGCTGGCAGCCGATCCTGGCCCTGCACCGCGCACAAAAGCCGCTGACACAATCGGCACTGGCCGCAGAACTTGGCATTGAGTCGCCAACCCTGGTGCGCATGCTCGACCGGCTCAGCGCCGATGGCTGGCTCGAGCGCAAATCCTGCCCCAATGATCGTCGCGCCTATCATGTGGTGTTGACCGACAAGGCGCGTGATGCATGTACTGACATCGAAAAGGCGCTGGCGGAAGTGCGGGCCGAACTGTATGGCGCGATCGATGCTGGCGAGCTCGCCCGTTGCGTGAAGGTGCTGGAGCAGATCAAGCAGCGTGCGCTGCAGCTGCAACCGACTGCCCAGGCCGCCTGAAACAAGCAATTTTCAGCAACAAAAAAGCCCGGCAGAGCCGGGCTTTTGTTTGATTTGGCGTCCCCACGGGGATTCGAACCCCGGTACTTACCGTGAAAGGGTAATGTCCTAGGCCTCTAGACGATGGGGACGAGGCTGTAACTCTTGTACTGCGGTGAAACCCGGACCGACTGATTCAGCCGATCCCCGGTGAATTTGGTGGAGCTAGTCGGGATCGAACCGACGACCTCTTGCATGCCATGCAAGCGCTCTCCCAGCTGAGCTATAGCCCCGAACTGACCGCAACCGCGTTCGGTGAGGCGCGCATTATACAGACCGATTTCAGCTTGGGAAGGGCTATTTAACGCTTTTTTTACAAACCGTTTTCGCGCCATACGGAGAACACCAGCTGGCGTTGCGGCTGCTCGCAGAGCTCCTCGATCCGGCCATCCAGAGGCTCCCCTGCAGCCATGCAGGACTGCAGGCGCTGGCACTGCGCCGCAGGAGCATGGCCGATCAGGAACTCCCCCCAATATACGGCAATGGCCTGCGGCTGGGTCTCGTCGCGGGAGCGCCCCAGCCTCAGCCGGTCACCGACCTGCAGGGCCGGCCACAGCAACTGGCCGTGGTGACGTTCGAGGCCGCAGAGCCGGAGCTTGCGGACCAGGGGCTCGCGCGAGGCTGCAGCGCCCCAGGCTGGCGCGGCCGCCAGCACGGGTACGGTGGCCAGCATCAGCGACAGAAAGCGGCGGCGGGTAGTCATGAGGGCTCTCCTGGACGGAACTCACCCTCTTTGTAGCGGCAGCGAGGCTCAGGAGATGAGCCGGCCCTGAAACCTCAGGCCGGATAGCGGGCCAGGGTCTGCTCCAGCGCGCTGCGCAGCCCTGCCCTCAGCTCCGCCGGCTCCAGCACTTCCACCCCTGCACCATGACGCAGGATGTCGCCGATCAGCTCGCGATCGTCCGCGTATGGCAGCTCCAGGACATAGCTGCCATCGTCCTCGAAATGCCCGCGTTGCTGCGGATGCCAGGATTCCTGCGCCACCCAGCGGGCGCGCTGCGGCGTGAAACGCAGTCTGGCGAGGTGCCGCGCCTCGCCGGAGAAGATGCCGTAACCGCCTTCCAGTTCGCGCACGAGGTGAGCGTCGTCAATGTCGTCTGCCGGCGTCTCCAGCATGGTCGCCCGGCGGATCGCGTCGACGGCAAAGCTGCGCAGGCCGCAGCGCCAGTGGCACCAGGCGTCGAGGTACCAGTTGTCGCGATAGTGCAGCAGACGCTGCGGCGACACCTCGCGGCGCGTCACCTCGCCGTCGACACGTGCCGCGTACTCCAGTTCGATGCGACGACGCCGCAGCAGGGCATCGGCAACGGTATTGAACGCCGGCGGCGATACCGGCCGGGCGGCGATCTGCAGCACACGCACACGGCGGCGCAGCTGCTCGACGCTGGCGCCCGCCTCTGCCGCAATGCCGGCCAGCCGCCGCCGCAGCGGCGCCATCAGCGGACCGACCAGGCCGGGCTCGAGGCGTTCGATGAAATGCTCGAGCGTCAGCAGTGCCTGCACCTCGGTGCCGGAGAGCCAGAAACCCGGCAGGGCGAAATCGGGCTGGTCGTCGAGCGTGTAGCGATAGCCGCCGGCGTCGGCATCCCACAGGATCGGCGCGTTGAAGCGGTCGCGCAGGTATTCAAGGTCGCGCTTGAAGGTGGCGCGGGAGATGCCCAGCTCGTCGAGGAATACCCCCAGCGGCGTGACCTTGCGGCTCCGCAGCAGGCGGTCGATCTTGTAGAAGCGTTCGGTGCGGTCCATCGACAGAGCATAAAAGAAAGGCCCCGCATGGCGGGGCCTTTCTCACCACATCGGCAAACGGTCAAGCCGCCGAATTCTTTGCTTCCGTATTCTCGTAGACGATGAAGGGCTTGGCCTCGCCCCGCACCACGGCCTCGTCGACCACGACCTTGCTGACATTGGTCATCGACGGCAGGTCGTACATCACGTCGAGCAGGATGTTTTCCATGATCGTGCGCAGGCCGCGGGCGCCGGTCTTGCGTTCCTTGGCTCGCTTGGAGATGGCGCGCAGCGCCTCCTCGCGGAACTCCAGGCTGACACCTTCCATCTGGAACAGCTTGGAGTACTGCTTGACCAGCGCGTTCTTCGGCTCCTTCAGGATCGACATCAGCGCCTTCTCGTCGAGCTCCTCCAGCACCGCCAGCACCGGCAAGCGGCCGACGAACTCGGGGATCAGGCCGAAGCGGATCAGGTCGTCCGGCTCCACCTTGGCGTAAAGCTCGTTGACGTGCTTCGAGTCGTCATGGCTCTTGACCTCGGCCTGGAAGCCGATGCCCGCCTTGACCGTACGGCTCTGGATCACCTTGTCGAGGCCGGCAAAGGCGCCGCCGCAGATGAACAGGATGCTGGCCGTATTGACCTGCAGGAACTCCTGCTGCGGGTGCTTGCGGCCGCCCTGCGGCGGCACGCTGGCGATGGTGCCTTCCACCAGCTTCAGCAGGGCCTGCTGCACGCCCTCGCCCGACACGTCACGGGTGATCGACGGGTTCTCGCTCTTGCGCGAGATCTTGTCGATTTCGTCGATGTAGACAATGCCGCGCTGTGCCTTCTCGACGTCGTAGTCGCACTTCTGCAACAGGCGCGCAATGATGTTCTCGACGTCCTCGCCGACGTAACCGGCCTCGGTCAGCGTCGTCGCATCGGCGATCGCGAACGGCACGTCCAGCAGGCGCGCCAGCGTTTCAGCCAGCAGCGTCTTGCCGGAGCCGGTCGGACCGATCAGCAGGATGTTGGACTTGGCGATCTCGACGCCGTCCTGCGAGCCCTTCACCGACAGGCGCTTGTAGTGGTTGTAGACCGCCACCGACAGGATCTTCTTGGCCGTTTCCTGGCCAATGACGTACTCGTCCAGCACCGCGCGGATTTCCTGCGGTTTCGGCAAACCCTTGGTCGAGGGCTTGGCGTGGACTTCCTCGCGGATGATGTCGTTGCACAAGTCGACGCATTCGTCGCAGATGTACACCGAAGGACCAGCGATCAGCTTGCGGACTTCATGCTCGCTCTTTCCGCAGAAAGAGCAATACAGAACCCGACCGTTGTGCGCGCCGCTCCGTGTTTCGTTACTCATCTCAATCCTCTCCCGGGACCATGACGACCCGGTGACACCTGTATAGCACAGTGTCTTTTACCTGCAAAACCCGTGACAGGCGCTGAACCGCTTAGCGGTTGGTCTCGCCCCGCTGGGCGAGAATCTGGTCGATCAAGCCATAGTCCCGGGCCTGTTCGGCGTTCAGGAAATAGTCGCGCTCGACGTCGCGGGCAATCTTCTCCAGCGGCTGGCCGGTGTGCTCGGCCATCAGCTTGTTCAGCTTCTCGCGCAGGTAAAGGATTTCACGCGCCTGGATCTCGATATCCGTGGCCTGGCCCTGGGCGCCGCCGGAGGGCTGGTGGATCATCACGCGGGCGTTGGGCAGTATGAAACGCTTGCCCTTGGCGCCCGCGGACAGCAGGAACGCACCCATGCTGGCCGCCTGGCCGATGCACATGGTGGCCACGTCCGGCTTGATGAAGCGCATGGTGTCGTAGATCGACAGGCCGGCAGTGACCACGCCGCCCGGCGAGTTGATGTACA
>DATILC010000071.1:0-15970 GCA_035476855.1 Solimonas sp. | reverse complement strand
CGCCAGCTGCACCAGCCCGCGCAGGCGTGCCTGGGTGATGCCGGTGGTCAGTGGATAGATCGGCGTCAGCCGGTCCTCGGTCTTGAATTCCTCCGGCCGGTCGGCGAGCCGGTATTCCGGATGCACCATCTCCCAGCCCTGCGCGCCATGCCGTGCCGGGCCATAGGCCTGGATCCAGCGGTCCGGCTGGAAAGCCTGGCGCTGCTGCTCGTTGAAGTGGAAGAAGCGCAGCAGCAGGCTGGCGCCGCCGTCGTCGACCAGCACGCGCAACGAGCGGCGACCGGCATAGCGCACCTCGGCATGCAGCACTCGCGCGCGGATCTGCTGCTCGTCGCCGTCGCGCAGCTGCAGGACCGGCGTGATCCTGCGCCGGTCCTCGTAGCGCAGCGGCAGGTGGAACAGCAGCTCGCGCACCCGCTCGATGCCCAGCGCCCGCAGCCGCTGTGCCACTGCGGGGCCGGCGCCCTTGAGGTACATGACCTCGGTCGCCAGCGTCGGCGCCGGTGGCGCCTTGCGGGGTGTTTCGGGCTTAGCCAAGCACCAGGATACCGTCGGCCTCGACGCGCGCGCCGCGCGGCAGGCTGGCGACGCCGATCGCGGCGCGTGCCGGGTACGGCGGCTTGAAGTACTGGCCCATGATCTCGTTGACCCTGGCGAAATGCGCCAGATCAGTGAGGAAGACGTTGAGCTTGGCGATATCGGCCAGGCTGCCGCCGCTGGCCTCGCAGACCGCGGCGAGGTTGCGGAACACCTGGTGGATCTCGTCCTCGATCGTGGCGTTGACCAAGGTCATGGTCTTCGGATCCAGCGGGATCTGGCCGGAGAGATAGACCGTGTTGCCGCACTTCACCGCCTGCGAGTAGGTACCGATGGCGGCCGGAGCCGCGTCCGTGTGGATGATTTCGCGAGTCATGGTTTCTGGAGTGTAGTGAAAGGGTTCAGGCGCGGATGACGCGCTCGACCGAGTCGACCCGGCGGATGCGGCGGATCACGCGCGCCAGGTGCACGCGGTCGCGCACGGTGATGATGAAGCGCATCTCCAGGCCCTCGCCACCGCCGCGGTCCGGAATCTGCACGTTCTCGATCGAGGAGCCGGCTTCGGAGATCTCGGTGGTGACGCGCGCCAGCAGGCCGCGCTGGTTCTCCGCCTTGATCCGCACCTCGGCGAAGTAGTCGCCGAGCACCTGGTCGGCCCAGGTCAGCGGCACCCAGTCCTCGGGGCGGGCCTTGGCGTGCCTGCAGTCGCTGCGGTGCACGACGATGCCGCGGCCGACGCTGACGTTGCCGCGGATCTCGTCGCCCGGCACCGGGTAGCAGCAGCGGGCGTAGTCCAGCACCAGGCCTTCGGTACCCTCGATCGCCAGCGCGGTGCCGCCGCCGGGGATGGCGCTGGTCACCGGCGCGTTGTCCGCCGGCAGCATCTGCCGCGCCACCAGCGGCGCCAGGCGGTTGCCGGTGCCGATCGAGACGTAGAGGTCCTCCATGTCCTTCAAGGCATAGGCCTTCAGCACCGGACCGAACATGGCCTCGTCCTTCAGCGCCGACATCGGCACGCGCAGTTCGCGCATGGCGATCTCCAGCAGGCGCCGGCCCAGGCGGATGGCCTCGTCCTCGCGCTGGTTCTTGAGGTAGCTGCGGATCGAGGTGCGCGCCTTGGCGGTCTTGACGAAGTTGAGCCAGGCGGCGTTGGGCCGGGCATGGCGCGCGGTGATGATCTGCACGGTCTGGCCGTTCTTCAGCGGCGAGTTGAGCGGTTCCAACTGGCCGTCGACACGGGCGGCGACGCAGTGCTCGCCCAGCTCCGAGTGCACGGCGTAGGCGAAGTCGACCGGGGTGGCGCCGCGCGGCAGCCGGCGGATGTCGCCGCGCGGCGTGAAGACGTAGACCTCGTCCGGGAACAGGTCGACCTTGACGCTCTCCATGAAGTCGGCGGAGGAGGCGTTGTTGAGGGTGTCGAACAGGCCGCGCAGCCATTCGCGGGCGCGCGCCTGCGGCGCAAGGGTGCCGTCGCGGGCACCGAGCTTGTACTGCCAGTGCGCGGCGATGCCGCTCTCGGCGACGTGATGCATGTCGCGGGTGCGGATCTGCACCTCGACCTTGTGGCCGCCAGGGCCGATGCAGGCGGTGTGCAGCGACTGGTAACCGTTGGACTTGGCGTTGGCGACGTAGTCGTCGAACTCGCCCGGCACCGGCTTGAACACGTGGTGCACCACGCCCAGCGTGCGGTAGCAGTCGTCGACCTTGGAAACGATCACGCGGAAGCCCAGCAGGTCCATGACCTTGAGGAACTTGAGCTTCTTGCGCTGCATCTTCTGGTAGACGCTGTAGATGTTCTTCTCGCGCCCGACCACGCTGGCGCCGATGCCTTCCGTCTTCAGTGCCGCCGAAACCTTCTGCTCGACTTCCTTGATGACCTTGCGGGTGTCGCCCATCTGCTCGCGGATCGCCGCCGCCAGCACGAAATAGCGCCGCGGGTAGATCGCCTCGAAGGCGAGGTCCTCAAGCTCGGTGCGGATGGTGTGGATACCGAGGCGCTGGGCGATCGGCGCGTAGATGTCCAGGGTCTCCTGCGCCACGCGGCGGCGCTTGTCGGAGGCCACGTGGTTCATCGTGCGCATGTTGTGCAGGCGGTCGGCCAGCTTGACCAGGATCACGCGCAGGTCCTGGGTCATCGCCAGCAGCAGCTTGCGGAAGCTCTCGGCCTGGCGCTCCTGCCGGCTCATGCCCTCGATCTTGCCGATCTTGCTGACGCCGTCGACCAGCTCGGCGACATCCTTGCCGTACTCCAGGGCCAGCGAGTCCTTGGAGATGCCGGTGTCCTCGATGACGTCGTGCAGGATCGCGGCGATCAGCGTGGTGTGATCCAGCCGCATCTCGGCGAGGATGCGCGCCACCGCCAGCGGGTGGTAGACGTAGGGCTCGCCGGAGCTGCGGCGCTGGTCCTTGTGCGCATTGGTCGCGAACTCCGCGGCGCGGCGCACCTCGCTGATCTGCTCGTCGGTGAGGTAGCCCTCCAGCAGCTTCGCCAGCGCCTCGATGCCGTACTCGCGCTCGGCGCGCTGCGTACGGATCACGGTGCTGATGCGCTGGATGACAGGCAGTTCCATGCTTTGAGTATATGACGCCGTGGTGAGGCGTCCCAACGAAAAAAGGCCTGCTTGCGCAGGCCTTAAGCTTTCTTCGAGATCCACGGCATGGATGCCGCGTGTCCTGATTGGATTTGTCTTATTGAGATTCCGCGACAGGGGTGCGGCGTAGTACCGGAACGTACCCTAGGCGTCGAAGCTCGGGTCCAGCGCTTCGAGTTCCACCTTCGGCTGCTGCACGGCCGGCAGGTCGATCTCTTCGAGCACGCTGCGATCGATGTAGCCCTCGGCGATCTCGCGCAGCGACAGCACGGTCGACTTGTGGTTGCCCCAGGGCAAACGGGCGTCGGCGCCACGAGCCAGCTGGCGCGCGCGCTTGGCAGCAACCAGGGTCAGGTCGAACTGGTTGGGGATTTTTTCGAGGCAGTCTTCAACGGTAACGCGGGCCATGACATCACTCTGGCGAAAACAAGGGCGGCATCGTAACGGATTGGCCGGCCCTATGCCAGCAGGCCGCGAATCCGCTCCCGGTGGCGGCCACGCTGGCCGGCCATGCCCAGGCGGTGGGCAATGAACACCGCGGCCAGCTCGCGCAGGGCGCGGTCGAAGTCCTCGTTCACTATTAGATAGTCGTACTCGTCGTGGTGCGACATCTCGTCCCGGGCCTGGGCCATGCGCCGGGCGATCACCTCGTCCGAATCCTGGCCGCGACCGCGCAGGCGGCGTTCCAGCTCGGCCTGCGAGGGCGGCAGGATGAAGATGCCCACCGCCTGCGGCGCTTGGGCCCGCACCTGGCGGGCGCCCTGCCAGTCGATGTCCAGGATCACGTCATGGCCGGCGGCCAGCAGGGCCTCGGTCTTCGCCCGGCCGGTGCCATAGAGATTACCGAACACCTCGGCATGCTCGAAGAACTCGCCGCGCGCGGCCATCGCCTGGAACTGCTCGCGGCCGGTGAAATGGTAATGGCTGCCGTCGACCTCGCCCGGCCGCGGCGCCCGGGTGGTGTAGGAGACGGAAATGGTCGCCGGGATCGACTGCACCGCCAGGTGCGGCACCAGCGCCCGGGTCAGGCTGGTCTTGCCGCCGCCGCTGGGGGCCGAGACGATGAACAGCGTACCGGGGACGTTCGGGGATTCGCTCACGCGTCTACTCGATGTTCTGCACCTGCTCGCGCATCTGCTCGATGATGACCTTCATCTCCACCGCGCAGCGCGTGATCTCGGCATCCTGGGACTTGGAGGACAGGGTATTGGCCTCGCGGTTGAGCTCCTGCATCAGGAAGTCGAGGCGGCGGCCGACCGACTCGCCACGGGCGCAGGCCTGCTTCACCTCTTCCAAGTGGCTCAGCAGGCGCGACATCTCCTCCTCGACGTCGAGACGCTGGGCCGCCAGCGCCATTTCCTGGCCCAGGCGCTGCGGCTCGATCTCGACCCCCAGTTCATTGCAGCGCGCCCGCAGCTTCTGCAGCCACTGGTCGCGGACCTGCGGATGGCGCTCGCGCACCTTCGCCACCAGCCCGGCCAGCGCAGTGGTGCGCTCGGCAAGGAACTGGCCCAGGCGCTCGCCCTCGCGGCCTCGGGTCTGGGTGAAATCGTCCAGCGCGGCCTCGAACAGGCGCTTGGACTCGGCCAGCATCGGCGCGAAGTCGGCCTGCTCCTGGCGCAGCACGCCGGGGAAGCTGAGGATGCGGATCGGGTCAGTCGCCGTCAGCGGACCACATTCATGGCCGACCGCGTCCATCGCCTCGCGCAACTGCCTGAGGCGGCCGAGGTCGAGCTGCAGGCTTTCGTCGTCGCCGGTCTCGCGGCTGTAGCGCAGGCCGCATTCGACCTTGCCGCGGGACAGCCGGGCCCCCGCCATCACGCGCAGTTCGTTTTCCAGGGAGCGGAACTCCTCCGGCATCTTGAACTGCAGGTCGAGGTAGCGGTGGTTGACGGAACGCAGCTCCCAGCTGAGGCGTCCCCAGCCCTTCTGGACTTCGGCGCGGGCGTAGCCCGTCATGCTGCGGATCATGGCGATGATGTCCCGTCGTGGTGGAAGGGCGCCATTGTAGTGCAGGGCGGCGGCAGGTCCCTAAAGAAGGACGGCCGCCCCCTTAAAGAAAAAAAAGCCACGCTCGGCATGAATCCGGCGTGGCGTTTCGATCATGCGTTTGAAGCAAACCGCGCGGGCGGCGCATGACCGCCCGAGCTGGTGAAACCAGAAAGCTGTTACTTCTTCTTGGCAGCCTTCTTGACCGCCTTCTTGGCAGCAGCCTTCTTCACTGCCTTCTTGGCAGCAGGCTTCTTCGCAGCCTTCTTGGCAGCGGGTTTCTTGGCAGCAGCCTTCTTGGCAGCCGGCTTCTTCGCAGCAGACTTCTTCGCAGTGGTCGCCATGTCACAATCCTCCGATCGAACAGTTGCGGAACACTTTCCGCATAAGCAGGAGATGCAAGTGCATTTCCTTGTTGTGAATATTTACTTAAAAATAAATAAAAAAGCAACGTCTTTATCTGGAGTGAGTTTTTCACACCCACACATGCGCACGAAATTTTTTGCTGCGATTTGCATTTTTGTCGCTCAGTTTTTTCAGCACGCATGTGCCGCAAACGCTGATGGGACAAGGGCTTCAGCGATTTCGCATGAAGTGCTGCAATCGTTGCCGCATGACACGTCTCGCTTCACTCAAGGCCTCGTTTGGCGCGATGGCCGACTGATCGAAAGCACCGGCCTCTACGCGCGATCTGCGCTGTTTGAAACCGATCCGGGCAGTGGCCGAGTGCTGCATAGCTACAAACTTCCATCGACGGTTTTCGGCGAAGGCCTGGCCCTGCATGACGGACTTCTGCACCTGATCAGCTGGCGTGAGCAGCGCGGCTTCGTGTTCGATACGCAGCTGCGATTGCTGCGCGAGTTCCGCTACGACGGCGAAGGCTGGGGACTGACCAGCGATGGCCGGCAACTGATCCGCAGCGATGGCTCGTCGCGACTCGCCTTCGTCGATGCCGCGACGCAGAAGGTCTTGAGAACACTGGAAGTAATCGATGGCAGCGAGCCGGTATCAGGGCTCAACGAGCTCGAATACGCGCGCGGATGGATCCTCGCCAACATCTGGTACAGCGACCGGATTGCGCTGATTGACCCCGCCGATGGCCGCGTCGGCGGCTGGCTCGACCTGGCGGGGTTGCGCCGGCTGTTGCCCGCCGATGCCATGCCGTCGGCCGATGGGGTGCTCAACGGCGTTGCCTACGATGCTGCGGCTGACCGGCTGATCGTCACCGGCAAGCGCTGGCCCCGCTTGTTCGCAATAAAGGTGCGCTGGCCGAGTGCTTCCGCCGACAAGCCCCGTCCGGCCACAAAATAGGCCCATAACGCGGGCTGCGGTAACGATCATTACTTTGATGTTTTGGGGTCTCATCCGCTGATGTAGCCTTTGCCGTGGCGGCGGATGTATAGTGAGTTCATCGCGAACCCCCGGAGATTGGTAATGCAACTTACCCATGAACACAAGGAGCTGTACAACACCGTGAAGAAGTTCGTCGTCGACGAACTCAACCCACAGGTGCCGGAGTGGGAAAAGGCCGGTATCTGGCCGGCGCATGAAGTGCTCAAGCGCATGGGCGACCTCGGCCTGCTGGGCATCAACAAGCCGGTGGAGAACGGCGGCCTCGGCCTGGACTACTCCTACCAGGTCATGTTCGCCCAGGCCCTGGGCAACTGCCTCTGCGGCGGCGTGCCGATGGGCATCGGCGTGCAGACCGACATGGCGACGCCGGCGCTCGCGCGCTTCGGCTCGCCGGCGCTGCGCAAGGAATACCTGGAACCGGCGATCAAGGGCGAGATGGTGGTGTCGATCGCCGTGTCGGAGGCCTCGGCCGGCTCCGACGTGGCCAGCATCAAGACCACGGCGCGCCGCGATGGCGACGATTACGTGATCAACGGCTCCAAGATGTGGATCACCAACGGCACCCAGGCCGACTGGGCCTGCATGCTGGTCAACACCAGCGACGGCAAGGCGCACATGAACAAGTCGCTGATCGTGGTGCCGATGGACGCCGCCGGCATCGACCGCAAGACCAAGCTCGACAAGCTCGGCATGCGCTCCTCCGACACGGCGATGATCTTCCTGGACAACGTCCGCGTGCCGCGTCGCAACCTGATCGGCCAGGAGGGCATGGGCTTCACCATCCAGATGATGCAGTTCCAGGAAGAGCGCCTGTTCGGCGCCGCGTCGGGCATCGACGGGCTGTTCAACATCATCAAGGAGACCATCGAGTACACCGGCCAGCGCCAGGCCTTCGGCCAGTCGCTGCTGGACAACCAGTCGGTGCACTTCCGCCTGGCCGAGCTGCGCACCGAGGTGGAGTCACTGAAGGCGCTGATCTACCAGACCACCGAGGAGTACATCCTGGGCCAGAAGTCGCCGCAGGAAGTGGCGATGCTGGCCTCGATGTGCAAGCTCAAGATCGGCCGCGTCTCGCGCGAGGTCACCGACGCCTGCCTGCAGTACTGGGGCGGCCAGGGCTTCATGTGGGACAACAACATCTCGCGCGCCTATCGCGACACCCGCCTGATCTCGATCGGCGGCGGCGCCGACGAGGTCATGCTCGGCATCATCTGCAAGATGATGAACATCCTGCCGAGCAGGAAGAAGTTCGAACAGAACAAGGCACAGCAGGCGGCCTGACCGCCCCGTGTAACAAACCCAAGGCGGGCCTCGGCCCGCTTTTTTGTTGCACGGGTGATCCGCCGCGCTTTGGCGATGACTGAATGTCATCGCCTGCGGCGGATCACGCCCGGCCATGGATGGCCGGGCCGGGGCACAATCGGGAAGCAGGGCCCCGCCACGGACGGCGTCACTGCCTCTCGGATAGAACAGCGGGCACAAAAAAAAGGGCGCCTTGCGGCGCCCGTTTTTCTTCATCTTAAGTGGCGGAGCGGACGGGGCTCGAACCCGCGACCCCCGGCGTGACAGGCCGGTATTCTAACCAACTGAACTACCGCTCCACTTGTTTCTCTTGGTGGGTGCTGACGGGCTCGAACCGCCGACATTCGCCTTGTAAGGGCGACGCTCTACCAGCTGAGCTAAGCACCCTGCGACTTGGTCGGCACCCGTTGAAGCACCCCAGAAGAGCCCGCTACTTTACAGCATCCTTCAGGGCTTTGCCAGCTTTGAACGACGGCGTCTTGCTTGCCTTGATCTTCAGCGGCGCGCCGGTCTTCGGATTGCGGCCGGTACGAGCCGAGCGCTCGCGGATCATGAAGGTGCCGAAGCCCACCAGCGAAACCTTGTCACGCTTCTTCAGCGCCTTGCCCACCACTTCAAACAGCGCATCGAGCGCGCGGCCGGCATCGGCCTTCGACAGGTCGGCCTTGTCGGCAATCGCGTTGATCAGGTCAGTCTTGTTCATTGGAATGCTTTCCCTCGCAGACAAAATAATGGTGATGGCCTCATACGGCCGGATTCGAATGTACGGATCGGGTCCCTGGCTCCTGTAAATGTCTTCGATGTGACGGCATCGAAGCTGCGGAAGTGCCGCGAGGAGCCAAGCTCGCGGCGCTTTATAACAAGCACCTCCAGGAGCGTCAACAAAACCGCGACGCCCCTGAAACCCTTGACGGACGTGGCTTTGCGGGCGTTCGCACGATCGCGGTGCAGGCAGCCGACCGGGGCACCCCCAGACCCGACGAACGTTGCCCCGAGGGGCTTACATATGTCATCGATCCGCCGGAACATGTCGGCTCCGTGATGGTCTGTAAAGCGGTCGCTGTCCCGGATTGCCCCACACGCCATTTGCTACACTCCGGCCGGATTTCAAGAACGCGAAGCCCACCCCCGATGCCCTCCATCAACTGCCGCAAGGCCGTAGGACTCCTGCTTGTTGCGTTGTCTGCATCGGCGCCACTGGCGCAGGCCGCAAGCTCCGAGGAACTCGAAGAGCGTGCACTGAAGCTGGACCAGTCGGTCCAGGCCTTCAAGAAGGAGGCGCTGGCCTTCGGCACCGAAGCCCAGGTCATCGAGGATGACGTGCTCTATCCGGCCCACTCGCGGCTGTCGGTCTACCTCAGCATCAAGGTGCCGGGCCTGCTGCTGAAGGACGTCAGCGTCAGCGTCGACAACGGCGCGCCGCAGACCTTCAGCTACACCGATCGCGACGCCAAGGCCCTGCTCGCCGACAAGCACGTGCAGCGCGTCATGCGCGCCAACGTCGCGCCGGGCGCGCACCGCCTGCGCATCAGCTACAGCGGCCAGATGGCCGATGCCAAGGAAGGCGCGGCGCCGGTCGGCGACAGCTACGAGGCGGTGTTCGACAAGGACCAGCGCCCCACCGACCTGGAGATCAGCATTGCCCGTCGCAACCGCCTGTCCAAGGCCGGCATCTCCATGAAGCAGTGGAGGAGCAGCAAGTGAGCCGCCTCAACCGGAGCACCCGCCTCGCCGCCTTCTGCCTCGGCGCCGCGCTGGCACCCGCGTCCGCGCTGGCCGCCGAAAGCTTCGTCCCCGGCACCGCCAGCGACCCGCAGGTGCGCAATGCCATGTTCCTCGACGCCGACGGCCGCTATTTCTCGGCGCTGATCGAACTGCTGTCGGGCAGCCGCGGCAAGGATCCGGCGCGCATGCCCTCGGAATTCCAGTGGCGCCTGGCGGAGAGCTACCTGTCCTTCGGCATGCGCGACGAGGCCGAGGCGATCTACCGCAACCTCGCCAGCGGCTCGCCGGACAGCCTGGTGCTGAACCGCGCGCGCCTGCGCCTGGCCGAGTTCGATTACCAGCGCGGCTACACCTCGGAGGCCCGCGCCACCCTGCTGCGCATGCGCGAGAAGCTGCCCAAGCCCCTGACCGAGGACTGGCAGGATCTCTACGCCCGCGTGCTGATGGCGGATGGCCGCTACGGCGAGGCGGCGCAGATGCTGAGCGCCGAGGACAACGCCCGCAAGCTGTCCGAGTACACCCGCTACAACCTCGGCATCGCCCTGATCAACGACGGCCGCGCCCAGCAGGGCACCACGATCCTCGACAAGGTCGGTCGCATGCGCGCCGAGACCTCCGAGGACCTGGCGCTGCGCGACCGCGCCAACCTGACGCTGGGCTACTACTTCCTGCAGAACAAGCAGGGCGGTACCGCCAAGCCGTTCTTCTCGCGCATCCGCGTCGAGGGGCCGTTCTCCAACCGCGCCCTGCTGGGCCTGGGCTGGGCCGAACTGGCCCCGACCGGCGCCCGCATGCAGCGCGCCGAGGTCGGCAAGCAGACCGAGGAAGAGAATCCCTTCAGCAATTTCTCGACCCTGGGCGTGCTGCTGCGCCCGGGCTTCCTCGAGGACGACGTGTTCAAGCGCGCCGGCCTGCGCAGCTTCCGGCTGTCGAAGGCGCAGAAGGAAGAGGAAGACGCACTGCGCAAGGCGCTGGTGCCCTGGGTCGAGCTGATCTCGCGCGATCCGATGGACCCGGCGGTGCAGGAAGCCTGGCTGGCCATCCCCTTCACCCTCGACCGCCTCGGCGCCCACACCCAGGCGCTGAAGTTCTACGAGCGCGCCATCGAGGAACTGGAGAAGGGCCGCAAGCGCATGGACGTGGCGATGGATTCGATCAAGGGCGGGCGCATGGTCGAGACCATCGTGCGCCGCGACGTCGATTCCGAGGCCGGCTGGGAGTGGAAGCTCAAGGACCTGCCGGACGCACCGGAAACCTATTTCCTGCAGTCGCTGCTGGCCGAGCACCGCTTCCAGGAGACGCTGAAGAACTACCGCGACATGCGCATGCTGGCGCGCAACGTCGACGCCTGGCGCGGCCGCCTCGACGCCACCGAGTCCGCCTGGACCAGCACCGAGCGCGAGCCGGCGGTGATCCCGGACCTGATCGCGCGTGCGCGCCAGGACCAGGACAGGTCCTTCCCCGGCCTGAAGATCCAGCTGCGCACCGAGCAGCGCCTGTCGGCCCCGGGTGCCTACACCGGCGCGCTGCCCAAGGCGCCGCTGCCGCTGGCACCGCTGGCGGTCTCCAGCACGCCGCAGGGCGGCTTCAACGGCCCCTACGAGCGCACCCAGGTGCTGAAGAAGCGCGTCGCCAACCTGCGTGACGTGTCCTCGCAGCTGAGCGAGCAGCAGAGCCAACTTCTGACCGAAATCGCGGTCAAGGAACTGCAGGGACAGCAGCGCCAGATCGAGAAATACCTGGTCGAGGCCCGCTTCGCACTGGCGCGCCTCTACGACCGCGCCCAGAAAGGTGAGCTGAACGAATGAGCAACCCCAAGCACGGGACGGTGCTGCCCTTCGCGCTGACTGCGGTCGCGGCGGCACTGCTGCTGGGCGCCTGCGGCGTCCAGCCGATCAAGGGCCAGACGCCGCGCATCGGCAAGGCGATCGGCAAGCTCGACCAGCCGCTCGAGGCCAAGCTGCCGATCATCACCTCCGAACCGATCGCCAACGATCCGGAAAAGGCCGCGGACAACTACCGCAAGCTGCTGGAACTCGAACCCGACGTCGACACCAAGGCCGAGGCCAAGCGCCGCCTGGCCGACCTCAACGTGCAGATCGAGGACACCCGCGGCAATACCGAGGAAAGCGCCAAGTCGATCAAGGAGTCGATCAAGTTCTACAACGAACTGCTGAACGACCGCCCGGAAGACCCGAAGAACGACCGCGTGTTCTACCAGCTGGCGCGCGCCTACCAGAACGTCGGCGACGTCAACGCCGCGATCGACACGCTCAAGCGCCTGACCGAGCGCCTGCCGGACTCCGACCTGGCCGGCGACGCCCACTTCCGCCGCGCCGAGCTGCTGTTCCTGACCAAGCGCTACGACGAGGCCGAGCTCGAGTACAAGACGGTGATGGACCTCAAGGAAGCCACACCTTTCTTCGAACCGTCCCAGTACAAGTACGGCTGGTCGCAGTACAAGCAGTCGAAGTTCGAGGAGGCGATCGGCACCTTCTTCGCGATCCTCGACCGCGAGCTGCCGGCCGGCGAGCAGTTCGAGACCGACAAGGCCCTGTCCGGCGTCGACAAGGGCAAGTTCGACATGGCGAAGGACTCGCTGCGTGTCGTCACCCTGTCGCTGATCCAGCTGGGCGGCGGCAAGGCGCTCAACGATTACCTCTCCAAACACGGCGATCCGCGCTTCTACCCGCTGGTCTACGCCGCGCTGGGCGAATCGCTGCTGGACAAGGAACGCTTCACCGACGCCGCCAACACCTACGCGGCCTTCATCGAGCGCTATCCGCAGTCGCCGCGCGCGCCGGCCTTCCAGAGCCGCGTGATCAAGGCCTATGCCGCCGGCGGCTTCCGCGACCTGGTGGTCACCGAGAAGGAACGCTACGCCGTCAACTACGACCCGGCTGCAGCCTACTGGGGCGGCAAGCCGGCGACGCAGGAAGTGCTGACCGAGCTGCGCACGCACCTCGAGGACCTGGCCAAGCACTACCACGCGCTGGCGCAGCAGGATCCGGTGAAGAACAAGCCGGTGTTCCTGACCGCAGCCAAGTGGTACAAGCGCATCATCGAGGTCTACCCGCAGGACAAGCGCGTGGCCGAGATCAACTTCCTGCTGGGCGACGCCCTGCTCGACGGCGGCCAGACGCTGGAAGCGGCGAAGGAATACGCCAAGACCGCCTACAGCTACCCGGCACACACCCGCGCCGGCGAAGCCGCGCATGCCAGCGTGCTGGCCTACCAGAAGTATGCAAAGGAAGTGTCTCCGGCCGAGCGCGCCGGCGGCGCGCTGCGCCAGGCGATCGACGCCGGCATCAAGATGGCCGATACCTTCCCGGGCCACCCCAAGACCTACCCGGTGCTGACCCAGGCCGCGCTGGACCTGTACGAGCTGAAGAGCTACGACGAGGCGATCAAGGTCGCCGGCCGCGTGCTCTCGGCCCAGGTCGCAGTGGCGGCGGAACTGCGCCGCACCGCCTGGAGCGTCACCGGCGACTCGCAGTTCGCGCAGAAGCGCTACCCGGAGGCCGAAAAGGCCTTCGCCGAAGAGCTCAAGCTGACCACACCGAACTCCCCGGCCCATGCCGAGGTGATCGAACAGCTCGCCGCCTCGATCTACAAGCAGGGCGAAGCTGCGCGTGACGCCAAGGACCTGCGCACCGCCGCCAACCAGTTCCTGCGCGTCGGCCAGGTCACGCCGCAGGCGAAGATCCGCGCCACCGCCGACTACGACGCCGGCGCCGCGCTGATGCAGCTGGAAGACTGGCCCAAGGCCGCACAGGTGCTGGAAGGCTTCCGCTCGATGTTCCCCGGCCATGCGCTGGAGGCGGACGTCGACAAGAAGCTGGCCGTGGCCTACCAGAAGGACAAGAAGCCGGCGCTGGCCGCCGCCGCCTACCGCCGCATCTCGATGCGTGCCACCGAGTCGGTGGACGTACGCATGGAAGCGGCCTGGCTGTCGGCAACGCTGTACGACGAGGCCAAGCTGCCGGCCGAGACCGCGCAGGCCTACGAGGCCTACGTGCGGCAGTTCCCGCGGCCGCTGGCGCGTTCGATGGACGCCCGCCAGCGCCTGATGGAACTGGCCACCGCGCGCGGCGACGCTGCCGGCCGCCTGTACTGGCTGCGCGACATTGTCGCCGCCGACGACAGCGCCGGCGGCGAGCGCACGGAGCGCACGCGTTCGCTGGCAGCCAAGGCCAGCCTCGAGATCGGCCGCATCACCGCACAGCAGGCCCGTGCGCTGCGGCTGTCGACCCCGGTGGAGAAATCGCTGCCGGCCAAGAAGCAGGCGATGGAACAGTCGATCCTGGCGCTGAACAAGGCGGCGACCTACGGCTACGCCGAGATCACCACCGCGGCGACCTACGAACTGGGCGGGTTGTACCAGGACTTCGGCAAGGCGCTGATGGACTCGGAGCGGCCGCGCAACCTCGGCGAACTGGAACTGGAGCAGTACAACATCCTGCTCGAGGAACAGGCCTTCCCCTTCGAGGAAAAGGCCATCGCCACCCACGAAGCCAATCTCAAGCGCATCACCCAGGGCGTCTACGACGAATGGGTCGCCAAGAGCGCCAAGGCGCTGGCCGCGATTTCCCCGGCGAAGTACGGCAAGCGCGAACAGGGCGAGGACCGTTATGAAAGCCTCAAGTAATCCGGCGTTGAAGTTCGCGCTGGCCCTGGCGCTGTGCGCCGCGCTGGGCGCCTGCAAGACGGCACCGAAGAAGGACCTGCCGGCACCGCCGGGCAAGGAAACCGCGGCCGTGCCGGACAAGGGCGACCCGCAGGCGCGCTTCAATGCCGCGCTGGGGCAGCTCAAGGCCAAGCAGCTGCAGGAAGCCGAGCAGTCGCTGGTGGCACTGACCAAGGACTTCCCGGAGTACTCCGGCCCCTGGACCAACCTCGGCATCATCTACGCCAACTCCAAGCGCAAGCCGCAGGCCGCGGTCGCCTTCAACAAGGCGGCGATCCTCAACCAGGAGAACGCCGTGGCCTTCAACTGGCTCGGCATCCTGGCGCGCGAGACCGGCGACTACCCGCGGGCGCAGATGGCCTACGACAAGGTGCTCAAGCTCGATCCGAACAACGCGCTGGCGCACTACAACCTGGCGATCATGTACGACGAGCACCTGAAACGGCCGATGGATGCCCTGCCCCATTACAAGGAATACCAGCGGCTGTCCGGCAAGCAGGACCTGAAGGTGCTGGCCTGGGTCGCCGAGATCGAGGCCAATGCGCCGAAGCCGGCGCCGGCGCCCGCCGCGGCTACCCCCGCCAAGGGCAAGGCCAAGGCCAAGCCCAAGGCTGACAGCTCGTTGCGCCCTGGCAGCAAGGAGCAGGGCAAATGAGGACGCGGATCGCAGTTTCGGCTTTATTTTCAGGCCTGCTTCTGGCAATGTCCTGCGCCGCTTCGGCCCAGGAAGAAATGCCTGCCGTCGGCGGGGAGCAGCCAGCGCCCACCCCGGCGCCGGCGGACAAGTCGCCGGGCGCCGGCATCAACATCATCATGGAACGCGAGTCGCCGATCGGCCTGTACATCACGCCCTGGCGCAACGCGAACCCCGAGCGCGACATCGACCGCCCGGCACGCTTGCTGCAGGAAGAAATGCTGCCGATCGACCGTACCGTGTTCGAGCGGCAGCTGGAGTACTACGACGCGCTTTCCGGTGCCCTCAAGAGCAAGGGCCTGGTCACGCCGCAGGACAGGAAGTAAGAAGGCTGCCGCCGGCAGTCTTTCATCCGAATCACATCAGACGCATCGCGACACAAGAGGATTGAACCATGGAATTCTTCGCAACCCTGCTGCGCTTCTTCCAGGCCGGCGGCGCCTTCATGTACCCGATCGCGCTGGTCGCGGTCTGCGCGATCGCGATCACCATCGAGCGCTGGTTCTTCCTGCGCCGGGTGCAGAAGGAAAACGGCGCGCTGTGGGCCGAAGTCGCCCCGCTGGTCGCACAGGGTGACCTGGAAAGCGCCGCACGCGTGGTCGACGGCTCCGACACCGCCATCGCCCGCATCATCAGCAACGGCATCGCCCAGGCCCGCATCGAGAACAAGCGCTCGGAGATCGAAGTCGCAGCCGAAGAAGGCCTGATGGAGGTGCTGCCGGCGATCGAGAAGCGCACCCACTATCTCGGCACCTTCTCCAACATGTCGACCCTGCTGGGCCTGCTCGGCACGGTCATCGGCCTGATCGGCTCCTTCGCCGCGCTCGGTGCTGCCGACCCGGCCGAGAAGGCCGACCTGCTGTCCAAGGGCATCTCCGAGGCCATGAACTGCACTGCCTTCGGCCTGATGGTGGCGATCCCCTCGCTGCTGCTGCACTCCTACCTGCAGAGCCGCACGACCGAGCTGATCGACGGCCTCGAGGCCGTGGCCGGCAAGTTCGTCAACGCCCTCAGCAGCCGTCGCCGCTAAGCCACCGCCCGCAGCCCTTCGACGCGAGATTCCGATGTCCCAGAGAATCCGGCGACTGCAGC
>DATILC010000070.1:0-5121 GCA_035476855.1 Solimonas sp. | reverse complement strand
CATCCAGCGCGAGCCGCAGGGTGGCGAGGATGCCAAGGTGGCGCTGATCACCTCGGTGGTGCCGGAAGCGCGCCTGGATACCGCGATGGCGGAGATGCAGACCCTGCCGTTCGTGCGCGAAGGCATCGCGCGCTTCCGCGTCGAGAAGTTCGACTGACGGACAGCAAGAAAATCTTTGCCACGGATTTACACGGATAACACGGATCAAAAAGCTGGCGTCGTCGTTTCTCCGTGTTTTCCGTGTCAGTCCGTGGCAGAAAAGCTTCTCAACATGTCTCCTGAGCACTACGCCAGCCTTGCCCTTACGCCACTGAAGCTGGAGCCGGTCACCCTGGCCGGCCGCCACGTGCGCCTGGAGCCGCTGGGTCTGCCGCATGTCGAGGCCTTGGCCGCGGCCGGCACCGATCCGGCCATCTGGGCATGGATGCCGCAGGATCACTCGACCCCCGAAGGCATGCGTGTTTTCGTGGACACCGCACTGGCCTGGCAGGCCGCCGGTCACGCGCTACCCTTCGTGCTGGTCCAGCCGGGTAGCGGCCGCGTGATCGGCAGCAGCCGCTTCATGCAGATCGAGACGGCGCATCGCCGGGCCGAGATCGGTGCGACCTGGCTGAGCCCGGCCTACCAGCGTACCGCCGCCAACACCGAAGCCAAGTACCTGCTGCTGCGCCATGCCTTCGAGACCCTGGGCCTGATCCGCGTCGAGTTCAAGACCGACTCGAACAACCAGCGCTCGCGTGCGGCCCTGGCGCGCATCGGCGCGACCGAGGAAGGCACGTTCCGCAACCACATGCTGGTGCAGGGCGGTCGCCTGCGGCACTCGGTGTACTTCAGCGTCATCGACAGCGACTGGCCGGCGGTCAAGGCCGGCCTCGAATGCAAACTCGCGTAAAATCCACTCTTTCTGCACCCATCGAGAACCCGACGTGACCCGTTATACCGGCCTGATCGACCAATACCGTTCCCGCCTGCCGTTTGCCCCGGAGGTCCGTGCGATCTCGCTGGGCGAGGGCCGTACGCCGCTGATCAAGCTGGAGAACATCCCCGGGCTGGCCGGTTTCGGCGGCGAGATCTACGTCAAGTTCGAGGGCCTCAACCCGACCGGCTCGTTCAAGGACCGCGGCATGACCTCGGCCGTGACCCAGGCCGTGCATGAGGGCAGCAAGGCGATCATCTGCGCCTCCACCGGCAACACCTCCGCCGCCGCCGCCGCCTACGCCGCGCGCGCCGGCATCACCGCCTTCGTGCTGATCCCGGAAGGCAAGATCGCGCTGGGCAAGCTGGCCCAGGCCGTGGTCCATGGCGCCGTGGTGGTGCAGATCCACGGCAACTTCGACGACGGCATGCGCCTGGTCAAGGAAGTGGCCGAGACCGCGCCGGTGACGATCGTCAATTCGATCAACCCGTTCCGCCTGCAGGGCCAGAAGACCGCCGCCTTCGAGATCGTCGAGGCCCTGGGCCGCGCGCCGGACTACCACTGCCTGCCGGTCGGCAACGCCGGCAACATCACTGCGCACTGGATCGGCTACTCGGAAGTCTCCGGCTTCGCCACCGGCGCCAACACGTTGCCGCAGGAACTGCGCAACTACTCGACCGCGGCACTGACCGCGAACCGCCCGAAGATGCTCGGCTACCAGGCCGCGGGCAGCGCGCCGTTCATGCGCGGCGGTCCGGTCGATGAGCCGGAGACGGTTGCCACCGCAATCCGCATCGGCCATCCGCAGTCCTGGAAGCAGGCCTGGGTGGTGCGCGAGGAGTCGGGCGGCTGGTTCGACGAATGCACCGACGACGAGATCCTGAAGACCCAGCGCTTCCTCGCCGAGAAGGAAGGCGTGTTCTGCGAACCGGCCTCGGCGGCCTCGCTGTGCGGCGCGCTGCGCGACATCAAGGCCGGCAAGATTGCCGATGGTTCCACCGTGGTCTGCACGCTGACCGGCAACGGCCTCAAGGATCCGGACATCATCGTCAAGGGTGGCCTGCAGGGCCTGATCCAGGTGCCGGCCGAGCGTGGTGCCGTCGAGCAGGCGCTGCTGGCGCACCTGCGCTGATCGCGGTCATGGCCCGGTGCCTGCCTTGCGGCAGGCACCGGGCCTTTCTGTTTCAGAGCACCAGCATCGCCGCGCGCAGCGTCAGGGCCAGCAGGACCAGCGATGACAGGAAGAACAGCGCGAAGCGGAGCTGGATGATGTTGACCAGCACCTGCACCAGGCTGTGCAGCACGCGCATCCCGACATAGGTCCAGGCCAGCGCCAGGCTGGCCATCGTGGCGTCACCCGCCACAGCCAGCGCCAGCGTCACCGCGTAGAACAGCGTCGGCTGTTCCATCAGGTGGTTGTAGTTGTCGGCCTTCCAGCGCACCGGCGCCGGCAGCTGCGCCATCTGCTCGCCGCGTGGCGCCATCGGGTCCAGCTTCATCTTCGACTGCAGGATCGCGGGGATGCGGGTGGCATACATCCAGGCCCAGATCGCGAAAGTCCACAGCACCAGCGCGATCGTCGGGCCCAGCATGGGGTTGGCGGCGGACATCGGTTGCTCCCGGTTGGTTGGATGGTTCAGTCTGGCCGCTACTGTAGCGGGACCAGCGCCGCCGGGGCCGGTCGGTTACTCTTGGCCGCCCGTAACCAGCCCGTCATCCGCCTGTGTCCCTGCTGATCCGCGCGCGTCCGCGCGCCGACACTGCCGCCTTCCCCGATAGCCTGCATCCGGTGCTGCAGCGGCTCTATGCCGCGCGTGGCGTGCAGCCGGAGCAGCTGTCGCTGGATCTGAAGCAGCTGCTGCCGCCTTCGGGCCTGCAGGGCATCGACACTGCGGCTGCGGTACTGCTCGATGCCATCGTCAAGGGCGAGGGCATCGTCATCGCCGGCGATTACGACGCCGACGGTGCCACCGGCACCGCGCTGGGCGTGCTGGGCCTGCGTGCCCTGGGCGCTGCGAACGTTTCCTATGTCGTTCCCGACCGTTTCCGCATGGGCTATGGCCTGTCGCCGGCGCTGGCGGAACTGGCCGCGGCTACGGGGGCGCGCGTGCTGGTGACGGTGGACAACGGCATCGCCAGCCTCGCCGGCGTGCGCCATGCGCAGGCGCTGGGGATGCGCGTGGTGGTCACCGACCACCACCTGGCCGGGCCGGAGCTGCCGCCGGCGGAAGCCATCGTCAATCCCAACCAGCCGGGCTGCGGCTTCGCCTCCAAGGCGTTGGCCGGCGTCGGCGTGATGTTCTACCTGCTGCTGGCGGTACGCTCGATGCTGCGCCTGGCCGGGGCATACCGCGAGCGACCGGAGCCGAACCTGTCGGACTGGCTCGACCTGGTGGCGCTGGGCACGGTCGCCGATCTTGCCCGGCTGGACTACAACAACCGCATCCTGGTCGAGAACGGCCTGCGCCGCATCCGCGCCGGCCGCACGCGGCCGGGCCTGCTGGCCTTGCTGAAGCTGGCCGGGCGCGAGCCGGCCCGCATCACCTCCACCGACCTCGGCTTCGCCCTGGGCCCGCGCATCAATGCCGCCGGCCGCCTCGATGACATCCGCACCGGCATCGAGTGCCTGCTGACCGAGGACCTGGCCCAGGCACAGGAGCTGGCGGCGCAGCTGGACCGCTTCAACCGCGAACGCCGCGAGCTGCAGACGCAGATGAGCGACGAGGCCGAGCTGCTCTGCGAGGACAGCGAGGCGGTCGGCATCTGCCTGTTCGACGACAGCTGGCACGAGGGCATCGTCGGCCTGGTCGCCTCGCGCATCAAGGAACGGCGCCATCGTCCGGCGATCGCGTTCGCGCGGGCCCAGGAGGAGGGCCTGCTGAAGGGCTCGGCGCGCTCGATCCGCGGCCTGCATGTGCGCGATGTGCTGGCGGCCATCGACGCGCAGCGCCCGGGGTTGATCGAGCGCTTCGGTGGTCACGCGATGGCAGCGGGCCTGAGCCTGCGCGAAGACCGCTTCGAGGAGTTTTCATCGGCCTTCGACACGGCTTGCGGTGAACGGCTGTCGCCGGCAGACCTGCAGCGTGCGCTGGAAACCGACGGCGAGCTGTCCGCCGGCGAACTGCAACTGGACACCGCGCGCCTGCTGGAGTCCGCCGGCCCCTGGGGCCAGGACTTCCCCGAGCCCTTGTTCGAAGGGGCCTTCGAAGTGCTGGATGCGCGCCTGATCGGCGCCGACGGCCGTCACGCCAAGTACCGCCTGCGCGGCCCGGACGGCGGCCCGCCGCTGACCGCGGTGGACTTCGGCGGCGCTGAGCGCCTGTGCCCGCGCGGCCGGCTGCACGCGGTGTTCATGCTGGCGGTCAATCGCTGGCAGGGCAACGAGTCGCTGGACCTGCGGATCGAGCATCTGCAGGCGCTGTAGGGGCTGCCGTTAGCCTGTTGATCTGAAACCCCAAAAGCTTGTTTGCCACGGATTACGCGGATGAACACGGATCAAGATCAATCATTTGCGGCGCCACCGCCGATTATCCGAGCGGTGGATACGGACCTGCCCAAAAATCTTTTAAATCCGCGTTGATCCGCGTAATCCGTGGCTGAACTGCTTTGCTTGGGCCGAATTTACCGGGCCGACTGTCGCCCCGGCGACAGTGTTGCCGGCCCCCGGCAGGCAGCATGTGCGCATCGAATGGAGACACCGATGCGCAGCCTCAAGCAGTTCCTCGACGAGTACCAGAAGAGCCACCAGAACCCGGTCAACGCCTGGATCCATTATCTCTGCGTGCCCGCGATCTTCTTCTCGACGCTGGCGCTGCTGTGGTTGATCCCGGTCGGCCGCTGGCTGGGCCTGTCCGCGGAAGTCGCGCCCTGGGTCAATCCGGTGACGATCCTCGCGCCGTTGACCGCGCTGTTCTACCTGCGATTGTCAGCTGGCAGCCTGCTGGCGATGGCGCTCTGGTTCGCGGCCTCGATCGCCGGCATCCTCGGCATCCAGGCAGCTGGCCAGTCGCTGCTGTGGATCGGCGTCGCGGTCTGGCTGGTGTCCTGGGCGGTGCAACTGGTCGGCCACAAGATCGAGGGCGCCAAGCCCTCGCTGGCCGATGACCTGGTGTTCCTGCTGATCGGCCCGCTGTTCGTGATGCACAAGCTCTACCGCCGTGCCGGCATGGCCTGAGCTCGGCGACGGACGCGGGGCAGCTTCGCCC
>DATILC010000069.1:0-3620 GCA_035476855.1 Solimonas sp. | reverse complement strand
TACTGGCCATCCACAGAGCGGTAGACAAGCAGGAAGTTGGCGTTTCCATCACTGGTGATGCTGAAGTCGAAGGGGACTTCCATGGCAGACAGGTCGTCTGGATCTGCAGCAGCCCAACCTCTGGTGGGATCGCCTGCAATGGCGACTACCCTGGAGCGAACAGTTTTGAACGGAGGCATGGTCTGGATTCTGTGCGGCCTGGCTGGAAGTCAAGCAAGTGTAGTGGCGTAGCCCGGATGCAATCTTGGAGCGTCGTCTGCGATGAGAGCGTGGCCCCGGGTTTCACCCGGGCTACGCTCGCTGCAGCGAGGGGTAGGGTGGGCTTCAGCCCACACAGGAGGAACACTTACGTGGGCACGCTTCGCTTCGCCTCAGAGCGCCTACTTTTGGTGCCCACCCTACGCTCGCTGATGAGGTTCGCGGCGGCCGTAGCCCGGATGCAATCCGGGAGCGTCGTCTGCGGCGAGAGAGTGGCCCCGGGTTTCACCCGGGCTACGCTTGCTCTAGCTCATCGCAACTGCGGTGCCGCCATCCATGGCGCGACCTCGGCGCGATGATTTACCCCCGGCCCTGTTTGGCTTACTCCGGCATGACATTGAGTCATGCCGGAGCTGGGGCCAAACAGTCCATGGCCGGGCGTTCGGCTTTCCAGCGGCCTTTGGCCGCTAGAAAGCCTCACCCATCAACCCCAGCTTCTTCGCACTCGCTACCGCCGCCGAGCGATGACGCACGCCGAGCTTGCTGTAGATGTTGTGCAGGTGCCATTTCAGCGTGCCTTCGGACACGAACAGGGACTCGGCGATCTCGCGGTTGTTGAGCGCGGTGTCGAGCTGCCGCAGGATGCGGCGCTCCTGCTTGGTCAGGTCTTCCACCGGCGCACTGGCGGCCGCGGCGCCGGGCTTGCCCTGCGACTGCAGTGCGCGCACCAGCGGTGCCAGCACGGGGTTGTCCACGGCCGAGGCGGGCAGGGCGCGGGCGATCGGGGCCAGTTCCTCGGCCTCGTCGAGGAACATGCGGCGATAGCCTTCGCGCGCGGCAATGCCGAGGGCTTCCTGCAGCGCGGTGCTGGCGCGTTCGCTGCGTCCGCAGCGCTGCTGCGCGGCGGCGGTGAGCATCAGCAGTTCTCCCTGGCGGTGCAGCAGGCCACGGTCGCGTGCGTGGGCCAGCGCAGAGGCCAGCATCGGCAGCACGCTGGCGGGCTGGTCGTGCATGCGCAGGCGCGCGGCGGCGCGCGTGGCTTTCTCGGCGGTGAGGTTCCAGCCGGGGCCGACTTCCCGTAGTTCGTCGAGGCCGTGCTTGCGGGCCAGTGTCGCGGCGGCGGCGATGCGTCCTTGGCGGCATAGCCAGACGCATTCCTCGGTGACCAGTGTCAGCAGCACGCGCGGCAGCCGGCGCCGCGCAGCCAGTTCCTGGCCGCTGTGCAGGCTGTCGTAGCCGGCCTCTGCTTCGCCGCCCTGGAATTGCAGGCGTGCCTGGGTCAGGTAGGCGACGATCAGGATGTCGGCGGTGCTGTATTCCTCGAGGTTCACCAGGCTGATGCCGATCAGGCGCCGCGCTCGCTCGAGGTCGTCGAACTCGTAGGCGACGCCGGCCATCAGCGCTTCCAGGATCGCGGCGTGGCTGCGGTGTCCGCGCAGCTGGTCGTTGACCAGCGCCATGCCGGATTCGCAGCAGGCCTGGGCCTGCCGGTAGCTGCCCTGCTTCAGGTGCAGCATCGCCTCGATCGTGTGGCTCCAGGCGGCGCCGTAGAACGCGCTGGCGGTCAGCAGCCGGTGGCGGCCGGAGGCCGCTGCTTCGAGACCATCCGCGATCTGCGAGCAGCTCTTGTGGCCGAAGGCCAGGATGTTGCAGGCGGTACCGGTCTGGATGTCATTGGCTTGCGGCCAGCGCTGCAGCCAGCGCAGCGCGCTTTCGCGGCTCTCGCGTCCCTGGTCGACGATGGCCTGCGAGACGGTGCGCTGCAGCTCCACGCCGCAGCGGATCGTCGCGATGCGTTCGCGCTGGCCCTTGGGATCGCTCGCTTCCAGCTCCGTTGCCAGGCGATCCAGATGCACCAGCTGTGCCTCGACCTGGTGCTGGCTCGGCAGGAAGCCCAGCGAGAAGGCGTAGTGGATACGCACTTCCGGGTGACGGTCGAGCCAGGCGGTCGGGATCTCGTCGAGCCAGCGCATCACGATCTGGTGACGGCCGCGGCCCTGGCTGGCTTCCTCGATGTGCCGCGCCAGCCAGTCGGCCGCCAGCTCCCAAGCCTGGGCCTGGATCGCGACATTGATGGCGTCGTCGGTCAGGCCCTGCGCGTGCAGCCAGCGGGCACCACGCAGCTGCAGCTCGGCGCAGGCGGTGGGCTGCGCCAGCGCATAACGCCGGCGCAGGAAATCGCCGACCAGGTGATGGAAGCGGAACCACTCGCCGTTGCGGTCCAGCGCGATCAGGAACAGGTTGCGTGCGGCGAGGCGCTCCAGCACGGGACCGGCGTCGGCGATGCCGGTGGCCTCGCGCAGCAGCGCGGCGCTGAAGCGGTCGAACTGCGCGGCCTGGCACAGCAGCTCGCGGCTGGGCGCGTCGAGCTGGTCCAGCACGACCTCGCCGAGGTATTCGACGACGCCGCGGTCGGAGCCGGCGAAGGAGCGGATCAGCTGCTCGCGTCGCGCCGGGTCCTGCAAGGCGAGGGCCGCCAGTTCCAGCCCGGCCGGCCAGCCCTCGGTCTTGGACATCAGCTGCTGCAGCTGCGCCGCGCTCAGGCCCTGCTCCAGGCGCGACTGACAGAAGCGCTGCGCCTCGTCCTGGTCGAATCCGAGTTCCTTCTGGCTCAGCTCCAGCAAGCGGCCGCTGAGCCGCAGCTTGCCCAGCGGCAGATGCGCGGCCTCGCGCGAGCCGACCAGGAACTGCATCTGCGGCGGCGCGTAGTGCAGCATCCAGTCGAGGATGTTCAGCACCTCCTCGTTGCGGATCACGTGCGTGTCGTCGAGGAACAGCGCCAGGCGGCTCTGCAGCTGCAGCAGGTCGGAGGCCAGCGAGGCCAGCACCATCTTCGGCGAGCTGGTCAGCAGCAGGTCGGCCTGGGCCCCGGCATCGGCGCCGATTGCCGGGTCGATGCGGCGCAGTGCGTCGATCAGGTAGCGCAGGAAGCGCGAGGGATCGTTGTCGTCCTCGTCCAGGCTCAGCCAGGCGCAGCGCACGCCCTGGCCCTGCAGCTGCGTGAACCACTGCGCCAGCACGGTGGACTTGCCGTATCCGGCGGGGGCCTGCACGCGCGCCAGGCGGCAGCTGCCGTCGGCCACGGTGGCAGGCAGCTCCAGCCGTGGCCGGGAGACCGGGCGGCGGGTGCCGACGCCGGGAAACAGTTTGGTTTCGATCTTCGCCGTGGGACTGCGCGTGGTCATTCGTTGACCTTGTGTTGTGTGCTCCTGTGGGCATCGTAGCCCGGAACGGTGGCCGGTTGCGGGAGGCGGGCGAGGGGATGGATCCCCGAGGCAGGGTGCAAAGACCTCCCTTTGGTCAGAGGACCGTGCGGGGACGGACGGCACGCGGTGTGAACCCATTCTCCCTCTCCCCGCGTGCGGGGAGAGGGCCGGGGTGAGGGGCGGCACGCGAGCCGGAGAAAGGTGTAGGGCAGAAGC
>DATILC010000068.1:0-4218 GCA_035476855.1 Solimonas sp. | reverse complement strand
CTCGATCTGACGCAGCTGGTGGAGCTGTGCCACGTCACCGAGGACGTCTGCAACGGCCTGCGCAGCGGCCAGTCGAAGCTCGACGACACCATGATGGACTGCCTGCTGCAGTCGCTCGACCAGGTGCAGCTGATGCTGGACCGGGTGGGACGCGACCTGCCGCTGGAATCGGCGCCGGAAGAACTGATCGACGCGCTGAAGACGCTGGCGGCCTGTGCCGCCGCGCCGAAGCCGGTCGCGGCCGTCGCGGCCGAAGCGCCGAAGGCAACCGCCTCCAGCGACACCATCACCGAGGATGAATTCGAGGCGCTGCTCGACCAGTTGCAGGGCAGGGCGCCGGCCGCGCCGGCTCCCGCCGCTGCCGCGGCGCCGACCCCGGACCCCGTCGCCGCCATGCCGGTGCCGGCAGCCCCGACGAAGTCCGCGGCACCTGCGCCGCGCGCCACCGCCGGGGAGGGCAGCAACGCTCCCGCCGAAACCCAGGTCCGCGTCGATACCCAGAAGCTCGACCGCATGATGAACCTGGTCGGCGAACTGGTACTGGCGCGCAATCGCCTGAAGTCGCTGCGTCCGCGCTCGGCCTCCGACCCGGTGTCGCGTTCGATCGCCGAGCTGGATTTCATCACCCGCGCGCTGCAGGGTGCGGTGATGCAGATCCGCATGCAGCCGATCAAGCGCGTGTTCTCGCGCTTCCCCAAGTTGGCGCGCGACGTCGCGCGCGGCCTCGGCAAGCAGGTCGAGGTGGAGCTGCAGGGCGAGGACACCGACCTCGACAAGAACCTGGTCGAGGCCCTGGCCGATCCGCTGGTGCACATGGTGCGCAACAGCGTCGACCACGGCATCGAGCTGCCGGAAATCCGCGCCAAGGCCGGCAAGCCGGCGGCGGGCAAGCTGCTGCTGTCGGCGCAGCAGGAAGGCGACCACATCCTGATCACGGTGCGTGACGACGGCGCCGGCATCGACGCCGACCGCCTGCGCAGCAAGGCCGTGCAGAAGGGTCTGCTGGAGGCGGGCGCCGCGGCGCAGATGTCGCACGAGGAGTGCCTGGACCTGATTTTCCTGCCGGGCTTCTCGACCAAGGAGCAGGTTTCCGACCTGTCCGGCCGCGGTGTCGGCATGGACGTGGTGCGCTCGCGCATCCGCGAACTGAGCGGCACCGTGGCGATCGATTCGAAGGTGGGCCACGGCACCACCTTCCGCATCCGCGTGCCGCTGACGCTGGCGATCCTGTCGGCGCTGATGGTGCATGCCGACGGCCGACGCTACGCGCTGCCGCTGGGGCCGGTGCGCGATGTCTTCATGCTCGACGATGCGCGCGTGCGCAAGCTCGACCAGTGGGACGTGGTGATGGCGCGCGGCGAACCGCTGCGCCTGGTCTACCTCGATCCCTGGCTGCAATCCCGCGCCTCCGACACCCCGCGCCACGTCGCCGTGGCGCAGGTCGGCGACGAACGCTATGGCTTCGTGGTGCGCGAGGTGCGCGGCCGCGAGGAGATCGTGATCAAGCCGCTCGGCGCCACGCTGCGCGGCCTTGCCGGCATCGCCGGCGCCACCGTGATGCCGGACGGGCAGGTAGCCCTGATCCTGGATTTCTCCGGCCTGGTACAGGCCTATCGGAAGACCCTGGCGCGCGGCGCCGAACGGGTGAAGGAAACCTCGCATGGATAAGCTTTCCGCCATTGGCATCGTGCTGTCGCTGGTCGCCATTGTCGGCGGCAGCATCCTCAAGGGCAGCGGTGTGTCCTCGCTGTTCGGCGCGGCGGCCTTCGTCATCGTCGTGCTCGGAACGCTCGCCGCGATCTTCATCCAGACGCCTGGACATGTGTTCAAGCACGCGATGAAGATCTCCAGGTGGGTGTTCAAGCCGCCGCAGCATGAGCCGGAGGCGCTGATCGGCCGCATCGTCGAGTGGAGCGGCATCGCCCGCAAGCAGGGCCTGCTGGCGCTGGAAGGCGTGGTCGAGAGCGAGTCCGACCTCTTCATCAAGAAGGGCCTGCAGATGCTGGTCGACGGTGCCGAGCCGGATTCGATCCGCAACATCCTGGAGGTCGAGGTCGGCAGCAAGGAGCACTTCGACACCCAGGGCGCCAAGGTCTTCGAGGGCATGGGCATCTACTGCCCGACGCTGGGCATCATTGGCGCGGTACTGGGCCTGATGTCGGTGATGAAGAACCTGGCCGATCCGAGCAAGCTCGGCCCCGGCATCGCCGCGGCCTTCATCGCCACGATCTACGGCATCGCCTTCGCCAACCTCTATTTCCTGCCGATGGCGTCCAAGCTCAAGGCGGTGATCGCGGAGCAGACGCGCGTGCGCGAAATGATCATCGAAGGCCTGATCTCGATCTCGCAGGGTGAGAACCCGCGCAACATCGAGAGCAAGCTCAAGGGCTACCTGCACTGAGGAGTCGACGGTGGCCAAAAAACACAAGCATGAAGATCACCTCAACCACGAAGCCTGGGCCATTCCCTACGGCGACCTGGTGACGCTGCTGCTGGCGTTGTTCGTGGTGATGTACGCCGTGTCCTCGGTCAACGAGGGCAAGTACCGCGTGCTGGCCGATGCCATGGCCGAAGCCTTCGGTGGGCCGCCGCGCTCGATGAAGCCGGTGCAGATCGGCCGCAAGGCCGCTGGCGACGAAAAGCCGCAGCCGGTCAAGCTGGCGACCCCCAAGGGCGCGACGAAGGCGGAGCAGGACGGCGGCATCGACAAGAGACTGCAAAATCCCTTCGTGCATCCCATGAAACAGGGCCCCAGCCCGGCGGAGATGCGTGCGCGCGAAAGCCTGCAACGCATGGCCGACGCGGTGGAGCAGGCGATGGGCGAACTGATCGAGCGCGACCTGGTGGTGGTCAAGCGCACCGACCTGTGGCTGGAGATCGAGATCCGCACCGACATCCTGTTCGGCAGTGGCGTCGCCGGCGTCGCCGACACCGCGCTACCGGTGCTGACCCGCCTGGCGGAGATCCTCAAGCCGTTCAACAACACGCTGCGCATCGAGGGCCATACCGACAACGTGCCGATCAGCACCTCGGCCTTCCCCTCCAACTGGGAGCTGTCGGCGGCGCGCGCGGCCAGCGTCGTCCACCTGTTCATGCGCCAGGGCGTGGACCCGTCGCGGATGACGGTCACCGGCCTTGGCGAGTACAAGCCGACGGCCGACAACGCCACGGTCGAGGGCCGCAACCAGAACCGCCGCGTGGTCATCGTGGTACTGGCCGAAAGCATCGACAAGGCGCCGAAGCTGCCGGAGGGTGCGCTGCGCAACGCCACCGTGGTGGTGCCGGACGGCACGCTGCAACAGCTGCAGGAGAAGGGAACATGATGGCTGCGCGCCGCGAGGACCAGGTACTGAGCCGCTGGGTCTGCTTCGAACTGGCCGGCCAGCTGTACGGTCTGCCGATCGCCCAGGTGCAGGAAGTGCTGGCCGACAGCATCATCGAGCCGGTCCCCGGCACCAGCGAACTGGTCTGCGGCGTGATCAACCTGCGCGGCAACGTCGTCACCGTGGTCGACCTGCGGCGCCGCTTCGGCTATGCCGCCAACCAGACCCCGCAAACGCGCATCGTCGTGGTCGATCACGGCAGCGAATCCATCGGCCTCTGCGTCGACCGTGTCGCCGACGTGCGCAAGCTGGCCGATGGCGCCATCAAGCCGGCGCCGGCCACCGGCAGCGCCAGCGAGGCCGCCGGCATCCGCGGCGTGGTCTCGCGCAGCGGCGAACTGTTGACGCTGCTGGACCTGCCGACCCTGCTGTCGAACACCCCGCTGCTGGCCGCCTGAGCCCGCAGCCGCGGCGCCTGGCGCCGCCCATCCCCCTTGCTGTCCCGTTCGTCGCCGGCGGCTCCAGTGCCGCCGGGTCCTGCCGATGCCGGATACACGGCGCCGCCGACGGGGAACAGGACTTGCCTAGTTCTCCGTATCCGATCCCCGGAGTACTGCAATGTCCGACACCCCCGCCAGCACAGCATCCGCCGCCGCCTCCACGCCGGCGCTGACCCTCCCCGCAGAACTTGGCATCGACGCCGCCGCCAGCCTGTACCGCGAGCTGCTCGCGCAGGTCGACCGGCCGGAGACGGTGGTGCTGGACGCGCATGACGTCGCCCGTGTCCACACGGCGGCGCTGCAGCTGTTCTGCATGTTCTGCCAGGACCGCCGGGCGGCTGGCCGCGACACCCGCTGGCGGCAGCCCTCGGAGGCGCTGCGCAGCGCCGCGGCGC
>DATILC010000067.1:0-11949 GCA_035476855.1 Solimonas sp. | reverse complement strand
TTCCCGCGCGCGGCCGCAGGCCTGCTGATCGCGGCGGGCACGGCCACCGCCGTCGCCACCGCGGCCGGAAATTCGGTGCCCTTGCTGGCGCTCTGCACATCTCCCTGAGGGCAACGGCTGCCGCTAAACTGCGGCGATGAGCGATCCCGTCCCCAGCAGTTCCGCCCGGGCCTCCGAGGACCGGCTCAATGCTCTGCTGCAGGCGGCCGTCGACGGCATGGTGCTGATTGACCCGCGCGGCCGCATCACCCGCTTCAACCGCGCCGCGGAACGCCTGTTCGGCTACTCCGCGGACGAAGTCCTCGGCCGCAATGTCTCGATGCTGATGCCCGCGCCCTACCACGAGGAGCACGATGGCTACATCGAGCGCTACGGCCGCACCGGCGAGGCACGCATCATCGGCATCGGCCGCGAGGTGGTCGGACGGCGCAAGGATGGCAGCACCTTCCCGCTCGAACTGTCGGTCGGCGAGTTCCGCCGCGCCCCGGTAGCCGGTGGCCGCCGCACCGGCGACCACGACGAGCATGGCTTCGTGGGGATCCTGCGCGACATCAGCGCGCGCCGCGCCCAGGAGCAGCAGCTGATCGAGGCCACCGAGGAACTACGCCGTGCCTTCGGCGAGGCGGAGGACCTGCGGGCACGACTGACCCATGCCGGGCGGCTCGGCTCGCTCGGCGAAATGGTCAGCGGCATCGCCCACGAGGTGAACCAGCCGCTGACCGCGATCGCGACCTATGCCAGCGCCTGCAAGCGCCTGCTGCTGTCCGGCCAGGCACAGCCGCAGGAGTTGGCGGAGGTCCTCGACAAGATCAGCACGCAGGCCGAGCGCGCCGGCCAGGTCATCCGCGGCCTGCGCAAGCTGGCACGCCGCCAGGACCAGGTGTCGGTACCGCTGGAAGTCAATGTACTGGTCAGCGAGGTGGCACGCCTGCTGGAATTCGAGTTCCGCAATGCCGGCTTCGAGCTGGTGCAGTGGCTCGCACCCGACCTGCCGACCGTGCTGGGCGATGGCGTGCAGATCCAGCAGGTGGTACTCAACCTGCTGCGCAATGCGGTCGAGGCCATGGCCGAATCGGCCTCCAGCGATACCGTCGAACTGATCACCCGCGCGCGCGGCGACCATGTCGAGATCTGCGTCGAGGATCGTGGCCCCGGACTCAACGACAGCGGTCTCCAGCGACTGTTCGAACCATTCCACACCACCAAGCCGCAGGGCATGGGGCTGGGATTGTCAATCTGCAAGTCGATCATCTCGTCGCATGGCGGCGAGCTGGTCCATGAATCACGGGAAGGGGGCGGCGCACGCTTTCGCATCAGCCTGCGCGCCGGAGAAATGAACGAATGAGCATGGTCGATACCTTTGTCTTCATCGTCGACGACGAGGAAGCGGTGCGCGACAGCCTCTCGCTGCTGCTGCGTTCGGTCGGGATTCCGTCGCGGCTGTTCCCTGACGGCGCCAGCTTCCTGTCCGCCTTCAGCCCCGCCCTGCGCGGTTGCGTCGTGGTGGACGTGCGCATGCCGCACATGGGCGGCCTGCAGTTGCAGGAGGAGCTCAATCGCCGGGGCTGCAGCCTGCCGCTGATCTTCATGACCGGGCACGGCGACGTGCCGATGGCGGTGGAGGCGATGCGCGCGGGCGCACTCGACTTCGTGCAGAAGCCGTTCAATGACGAGGACATGATCCGCCGCGTGCAGCGGGCGCTGGAACAGCATGTCCGCGACCGCAGCCTGCTGGAGGCCCGCGACGAGTTGCGACAGCGGCTGGCGGGCCTGACGCCGCGCGAACTCGAGATCTCCGACCGCATCGTTTCCGGCGAGGCGAACAAGGTCATCGCCATCGACCTCGGACTCAGCGAGCGCACGGTGGAACTGCATCGGGCGCGCATCATGCAGAAGATGGACGCGCGCGGCATCGCGCACCTGGTGCAGATGATGCTGACCCTCCGCAGCTGAGGAACCGGCCGCTCCCGTCCATCCTCCCGGCGGCAACGTTCGTCGGCACCGCCCGGCCCCGCCTCGTGCCGCCACGGAGCGATTGATCCAGATCAGCTTCCGGCAGGCCGCGACAGCCGATGATGGGTCATCGTCGTGATCGGGAGCAGCGGTACATGGAACTCGAATTTCTGGGAGCGACCGGCACGGTCACCGGCTCCAAGTACCTGGTCACCGCCGGCAAGCGCCGCCTGCTGGTCGATTGCGGGCTGTTCCAGGGCTACAAGCAACTGCGCCTGCGCAACTGGTCGGCGCTGCCGCTGGATCCCTCGGAGATCGACGCGGTGGTGCTGACCCACGCGCACATCGACCATACCGGCTACCTGCCCCTGCTGGTCCGCAACGGTTTCCGCGGGCCGGTCTACTGCAGCGA
Organism: Solimonas sp.; assembly: GCA_035476855.1. Lineage (GTDB taxonomy): Bacteria > Pseudomonadota > Gammaproteobacteria > Nevskiales > Nevskiaceae > Solimonas_A. The sequence goes on along the minus strand of DATILC010000067.1, from coordinate 9,584 downwards.
GGCCACTCGTGATCTCTGCCGCGTGATGCTGCCCGACGCCGGACGCCTGCAGGAAGAAGACGCCGAGCACGCCAACCGCCACAGCTATTCACGGCACCGGCCGGCGCAACCGCTGTACACCGAGGCCGACGCCCTGCGCTCGCTGGAACAGCTGGTGCCGCAGGCGACGGACATCGACTTCACCCCGGTGCCGGGCCTCACCGCGCAGCTGCAGCCCAACGGCCACCTGCTCGGCAGCTGCATGCTGCAGCTCAGCGACGGACGCCACCGCATCCTGTTCAGCGGCGATCTGGGCCGCGAACACGACCTGATCATGCGACCGCCGCAGGCACCGCAGGCTGCCGACGTGCTGGTGCTGGAATCCACCTACGGCAACCGCCGCCATGAGACGGTGGATCCGGTGCAGCAGCTCGGCGACATCGTGCGCCGGGTTGCCGCACGCGGCGGCGTGGTCATGATCCCGGCGTTCGCGGTGGGCCGCGCGCAGGCCCTGCTGTTCGCCCTGCACCGCCTCAGGCAGCAGGGCGTGATCCCGCAGTCCTTGCCGATCTACCTCAACAGCCCGATGGCGACCGACGCCACCGGCATCTATCGCCGGCATCGCGCCGAGCACCGTCTATCGCCCGAGGAATGCGAGGCGATGTGCCATGTCGCCAAGGTGATCAATACCGTCGACGAATCGAAGGCGCTGAACAATCGCGATGGACCGATGGTGATCGTCGCCGGCAGCGGCATGGCCACCGGCGGCCGCATCGTGCATCACCTGAAGGCTTTCGCCCCCAACCCGCGCAACGCCATCGTGCTGACCGGCTTCCAGGCCGGCGGCACGCGCGGCGCGGCGCTGCAGGCCGGGGCCGAGTCGATCAAGATCCACGGCGAGTACGTCGCCGTGCGCGCTTCGGTCAGCGTGCTGGGCAATCTTTCCGCTCACGCCGACTACAGCGAGATCCTGGAGTGGCTGCGGCGCATGCCGAAGCCACCGCGGCGCATCTACCTGACGCACGGCGAGCCGGATGCCGCCGATGCACTGCGGCAGCGGATCGAGGAGTCGCTCGGCTGGGGCTGCGAGGTCGCCGACTACCAGCAGCGCGTCGAGCTGGACCGTCTGCCGTGAGCAACGGCGGCAGCAGCCGGCTGCAGGCACGCCGACTGGGCATCGATACCTATCGCGAGCCGGTGGTGTTCCTGCGCGACGACTGCCCGGTGTGCCGGGCCGAGGGCTTCCAGGCCATGTCGCGGGTCGAGGTGGCCAGCGGCAACCGGCGCGTGATCGCCACCCTCAACGTGGTCCACGGCGATCTGGTCAGGCCGACCGAGGCCGGCCTGTCGGAGGCAGCCTGGAATGCGCTGGCAGCGACCGAAGGCTGTGCGCTCGAACTGTCACATCCCGAGCCGGTGGAATCGTTTTCCGCGGTGCGCAGCAAGATCTACGGCACGCCATTCACCCGCGAGGGCCTGGGCGAGGTGGTGCACGACATCAGTGCCGGCCGCTATTCGTCGATCGAGCTGGCGGCCTTCGTCACCTCCTGCGCCGGCGAGGACATGTCCATCGACGAGACGCTGGCGCTGACGCAGGCGATGGTCGCCGCGGGTACGCGGCTGGCCTGGCCGCAGTCACCGGTGCTGGACAAGCACTGCGTCGGCGGCCTGCCAGGCAACCGCACCACGCCGATCGTGGTGGCGATCGTCGCCGCTGCCGGCATGACCATTCCCAAGACTTCCTCGCGCGCCATCACCTCGCCGGCCGGAACCGCCGATACGATGGAAATGCTGGCGCCGGTCGACTTGACGCTGCAGCACATGCGGCGCGTGGTCGAGCGCGAAGGCGGCTGCGTGGTCTGGGGCGGATCCATGGCCCTGAGTCCGGCAGACGACATGCTGATCCAGGTGACCCGTCCGCTCGATTTCGACAGTCCGGGCCACCTCACCGCTTCGATCATTTCGAAGAAGGCCGCCGCCGGCGCCACTCACCTGGTGGTCGACCTGCCGGTGGGCGCGACCGCCAAGGTCCGCAGCGCCGCGGCAGCCGGCTCGCTGGGCCAGCGCCTGACGCTGGTCGGACGCGAAATGGGCATCCACGTCGAGGTCCTGCAAACCGATGGCAGCCAGCCGGTCGGGCGTGGCATCGGTCCTGCGCTGGAGGCCCTGGACGTGCTGGCGGTGCTGCGTGGCGAGCCGCAGGCCCCGCAGGACTTGCGCGAACGCGCGATCCTGCTGGCCTCGCGGCTGCTCGATCTCGGCGGCGCCGGCAGCGGCGGCGGCGATGCGCTCGCACGCCAGCTGCTGGCCTCGGGGGCGGCCTGGAAACGCTTCCAGGCGATCTGCGAAGCCCAGGGTGGCATGCGAACGCCACCGGTCGCGCCCCATCGGCGCGAGGTGGCCGCGACCCGCGAGGGGCGCATCGAGTCGATCGACAACCGGCGTCTGTCACGCGTCGCCAAGCTGGCCGGCGCCCCCCTGTCGCCCGCAGCGGGTGTCCTGCTGTCCGCAAGGCTCGGCGAGGCGATCAGGCCGGGCGAAACGCTCTATACCGTACACGCGCAGACCGCCGGCGAACTCGAATACGCCCTGGCCTATGCGCGCTCGCACCCTGCAGTGATCCGCATCGGAGAACCGCCATGACCACCCTGATCCTGCCCCTGCCCGGCAGCGAAGCCCTCGCCAATAACCTGCTGGAGCTGCTGTCGGCACAGCACTGCGCCTGCGTCACCCGCGTGTTTCCGGACGGTGAGCACTATGTCCGCGTCGAGACCCCGGTTGCCGGACGCGACGTTGTGATCGTCGCGGGACTGGCGCACCCCGATGACAAGCTGGTGCTGCTGTACCTGTTGGCGCGGACCCTGAGCGACCTCGGCGCCCGACGGATCCTGCTGGTCGCGCCCTACCTGCCCTACATGCGCCAGGACAGCGTGTTCCAGCCGGGCGAGGGTCGCTCGGCCGAATACATCTCGTCCTGGCTGTCCGGCTTCATCGATGGCCTGGTCACGGTCGACCCGCACCTGCATCGCATCGGCAGCCTGAAGCAGGTGTTCTCCGTCCCTGCCGAGGCGGTGCATGCCGCGCAGGTCATCGCCCACTGGATCGGCGAGAACGTCACCCGGCCCATGATCGTCGGTCCCGACGAGGAGAGCCGTCAATGGAGCAAGGAAGTGGCGCAGGCGATCGAGGCGCCGCTGGTGGTGCTGCACAAGACGCGTCACGGCGACCGTGACGTCACCATACTGACCCCCGACCTGCCGTCCGATACCGACTACACCCCGGTGCTGGTGGACGACATCATCTCCACCGGGCAGACCCTGGTCGCGGCGATCCGGCAGCTGCGCAATGCCGGTTTCCCGGCCCCGGTCTGCGTCGGCGTGCATGCACTGTTCACGCAGGATGTCATCGACCAGCTGCGCAGTGCCGGCGCCGAGCGCGTGGTCAGCTGCAATACGGTGCCGCATGCGAGCAACGCGATCGACACCAGCCGGCCGATCGCCGCTGCACTGCGACGCATGCTCGCGGCGGATGTCTGAACTATCGCCAGCGGCCTCTCTGCGGGCGCCAGTACTGCTCCATTTCGAGATAGGTGAAGGACGCCGACCAGGTGATCAGCAGCAGTCCGGTCAAGGCCTCGCTCGCCATCACCAGCCGCAAGGGCCCCTGCGGCACGATGTCGCCGTAGCCGACCGTGGTGTAGGTCATGGCGGAGAGGTAGACCGCATCGAGCAGCTTCAGCGGCAGCGGCGGATGCACCGCCTGCAACTCCAGCAACTGGGCCAGCCAGAAGATTCCGCCGGCGAACAGCCAGATCTCGATGGTGTGCAGGCCGATCAGGCAGAAGATCAGCAGCAGCAGCCGCGGTCGCGGCGCCACCTTCCAGCCGGGCAGGCTGCGGCTCAGCGAGCTCATGCCTTCGTAGTGCAGACCCACGGTCAACCCCAGGGTCAGCATCATGGTGGCGCCGCCCAGCCAGTACCCTCCGGAAACAACGGCCTCGGCAACATCCGGAGTGACGGCGACGTTCATGCTGTGGTCCCTGGCGGCCTGATCCTGCACCCATCTGCATCCTGCGGCCGCGGACGGCTGGCCACCTTGATTCAGGTCAATGCCCGGAGCAGGCGATCCGGCCGAAGCTTTGGCCAGGAGAATTCCATGCCACTACTGCCTGTTGTTGCCCGCAACACCGCTGCCATTGCGCTACCGCTGCCGAGGGACGGCTTCGCTGCTTTCCTGCGCGCGATCCGCGGTCGCCCCATCCTCGCTGCAGAGCAGGAGACCGAGTTGGCCCTGAGACTGCGCGAACAGGGCGATATCGAGGCTGCGCGGCAACTGGCGCTGGCCAACCTGGGCTTCGTCGTCCGCGTCGCCCGCGGCTACAGCGGCTACGGGCTGCCCCTGCCCGACCTGGTGCAGGAAGGCGTGGTCGGCCTGCTGAAGGCGATCAAGCGATTCGACTCGGCGGCGGGTGTGCGCCTGATCAGCTACGCCGTGCACTGGATTCGCGCGGAGATCCATGAGTACGTGCTGCGCAACTGGCGCATCGTGCGCCGCGCAACCACCAAGCTGCAGCGCAAGCTGTTCTTCAAGAAGCAGCAGCTCGGCGCCCCACGCAGCGGCAACATGCAGCATGAGCAGGACCTGGCAGACAGCCTCGGGGTCAGCCGTGCGCAGGTGGATACGATGCGCATCCGCCTGCACGGCAGCGATCTGTCGCTCGACCTGCCACCCGGCGTGGGCGGCCAGCATGTCCACGAACCGGCGGACCTTCAGGATCCGCTGAGCCTGCTGGAACAGCACGAAGAAGAGCGTGACCGCATTCCGGAGCTGCTGCAGGCCGTGGCGACGCTGGACACACGCTCGCGCGACATCGTGCAGCGCCGCTGGCTCTGCGAGACGCCCGCCGGCCTCGCCGAGCTGGCCGACCAGTACGGGGTCAGCGCCGAGCGTATCCGCCAGATCCAGGAGCGGGCCCTCGGCCTGCTGCGCAAGGCATTGGTCCACCAGGCACCAGAGGCAGGCCAGGCCTCGATGGACGCCGGCCCCGCCGCTGGTCGCCGGGAAACATCAGGCAGAGCCGGACTGCAGCGTAGCAGCGCGCCGATCTCATGGATTTAGCCAGGCACTCGCGCTGCCTGGAGGCTCACCACAGGCTGTTCCAGCACTGACAGCTGCTGACTGTGCTCCCGCGCCCCCTTCGCGGCCTGAAAAAAAACAGCCCATGACCTCTCAGGTCACCGGCGTCGGCTGGTCCGCCGGCGCCTGCCCCCTTCATTTGCTCTACACAAGAATCCCTCACCTCTGCCGATACTCGCTATCAACGCCCCTGTGTGCTGGACACCAGCTCACGCCACCACGTACTTGGACTCCTAATGACAGCCACTGCGGCGCGTCCGGATGCTTCAGTTCCAGACTCCTGGTACCAGGCCATGGTCGAGGCGGCACCCGACGCCATGCTCCTGGCCGACGCCTCCGGGCAGATCGTCGTGATCAATGGCCAGCTCGAGAAGCTCTTCGGGTATGCCCGCTCCGAGCTCCTCGGGGAGTTGATCGAGAAGTTGATGCCGGAAAATTCCATGTTGAAGCACGTCAGCCTGCGTGACGGCTATCTCATGGAGCCCAGGACTCGCCAGATGTCAGCCAGGCCCGATGTGCGCGGAAAGCGCAAGGACGGAACTGAATTCCCGATCGATATCAGTCTGTCGCCGCTGCGAACGCCGCAAGGCATTTTCGTCATTGCGGCGATGCGCAACGCCACCGCGACATCCCGGTCGCGCGAGCAGCTCAAGAGCTTCATCGAGTCCGTGGCGGATGCCGTCGTCGTTGTGGATGAGACTGGCAAAATGGTGCTGGCCAATCAGCGTACCGAGAACATCTTCGGGTACATCCGCCAGGCCATCCACGGCAAGCCCTTCGACTTCCTGTTGCCGGAGCGGTCCCGGACCACAGGCAAGGATGCGCCCAGCTTTCTCGACAACCTGCAGGCCCAGGGACCTGGATCGCCGCATCAGCTGTGGGCGCGACGCAGGGATGGTTGCGAATTTCCGGCGGAGATGTGCCTGAGCCATCTCGAGATCGAGTCGGGCGCACACTACGTAGTCAGCATCCGTGACCTGACCCAGCGACGGTTGACGTTCAGCGAAGTGGCAGCGCTTCTCGCCGGCAGCGATCGGCCCGGCGAGGCCAACGTGGCCCGGGTTCTGACCAGCCGCACTTCACCAAAGGCATCGGTCCTCGTCGTCGATGACGATCCGATGGATCTGACCTTGATCTGCCAGGCGCTGGATCAGCTCGCCGATGCCGTGGACGTCGAGCGTGCCAGCGGGGGTCAACAAGCCTTGAAGTCGCTGTCTCCGGAGCGCGAGCCGGGCAAGCCGCTGCCGCGCATGGTCCTGCTCGATTGGAACCTTCCCGACCTGCACGGCCGTGACGTCATGGCCCAGCTTCGGACCGATCCCAGGCTAGCGAACATTCCGGTCGTCCTGGTGAGCGGCTCGGAGACGCACAAGGACAAGGACGAGGCTCTGAAACTGGGTATCCGTCACTTCGTCTACAAGGGCGGGGAGTTTGATGAACTGCGAACGGCGCTGACCGATGTGGTCGGCAGTGCGCTCGCGCCCCTCCCCTCGCCGATCCGCTCCGACGAGTAGGACGGCGATTATGTCCGTCGTCCTCTCGAACTGGAACCGCAGCTGGATCCTGCCGGAAGCCCGGCCGCAATTTTGCTGGCTGAAGGGCAATCGCCTGCTGGCGTTCAACCTTGCCGTCGCGCTGGCGTACTACGCCTGCGCCCGCTTCGGCCTGCAGCTGCAGTTCGCGCAGAGCCAGGCAACTCCGGTGTGGCCGCCCACGGGCATCGCCATTGCCATTGGCTTCCTTGTCGGCTACCGCGTCCTGCCCGGCATCGCGCTGGGCGCGTTCTTTGCCAATCTCGTCGATTTCCACATGAAGACTGCCGGCAGCTGGAGCGCACTGCTGACGCAGCATCCGGAGATGATTGCCGGCAGCACGCTCATCGCGACCGGCAACTGCGCAGAAGCCTACCTGGCCTCGACACTGCTCCGGCGGCGCGTCGGTGATGATTACTTTTCCAACAGTCTGCGCGGTGTGCTCGATTTCCTGTGGATCGTGATCGTTGCGTGCGCCGTGTCCGCGTCTGTCGGGGTTGCCAGCCTGGTTGCGCTCGAACTCCTGCCGCCTGCCATCGCACCCGCGGTCTGGATGACGTGGTGGGTCGGTGACGCCGTCGGCGCGGCTATCGTTACGCCACTGCTCGTGTGGGTCGCGCTATACGCCGGGGATGTAGCGCGGGACCTGCGCTCGACGCGTGCATTGACAGCCCTGGGCCTGTCAATCCTCGCAGGAGGAATGACCTTCCTCTCATGGGGTCACGTCGCGTTCCTCACCAGCGAGGCGTATCTCCTCATGCCCTTGCTGATGTTCATCACCTTGACCTTCGGGCGCACGCTGAGCCTGCTGTCGATCGCAATCGTTTCGGCGATGGCGATATGGGGTACGGTGCACAACACCGGTCCGTTCGTGCGACCCGATTCCAACATCTCCCTGGTCCTGCTGCAGGGCTTCGTCGGCGTGGTGGTGATCTCGACGATGCTGCTTGATGCCATGCATCGCGAGCGGCAGAAAGCAGTCGACGCGCTCACGCGCCTGAACCTTGATCTCGAAGGTCTCGTCGCAGACCGGACCCTCCAGCTGGAGAAGTCCAACCGCGAGCTGGCACGTTCAAACAAGGAGCTGGATGATTTTGCCTACATCGCGTCGCATGACCTGAAGGAGCCGTTGCGCGGCGTGGAGAATCAGTTGGCGTTCCTGGTCGAGGACTACGGCAGGCAACTGAGTCCCGAGGTCATGGAACGCCTCGACCGCGTGCCGCCGATCCTGCGCCATCTCGAGGGGCTGATCGGCACGCTGCTGCACTACTCGCGCGTCGGCCGTGTGGATCTGGCGATCATGGACGTTGCGCTCGATCCGACGGTCGATGATGTCGTTGCATCGCTGGCCGGCCGCATCCAGGAGCAGAAGGTGGAGATCCGGCGGCCGGCACCGCTGCCGGTGGTCAGCTGCGACAGCGCCCGCATCGGCGAACTGTTCCGCAACCTGATCACCAACGCGATCAAGTACAACGACAAGGCCGAACGCTGGATCGAGATTGGCTGCGATTCGTCGCGGAACCCGCCGGTGTTCCATGTCCGCGACAACGGCATCGGCATCCGCGAACAGCATATCGACCGCATCTTCCAGATCTTCAAGCGGCTGCATGCCCCGGACAAGTTCGGCGGCGGCACCGGGGCCGGGATGACGATCTGCAAGAAGATCGTCGAGCGGCACGGCGGCCGCATCTGGGTGCAGTCGAAACTCGGCGAAGGCACTACTTTCAATTTCACCCTCGCCGAAGACCCGGTGGAGACCTCCAGATGATGAACAGCGCGCAGGTGATTCTCATCGTCGATGACAACTTCTCCGACTACGAAGCGGCCGTTCGCTCCTTGCGCAAGGCCTGCATCGCCAACCCGATCATGCATTGCGCCGACGGCGACGACGCGCTGGATTACCTGCACCGTCGCGGAAAGTTCTCCGATCCCGCCAGTTCGCCGCGGCCGGGCGTGATCCTGCTCGACCTCAATCTTCCGGGAACCGACGGCAAGGACATCCTGGCGGATATCAAGCACGACCCGGACCTGCAGATGATCCCGGTGGTCATCCTGACAACCTCCACCGACGAACGCGACGTCCAGGCCTGCTACCGCATGGGCGCCAACTCGTACATGAAGAAGCGCATCGACCTGCAGGAGTTCATGGCCGCGATCCAGCGCATGTCGGACTTCTGGCTAGAGATCGCGATCCTGCCGCGCGAAAAGAGCTAGCCACGTGCCCAACCGACCCGCCGCGACAGTACTCATCGTCGAGGACAGCGCCTCTGACCGCGAGAGCTTCAAGCGCCATCTTCAGCGCAACAACGAGTATGCGTTCCGCTTCGTCGAGGCCAGTTGCGGCGAAGAGGGGCTGGCCGCGTACCGTCAGTTGAAGCCCGACTGCGTGCTGCTGGACTACAGCCTTCCGGACACGGACGGCCTGCAGTTTCTCTCGTCGATCCAGGCGACGAGCCCTGCCCGGAAAGTACCTGTAGTCATGCTGACCGGGCAGGGCACATCGAGCGTCGCCGTCGAGGCGATCCGTTCCGGCGCCGTGGACTATCTGGTCAAGAGCAAGCTCAATGCCGACAGCCTCAATGCTGCAGTGACTTCGGCGATCGGGACCAGGGCCGATCGCGCCGAGCCGCCCAAGCCGTGCTATCACGTTCTCATCATCGACGACAGTGCCACCGACGCCGAGCGATACCGTCGTCTGCTGAAGGACACCGGGCGCGAGCGCTTCGAGTTCAGCGAGGCCCAAACCGGAGCGGACGGCCTGGAGGCATTCGACAGGCACAGGCCCGACTGCGTGCTGCTCGACTACAACCTGCCGGATTTCGACGGTCTCGAATTCCTGCAAACCCTGGCCGAGGAGCAAGGCAGGAAGAGCCAGCCGATGCCGGTGATCGTCATGCTGACCGGCCAGGGCTCCGAGGCAGTTGCGGTCGAGGCGAT
>DATILC010000066.1:0-2818 GCA_035476855.1 Solimonas sp. | reverse complement strand
CGAGAGATAGAGCAGCAGGATGCGGCGGCTGAGGCGGCGCTGTTGCCCGACCCAGCCGCGGCGCACGAAGCCCAGCACCGCCGCCACCGCCTGCTCACGCAGGTCCGGCAGGCCCTGATGCTGGGCCAGCAGGTAGTAACCATCGCGCCGCGCCAGCGGGTTGAGCCGCAGCAGCAGCGTCAACAGCGCCAGCACCGCAACCCAGAGGCTGGTCGAGGGCACCGGCGAGGCACTGCCGCGGGTGATGAACCACAGCATCACGGCGACGACGAACAGCAATGCCATCGCGGTCATTGCCGAGGCGACGATACGGCTGCGCGCTGCGCGGTCGCAGCGCTCGACGGCGCCGCGGGTATCGACGTGCACCAGCGGCGCGAGGAAGGGACCGCGCAGCAGCCCCAGCAGCGGCGTAGTGCCGGACCAGCGCTCGACCGCGGCGGCGCGTGCCGACTGGCCGAAGATGTGGATCAGGGTCAGTGCCAGCCACAGCACGCCGGCCAGCGCCGGCCAGGAACGCAGGCGCAGCAGGTCGGTGAAAGCCTCCAGACGCAGCTGCCAGAGACCGAACAGCGCGAAGGCCATCAGCGCCGCCAACAGCCAGGCACCACCGCGGCCGGCCAGCGGCCAGTTGAGCAGGCGGCCGAAACCCAGCCAGGGCGCCGGGTCGAGCGTCGCCCAGGGCTCGCGCTCGACGCCGCGGCGGTCGGTGATCTGGCCCAGCAGGCCACCGAAGGAACCGGGGCCGGCCAGCGAACCGGGCATGGTCGAGGGCGGCATCGGGCCAGTGGGATTGGCACCGTAGCGCTGTCCGCCCTCGGTCAGCGCCGGCGAAGGCAGCGGCTCCCAGAAACCGGGCTGCAGCACCCCGGCCACCGCCAGGCGCGAGGCAAAGGCCTCGAGCTCGGACGGCGACAGCTCGAGGTTGATCTGGCCACGGGCATTGCTGCGGATCGCCGCGGCATCGCACTGGCCGTCGAACAGGCGCGCCAGCAGCAGTTCGTCGTCGCTCAGCTGCAGCGCCGCTGCGCTCTCGCGCGCCGCGCGCACCTGGTGCACCGGCGCATCCGCGACCAGTGAGGCGCGGATCTCGGCGGCGACAAAACGGCGGTAGGGCTGCTGCGGGGACATGCTGGGGCAGCTCAGGGCGCCGGGGTGGCGCCTACGAGCAGGCGGTTGAGGTTGATCAGGTCGGCGGTCACCAGCGTGCCGGAAGCGGCACGCAGCTGCACGCCGTTGAGCAGCAGGCGGTAGCGCAGCACCGCGTAGTTGCGCTCGGCGTCGTAACGGGTGTCGATCGCCTGCAGCAGGTCGGCATTGGTACGGGTGCCGGCCTCGGCCGCCGAACGCGTGGCCTGCTCGGCGGCGATGGCGGCTTCAACCGCGCGCTTGAGGCCCTGGGCCTTGAGCAGGCCGGTGGTGATCTGCAGGTAGGCCTGGCGGGTGTCGCGTATGGCCTGGGCCCGCGCCTCGTCCAGCTGCGCCTGGGCCGCGTCGGCGCGTGCCTTGGCGGCGTCGATCTGCGCGCTGATCTGGCCACCGCTGTACAGCGGCAGGTCCAGGGTCACCCCGATGCGCTGCTCCTCTTCCTCGCGATCGCCGACGACACCGCCGCCGTGATCGTCCCAGTAGGCCAGGCCCTGGGCGTTGAGCGTCGGCCAGCGACCCCGCTGCGCCTGCTTCATTTCCTTCTGCGCCGCCTGCAGCGCCGCGGTGCGCGCCAGCACGCCGGCATTGTGGGTACGCGCCCGCTCGATCCAGGCCTTCTCGTCCAGCGGCGGCAGGTTCAGCGACACCTGCGCCGGCAGCAGCTTCAGCGGGCCATAGCTGCGGCCGGTCAGCGTCTCCAGGCGCAGCCTGGTGCTGTCGACCAGCGAGCGCGCCTCGGCCTGTCTGGCCAGGGCCAGTTCATAGGTGGCCAGGGCGACCTGCTTGTCTGCTTCCAGCGCCAGGCCGGCATCGGCGCGGGAGGCTGCCTGCGCAGACTCCTGGCGCAGCGACTCGGTCTCGGCGTCGGCGTAGCGCAGTCCCTCGATCGCGCCGAGCACGGCGAAGTAGGACTCCACGACATTCACGCCCAGCTCGTCCTGGCTGCCTTCAAGGGCAAAGCCGGCCTGGGTCACACGCAGCTTGGCGGCATCCCAGCCGGCCAGCAGCGAACCGTTGAAGATCACCTGCTGCAGCTGGGCTCCGTAGGTATGGTGATCGTAGTCGTCGTCGAAATGCAGATCCTGGACCGCATAGTACTGACCGTCGATGTCTTCCCAGATGTGCTCGTAGCGCGCGCGCAGCCCCAGCTGCGGCAGCAGCTTGCCGAACGAGGCCGGCACCATCTCCTGCGTGGCCCGGTACTGCGCCGCCATGGTGCGGTACTGCGGGTTATGGGCCAGGGCGTCGCTGTAGACCGTCAGCAGGTCCGCCGATGCCTGGGCCTGGGCCAGCGACGGCAGCCCCAGCGCCAGCACCGCTCCCAGCAGCATCCGCCGCCGCACCGGGGCGCTGGTTTTCTTGCTCACACGCAGCATTGTGGGGGTCCCTCGTTATCGTAGAGCGCGGCGGTCTTGTGGGCCGCTTATTCGCATTATCCCTCAATGCAGTCAATAGCATGCACGGCCAGGTGGCCCGCCGAGCGACAAGCGCAGCCTCGTATCTGCCTTGCGGTCATATACGCCGAAAGGTTTCGTGGCGGAGGCAAAGGATTCGACGATCCGGCAGGATTGCCGGATCGAGCGCGCGGCTTCGCCGCGCAGCCCTGCGGCGCCGGGCGCCGCAGGGTCGGGGCCATGGATGGCCGGACACGATTGCGCAGGATGCGCAAATC
>DATILC010000065.1:0-33293 GCA_035476855.1 Solimonas sp. | reverse complement strand
TGATGCTGGACCGTCTGGCTTACTACGCGCGCTGGGATTCGGGCTATGCGCTCCAGCAATCCAGCCGTCCGCAGACGCTCGGCTACGGGCTGGCGGATTCCCCGGCGGGCCAGGCCGCATGGATCTACGAGAAATTCCAGTCCTGGACCGACAACAGCGGGACACCGGAAAGCGCGCTGACGCTGGACGAGATGCTCGACAACATCATGCTCTACTGGCTGCCCAACACGGCGACCTCTTCGGCGCGCCTGTACTGGGAGAGCTACCGCGGTGCGTTCTCCTCGGCGGAACTGCATCTGCCGACCGGCTGCAGCATCTTTCCCCGCGACATCTACGCAGCACCGCGCAGTTGGGCCGAGCGCTGCATCCACAAGCTGATCTACTGGAATGAACTCGATCGCGGTGGCCATTTCGCCGCCTTCGAACAACCCGCGCTGTTCGTCGAGGAGTTGCGCAAATGCTTCAGGCTGATTCGATGAACCGGCGGGAGTTCACATGACTTACCTCGGAGAACTGCGGACCAACTGGCGCGCACTGCTGGCCAGCACGATCGGCCATGGCGCCGGGCTTGCGGCCAGCGCCTACATCATCGGCACCTTTGCGCCGCACCTGATCCAGGAGTTCGGCTGGTCGAAGTCCGACTTCGCGCTGCTCGGCACCGCCACGCTGCTGACCCTGGTCTGCCTTCCCGTGATTGGCCGCCTGACCGACCTGTTCGGCGTACGGCGTGTGGCGGTGACCGGTGCCGTGTTCCTGCCCCTGTCCTACCTGGCCCTGAGTGTCTTCAACGGCGAGCTGCGCGTGTTCATCGGGATCGTCATGCTGCAGGTGGTCCTGGGCACCACGACCACCTCGACGGTCTACAGCCGCCTGGTCGCAGAACGATTCGAACTGGCGCGGGGCCTGGGCCTGGCGATCATGGCAAGCGGCCCGGCGATCGTCGGCGCGATCGGTGCGCCGCTGCTCAGCGACTACATCGATGCCGAGGGCTGGCGCGCGGGTTATCGGGCGCTCGCCATCTTCACCGCCATCTTCGGTCTACTGGCCCTGTTGCTGATTCCGCCCCACGAGGCCCTGACGCCGGTGATGCGCCAGAAGCGCCGCACTGCCCGCGACTACCGCGCGATCGCGCGCAGCCCGGCCTTCTGGGTCATCGCCGGCGGCATCTTCCTCTGCAACATCCCGCAGCCACTGCATGGCCTGCAACTCAAGCTGATGCTGCTGGACAACGGCGCCAGTGCCGCGGCAGCGTCGAGGATGATCTCGCTGTACGCCGTCGGCGTGATCATCGGCCGCTTCGTCTGCGGCCTGGCGCTGGACCGCCTGCCGGCGCATATCGTCGCCGCCGTCAGCATGGCCCTGCCCAGCATCGGCATGTTCATGATCGCCTCCGCGCTGGATGCACCCTGGGCACTGGCGACTGCCGTATTGCTGATGGGCCTGTCGCAGGGTGCCGAGGGCGATATCGCCGGCTACCTGGTGCTGCGCCATTTCAGCGTTTCGATCTACAGCAGCGTGCTCGGGCCGGTGATCGCCGCGCTCGGTATTGCCTCTGCGCTGGGCGCCGGGCTGCTGAGCCTGGCGCTCAAGTTCACCGGCGGCTATGACCTCTACCTGGCACTGACGGCGATCGGAGTGCTGGCCGGCAGCGGCCTGTTCCTGCTGCTCGGACACTCCGGCATCGGCAATCACCATACGACCGGATGAATCCCCGCAGGAGCCGAAGATGCAGGCAGAACCCGTGCACGCACCGCTGTACATTCCGCAGCTGCTGGTCAATGCGCTGAAGCAGGCGCCGGGACGCCCGCTGCTGCTGATGTCCGACGGACTTACCCTGAGCGTCGGCGAGGTCCGCGATGCCACCAGCCGATTCGTGCAGGCCCTGCGCAGCCTCGGCGTCGGCGCCGGCACGCGCGTCGGCCTGCTGTCCGGCAGCCGGCCCGAAGTCCTGTGCCTGACCAATGCGCTGCAGCTGCTGTCCGGCATCTATGTGCCGATGCATCCTCTGAGCGGACTTGCGGACCACCTGCATGTCGTGACCGATGCGGAGGTCGATGTCCTGGTCTTCGACGCCCAGCGCTATGGCGAGCGCGTGGCGGAGCTGGCGCGACAGCGGCCGACCATGCGCCTGCTGTCCTTCGGTGAAAGCTCCTTGGGTGAAGATCTCTGCCGACTCGCCGACGGCTTCCAGCCGCAGCCACTGATTGCGCCTGCGGTGAAGCCCACCGACGTGATCCGCCTCGGTTACTCGGGTGGCACCACCGGCAAGCCCAAGAGCCTCGCCAGCGTGCAGCGCGCCGGCCTGGCCACGCTGCAGATCATGATGGCGGAATGGGAATGGCCGAGCGCGCCGCGCTTCCTGTCCTGCACGCCACTGAGCCACGCCGGCGCCGCGATGTTCCTGCCGACGCTGATGCGCGGCGGCCACATGGTGGTCCTGCCCGGCTTCGATCCGCTGGCAGTGCTGCAGGCGATCCAGCAGCACCGCATCAACAGCATGCTGCTGGTGCCGACGATGATCTACGCGCTGCTGGATCATCCGCGCTTCGGCGAGTTCGACCTCTCCAGCCTGGAAGTCGTCTACTACGGCGCATCGGCGATCTCGCCGGTGCGCCTGAAGGAAGCGATCGAGCGGATCGGCCCGGTGTTCTTCCAGTTCTACGGCCAGGCGGAGGCGCCGATGACGGTCACCGTATTGCGCCGGGCCGAGCATGACGTCAACGATCTACAGCGCCTCGCCAGCTGTGGCCGTCCCGTACCCTGGGTACAGGTGGAGTTGCTGGACCGCGACAATCGTCCGGTCGCCGACGGCGAACCCGGCGAGATCTGCGTGCGCGGCCCGCTGGTGATGGACGGCTACCGCGACAATCCTGAGCTGACCGCCGAGGCCTTCGCCGGTGGCTGGCTGCACAGCGGCGATGTCGCGGTGCGTGACGCCGACGGCTTCCTGCGCATCGTCGACCGCACCAAGGACATGATCGTCAGCGGCGGCTTCAACATCTATCCGCGCGAGATCGAGGACCTCATCGCCCTGCATCCGGCGGTGTCGCAGGCCGCGGTGATCGGCGTGCCGCATGCGAAATGGGGCGAGGCGGTCAAGGCACTGGTGGTACTGCGCCCCGGACAGGCCGCGACAGCAGAGGAACTGGTTGCGCTGGTCTCCGAGCGCAAGGGCTCGTTCCAGGCGCCCAAGTTCGTCGAGTTCCTGGCCGCGATACCGCAGACCGCTGTCGGCAAGCCGGACAAGAAGGCCCTGCGGGCACTCCACTCGAACAACAAGGAATAACGATGGCCACGCAGCTCGACCACTACCGCCTGCTTGGCCGCTCCGGACTGCGGGTTTCGCCGCTGGCCCTCGGCACGATGACCTTCGGTGCCGGCCCCGGCTGGGGCAGCGACGAGGCGGAGGCCGCGAAGATCTTCGGCCTCTACGCCGAGCGCGGCGGCAATTCCATCGACACTGCCAATTTCTACGGCAACGGCGAGTCGGAACGCATGGTGGCGAAGCTGGTGAGCGGCCAGCGCGACCGCTTCGTGATCGCCACCAAGTATTCGCTGACGATGCGACCGGGTGATCCGAACGCCTGCGGCAACCATCGCAAGAACATGCTGCGCTCGGTCGAGGACAGCCTGCGGCGGCTCGGCAGCGACTACATCGACCTGCTGTACCTGCATGTCTGGGACAGCCGCACGCCGGTCGAGGAGATCCTGCGCGCCTTCGATGACCTGGTCCGCGCCGGCAAGGTTCTCTACGTCGGCCTGTCCGACTCGCCGGCCTGGCAGGCCTCGCGCATGCAGGCGATTGCCGAGTTGCGCGGCTGGAGTCCGCTGGTCGCGCTGCAGATTCCCTACAACCTGACCGAACGCACGGTCGAGCGCGACCTCATCCCCATGGCCGCCGAGATGGGCATGGGCGTTCTGCCCTGGTCACCGCTGGCCGGTGGCGTGCTCTCCGGAAAGTACCAGCAGTCCGACCTGACACCACCGGAAGCGACGCCGCAGTTCGGCTCGCGCAAGAGCATCAATGTCGCCACCGGACGACTGAGCGAGCGCAACCTCGCGATCACGCAGGTACTCAAGACTGTCTCGGATGAGCTGGGCTGCACGCCGGCGCAGGCCGCGCTGGCCTGGACGCTGCTCAATCCCGCGGTGACCTCGCCGATCCTCGGCACGCGCACGCTGGCACAGCTGCAGGACAATCTGGGCGCATTGGATGTGAGCTTCAGCACCGACCAGGTCGCTCGCCTTGATGCGGCAAGCCGTGTCGACCGCGGCTTCCCGCATGAGTTTCTGGCATCGCCGGCCATGAACACGATGTTCGGCGGCGTGGACGTCGCGAGACGCTAGGGAAGCTCTGATTGTGTTGCCGTGCGCCCTGAGCTTGTCGAAGGGTGAGCGGCAACTCGTTGACCGACCGTGGGGAAAGTCCGCCCGTGCTTCGACAGGCTCAGCACGAACGGACTTTTTCGGAGCTTCCTTAGGGCTTGTCGACCATCGCCTGTACGGTTTTCGCGAACCACTTGCCGAGCTTGGCCTCGACGCTCTTGCGCATCGGCAGCAACGGCAGCTGTCGCGTGAACAGCACGAAACCCATGGCCATCATCACGATGCCCAGCGCGCGCGCATAGCCATCCGGCGGGCCCAGCCATTTTCCCAGTGGCACGACGACGTGCTGTTCGACGACGCGGGTGGCGATGTCGCGTGCCTCCGCATCCCCGGTCGACAGCGCGATGATCGACGGCGGCTTGATGTCCACGCCGGGATCCAGGAACAGCCGGGTCAGGGTTTCGCCGAAACCGCTGCGGGCATCGTCGCCCGCCAGCAGGCCGTCCATCTTCATGGCCTCGATCAGCGCCGCCTCGAACAGTGCCGCCTTCGAGCCGTAGTAGCGCAGCAGCAGGGTGGAACTGACCCCGGCGATCGCGGCGATCTCGCGGATACCGGCCTGGGAGTAGCCCAGTTCCGCGAAGGCCTTCTGTGCTGCCGCCAGGATCGCGGCCTTGGTCTTCGCGGCGTTGCGGGGTTTCGGTTTCACGGCGGCAGTCATGGCCGCAAGTATAGGGGGCGCCCTGCGCGAGCCGAAACTACGCCATCCAGCGCCTCGGCGGGCGACTCAGGCCTTGGTCCCGGTAAACGGGAATGAACCCATGAAGCCGGCCTTGGCCTTGCCGGTCATGCTGTTGCCTTCCACCGTGCCGCTGAACTCGATCTTCATCTTCATCGGCTTGGTGATCTGGTTGACCCAGAAGATCTTGCCGTTCTCGAACTTTCCGTCGAGGATCTGCGAGCTCATGCCACGGCCGCTCTGCGTACCGCTGAGCTTGCCACCGACATTCTCCAGCACCAGCGTGGTCGACTCCGCACCGGTCGGACCCTTGACGGTGACGGTCCAACTGCCATCCACCGAGGTGGTGACCGGCACCGCCGGCACTGCGGGAGCGACAGGCTCCGGCTGGGCCGCGGGCGCTGCCGGGCGACTGCCGGAACCCTTGAAGTAAGCCGGCATGGTTTCCCAGCCGCGCACCGTGGAGGTCGGCGACAGCGTCGCCCGCTCCAGGTCCACCTCCCACTCCGGGAAGCGCTTCAGTACTTCCTCCAGCGCGATGCGGCCTTCGAGGCGGGCCAGCACCGCACCGACGCAGGCGTGGATGCCGTAGCCGAAGCTCAGGTGCGGACGCGCCTGGCGATGGATGTCGAAGGTATCGCCGTTGACGAAACGACGGTCGTCGCGGTTGGCGGAGCCGGTCAGGAACATCATCGCGTTGCCGGCGGCGATCTTCCTGCCGTGGACTTCGACATCGCGATTGATGTAGCGCGCGACATGCGGCGCCGGCGGCTCGAAGCGCAGCAGCTCCTCGATGGCCTGCGGGATCAGCCCGGGGTTCGCCACGATCTGCCGACGCTGGTCCGGATGCTCGGCCAGCACCTTGCCGGTCCAGCCGATCAGGCGATTGGTGGTTTCGTTGCCGGCGCCGGCGAGCACGTTGACCAGGGTCAGGACCTCGTCGCGCGTCGCGCGACGCATCGTGCCGGTCTCGTCCTTGAACTCGGTATTCAGCAGCTCCGTCATGACGTCGTCCGACGGATGCTTGATGCGCCAGTCGACGTATTCCTCGAAGCCCGAGCCCATGGTCTCGCCGACGTTGTGGTTCATCGGCTTGCCGGCCTCGGTGCGCATCGTCGCGTCGACGCGCTCGCGCACCGCGGCGTGATCCTCTTCGGGAATGCCGAGCAGCATGCCGATGACACGTATCGGCATCTGCGCGCCGAGATCGGCAATGAAGTCGAACCCGTCCCTGCCCACCAGCGGATCGAGGCACTGCACGCAGTACTCGCGGATCTTGGCTTCCAGCGACACCATGCGCTTGGGCGTGAACAGCCGCGCCAGCAGGCCGCGATGCGCGGTATGGATCGGCGGATCCTCGAAGATCAGCACACCCGGGGGAAACTCGGCGTTGGCCTTGATGATCTCGACGATGGCACCGCGCCCGGAGATATAGGTTTCCTTGTCCGCCAGACCCTTCTCGACGTCCTCGAAGCGGCTCACCGCGTAGAAATCGTGCTCTTCGTTGTAGTAGAGCGGCGCTTCCTCGCGCAGGCGACGGAACACGGGATAGGGATTGGCCGTGATTTCGACCTTGTACGGGTCGTAGTAGACCGGGCTGGCTGCGCTGCTCATGCTGGCTTCCTTATCACTCTGATTTGACGTCAGTACTCTGACGAGAGTTGGCCACGCCAGGCCGCAGGCCACAACGGGCAGTTCGTGGTCAGCACTGACTGCCTGCAGGACAGGTCAAGTCGCGAAGGCCAGGACTGCGAAAACGTCGGCCTGTCCTTTGGTTAAAATCGACCAGCGGCTCAATCCAGAGCGCACAGCCCGCGATACTTTCCTGCCCCTGCACCGATGACCTCCCAGGAGTTCTCCGATCTGCTTTCCGCCCTGCGCGGACTGTCCGCCCGCGGCTTCGCCGGCGGCGCAGCACTGGCCACGCTGCTGCGCACCCGCGGGCCGGTGTTCCGGCGCGCCGGAGCGCGCATGCTGGTGCTTGGCGACGGCAGTGTGGTGCGCGGTCTTTCGGCGGGCTGCCCGGAGGCCGACATCATCGAGCGCTCTCGCGATGTCATCGCCAGCGGTCAGTCCCGCCTGCTGCGCTATGACCGCGAGCACGGCTACGACGCCCTGCTGGAACTGGGTTGCGGCGGCGAAATGGAGATCCTGCTCGAGGCGCTGCGCGATGCACCGGAGACGAACTTCGCCGAAGTGGTCGCGCAGGCGCTGCTGGAACGCCGAGAAGGACTGCTGATGACGGTGTTTGCCCTGGACGGCAATTGCCTGCCGCGGCCGCACCGCATGGTCTGGAGCGACCACGTCCTGCTCGACGAACTGCAGGACGCGACCCTCGCCGAGGCCCTGCCCACCTTCGCCGCATCGGGCCAGGCGCTGCCCGCAACGCGCGTGGAAGCCGTCGCCACCCCGCAGGGCCGCTACGAAGTCCTGGTCGAGCGGCTGACGCCGGCGCTGCGACTGGTCCTGGTTGGCGTCAACACCACCGCCCTTGCCCTGGCACGACTCGCGGGCGGACTGGGCTGGCAGGCGAGCCTGGTCGATCACCGCCAGGACACGGCCATCGATGAACTGCCGGCCGGCGTCGCACTGCTGCGCAGCGGCCCGCAGGAACTGACACAGCGGATCGCCTTCGATGCCCACACCGCGGTAGTGGTGATGACGCACAACCTCGAACGCGACCTCGATTGCCTGCGTGCACTGCGCGAGCAGCCGCTGGCCTATCTCGGCGCGCTGGGCTCGCGCAGCCGCGCCGCCCGCATGCGCGAGGCGCTCGGCACCGCGGCGGTGCCGCTGCATGCACCGGCGGGGCTGGATATCGGATCGGAAACGCCCGAGGAGATCGCGCTGGCCATCGCCGCCGAAATCCAGGCGGTGGTGAACGGACACGGTGGCGGCCAGCTGTCTGCGGGCAGCGGCCCGATTCACTGAGCCGCGGTCAGACCCTAGCCTGCGGCCGCCGGCGTCGGCAGCACCACACCCAGCCGCTGCGCGGCCAGCTGGCGCAGCTCTCCCGACTTGACCTTGCCGTTGCCGGTCACTGCCACCTCGTCCTCATTGAGGAACAGGAAGCGACGCGGCACCTTGAAGCTGGCAAGGCGCTCCTTGAGGAAGGCACGAATCTCATCCTCGGCCAGCTGCACACCCTCGTGCGGCACGATGCAGGCGACTGCGATCTCACCCAAGGTGTCATGCGGCATGCCGACCGTCTGCGCGCGCTTCACGCCCGGGCACAGCGCAAGCACGGCGTCGATCTCCAGCGGTGAGACATTGGCACCGCCGGTCTTGATGATCTCGGTCAGCCGACCTTCCCAGTACAGGCGGCCGACCGCGTCGACATAGCCGCCATCACCGGTGCGGTAGTAACCCTCGTCGTCCAGCGTGTCCTCGATCGCCTTGCCGAGGTAGCCGAGCATCAGTGTCGGCCCCTTGAGACAGATCTCGCCGCGCTGCCCGCGCGGCACGACCACTCCGGTGTGCGGATCGATGATCTTGAGGATATTGCCTGGCAAGGGTTCGCCCGCGCTGCCGGCGTATTGCTCGACCGAGGTATCGGCCGAGTACGAGGTGGCGGCGGTGTTGGTCTCGGTGGTGCCGAAGGTCATCGGCAGGCGCCAATCGCTCTTCACCGTGGGATGCTGCTTCAGCAACTCGGCATTGGTGATGTAGTACAGGCTGCCGAGATCGACCGTACTCCAGCTCGGCGCCTCCTGCAGACGCGCCCACTGGTGCGGGCGACCGGAGAGATAGTTCACGCGCTCGGACTCCCACAGCTTCAGCGCAAGTTCCGGCTCGAAGTAGGGCTGCAGCACGATGGTGCCGCCGGTGGACAGCGCCACGCCGACGATCATGGTGATATTGCCGGACCAGAAGAAGCCATTGCCGGTCCAGGCCCGCGCCGGGCCCTTCACGCTCATCACCCGCGGCCAGCGCCACCACTGGATCGCGAAGGCGCGCTGCGCATGCAGGATGCCCTTGGGGACGCTGGTGGTGCCCGAGGAGAAGAACAGGCCTCCGGCATCCGCGGGCGCCACCTTGGCCGCGCGCGCATCGACCAACGAAGCGGGCACCTCGCAACCCCGTGCGAGGAAGGCCTGCCAGGATTCGAAGGCTGGCGCCTGCAGGTCGGCAGCATCGCCGCCAGTCACCGATTCCAGCCGCACCAGCTGCCTGAGGAAGGGGAACTTCGCCGATTGCAGCTGGCCGGGCTTCGCCTGCAGCAGCGCCGGCTCGAGTTCAGCCAGCACGGCGCCGAAGTCGCGCTTCAGCACGCGGCCATCGAACAGCAGCACGGTGATGCCGGAAGCGGCGATCAGCTGCTCCAGCTCCGCGGGCGTGGAGAAAGTGCTCAGCGCCACCGACACGCCACCCGCCAGGCCGATGCCAAAGACCGCGGAGAGGTACTCGGGCCGGTTGACCATCAGGATGCCGACGCGGCTGTCCTTGCCGACGCCACTGGCGATCAGCGCCTTGGCGACCTCGACGGACTTGTCCCAGAGCGTGTTGTATGACCAGCGCAGCATGCCGTCGGCAGTCGGCATGCAAAGCGCCTCAGCACTGCCGTAGCGCTGCGTCACCTCGCGCAGGTAGGCCGGTATCGTGTGCGCGCCCTGCCCGGGCTCGTCCTGCAGCGGAATGCCGCGGACGATCGACAGCGACGGCGTGACGGTGCTCATCGGACGCGCCTCAGTAGGGCAGCTGCACTTCTGCCGTGCCCTTGAGGATCTGCTCGCCCGTCTGCGTCGTCATCTTCACTTCGATAACAACGACGGGGCAGCCGTAGGGCGAGTTGACCTGCTTGTCCACCACCACGCCGTCGATGTAGGTGATGTCACCCTCGAAGGCCGGGCTGCGGAACTGCGTCTTGGAGTGCCAGATGAAACCCTCGTGTCCGGCCCAGTAGGCAACATAGTCCACATGCCAGGCGTTCATCGAGGCACCGTAGCCATACATGCCGCCCATGCCGACGTTGGTGGCCTTCTCCAGGTTCACGTGACCGCTGGAGGGACCGTGATACAGGCCATCGCCCTGGCGCGGATCGACCTTGCGCGCGCTGTAGTCGTAGGTCATGTCCTTGGCGAAACCGGCGTCCGCCGTGGCGGGGTCGATCACGCCTTCGGGCACGTTCCAGCGCCAGGTTCCCCAGATGTTCTGTCGGAAGGCGCGGTACTCAGTGACGAAGGTGGCGATGGAGTGCGGGCCGACCACGCGGCGCGGCAGCTTGTCGCCCACCTTCACGTCGGCCCACAGCGGCGACTTGCCCTCGCGGTTCGACAGGATCCAGTCGAAGCGCAGCTTGGCGATCTCAGCGAGTTCGTCCTTGTCCCAGCGCTTGGGGCTGGCCTTTTCCTTGCCGTAGACCTTGCGCTTGTTGGCTTCCTCGATCAGGTAGCGGATCGAGGTCGCGCGCTCGCGTGCGACCAGCACGCCGTCCTGGTTGCGGTGCTCGGTGTCGCCGCGCTGGAACACCGTGGGACCGCCGAAGCTGGTGTCCTTCACGTCGTATCCATCGAAGCGGCGCTTCTGGAACAGCTTGTCGCCCGGGCGCACCGGCGCGCCGAAGAACCACCATTCCTCGCCACCGAAGATCAGGTGGCTGCCGGGAATCTTGCCGACGCCGGCCGGATGGCAGCCGTGGCCATAGTCCATCGCCACGGCGAAGGACTGCGGCGCGACGATGCCGCCGAACTTCGACTTGCCTGCGAACTCCTGGTCCCAGTGAATCGGGTTGGCATAGTCCATCGCCATGACCCAGCGGCGGATGTCGGTGGCATTGCAGGGATCCCACAGTTCCGCAAAGACGACCGGCTTGCCGACCCATTTGTCGAGGTCGCTCAGGTCGAGCTGCGCGGCGGCTGGGTTGACGTTGTCTGCGGACATTTCGGACTACCTCTGCAAATCAGGGCCGCCGGGTCATCATAGACCCGGCCGCCGGGCCAGGATGGCTGAGCGTATGTCCTGATTCTATGAGGCGGCCCGCGCCTGCACCCGGCAGCTTCTGCGAGTCATTGGACATTTCGTGCACCTCACCGTGCTGTCGCCTCTCCCGCTTGCGGGAGAGGGTGGCCTGGAAGGCCGGGAGAGGGTTCTGTGAAGCTCGCTACAGTCACAGAAACCCTCTCCCCCAACCCCTCTCCCGCAAGCGGGAGAGGGGAGTGACAACGATCAGATTCCTGTGAGAAAGCGGTCGGCGATCGCCACGGCGTCGCGGTTGCCGCGGCCCAGATGCTCGTTGAGCAGGGCACGCTTCAGGAACAGGTGGCAGGCGTGCTCGGCGGTCATGCCGATGCCGCCATGCAGCTGCAGGCTTTCCTCGGCGGTGCGCGCATAGACCGAGCAGGCCAGGTGCTTGGCGGTCCGCGCCAGCGCCTCGGCCTCGGCATCGTCGATACCCCCGCCGATCCGCGCCAGGGTGTCGGCCAGCAGCGCCTGCGCGCCGGCGGTGAGCGCCTTGAGGTCGGCACAGCGATGCTTGAGGGCTTGGAAGCCGGCCAGCGGGCGTCCGAACTGCTTGCGCGTCTTCAGGTATTCCACCGTCAGATCGAGCAGGGCTTCGGCCCCGCCCACGGAGTCGGCGGCCAGTGCCAGATCGCGCAGCGTCGACAGCCGGCGCGTCAGCGCCTGTGCCGCACTGCCGCCGGCGAGCAACAGCGACTCGTCCAGCTCCACCTCGCTCAGGCGCAGGTCGAACAGGCGCCGCGTGCCATCCCAGGTGGACCGCGCAATCAGTTCCACACCTTTCTGCCGCAGCGACACCAGCGCCACGCGTTCGGCGTCTGCCGTCGAGATCAGCACGTGGCTGGCCAGATCCGCCGAGGGCACTGCGGTCACCGTGCCGCTGAGCCGGCCGCGCACGAGGCGCAGCGCCGAGGGCGCCAGCGGCGCGGCGACGTACTCCTGCGCCGTGATCCGCTCCACCCAGCCCTGCTGGTCGGCCAGCTTGCCCTGGCAGACGGCATCGACCGCCAGCATCGCAGCGGCATAGGGCGCGGCACAGAGGCCGCGACCCAGCTCGGCGTGGAAGGCGCAGGCGCCAGCGAGGCCCTGCCCCAGTCCACCGAGTTCCTCGGGCACGGACACCAGCAACCAGCCCAGTTCGAGTACCAGCGGCCAGGTCTTGCCCTCTTCCGCTGCCAAGCCCTGCGCCACCAGCACCTGCCGCGCGGAGTCCTGCAATTCCTTCAGTTCCGCATCACGCGGATCTGCCGCCGGCGGCGCGGTCACGGCGTGGTTCATGCGCGGTCTCCCGGCCACTGCCAGCCCTTGGGCTCGCGCGGCATGCCGAGCATGCGCTCGGCCACGATGTTGCGCTGGATCTCGTCGCTGCCGCCGGCAATCGACCAGTTGTAGGAGTTCATGAAGTCCACCGGCCAGTTGCCGGTTTCCTGGCTGCCACCGCGGCAGAAGTCTTCGCGGTACTGCGACTCCAGCCCGCCGATGCGCATGCCCAGCAGGGTGAACTCGCGCAAGGTGCGGGCGTAGTTCAGCTTGACGAGGGACGCATCGCCGACGACTTCCTCGCCCGAGATGCGCTTCAGCAGGTAGCGGTCGGCCAGGGCGCAAGACGCATCGACGCGGGCGATCAGCCCGCCGAGATCGCGACGCAGCGCGGCATCGTCCAGCACGCCACGCTCGCGCATCACGGTCGCGATGCGCGGCAGCGAGTAGCGCATGCGCTGGGTCAGTTCCACCAGGGTCAGGCCGCGCTCGGAGGACAGCGTCGACTGCGCCACCGCCCAGCCCTGCCCTTCCTCGCCGACGCGGTCCGTCACCGGCACCTCGACATCGTCGAAGAAGATTTCGGAGAACTCGTCGTCGCCGGTGATCTGCGCGATCGGGCGTACCGAGACGCCCTTGGTCTTCATGTCCAGCAGCAGGTAGGTCAGCCCGGCCTGCGGCGGCTCGGACTTGCCGCTGCGTACCAGCAGCAGGCAGCGGTCGGCGTACTGCGCCAAGGTCGACCAGGTCTTCTGGCCGTTGATGATGTAGCGGTCACCGCGCAGCTCGGCGCGGGTGCGCACGGAAGCCAGATCGGAACCGGCGTTGGGTTCGGAGAAGCCCTGGCACCAGATCTGCCCCTTGAGGATGCCCGGCAGGTGCTGCTGCTTCTGCTCCGGCGTACCCCATTCCATCAGGGTGCAGGCCGAGTGGTAGAGCGCGACGAAGAACAGGATCAGGCGCGGCGCGTCGGCGCGCGCGATTTCCTCGTAGATGACCTTCTGCTCGGCCAGCGAACGTCCGCCACCCGGCCAGCCCGCGGGCCAGTGCGGGGTGGCATAGCCGGCCTCGACCATGCGGCCGAACCACTCGCGCTGGGCGCGGACAAAGGCCTCCTGGCCGGTGCCGGTCAGGGCGGCGCGCCAGTCGCGCGGGACGTTCTGTTCCAGCCAGGCGCGAACCTGCGCCCTCAGGCCTTCTGGATCATCACTGTTGTTCATTAACGAACTTTACACCAGTACCTCGATCCATTCACCTGCGGTGCGCACCTCGTAGGTGGCGATGGGGTTTTTCGCCGGCAGGTTCATGGCGGCGCCGGTCGCGAGGTCGAAGCGCGCCCCGTGCACCGGGCAGGCGATCCAGCCATTGCCCATGCGGCCGCGTTCCAGCGGCTTCTCGTTGTGCGAGCAGATGTTCGAGATCGCGTACAGCTTGTCGCCCTGGTGGCAGACCAGCACGCAGGTACTGCCCACCGTGACCGCCTTCTTGCTGTTCGGCGGCAGGTCGGCAAGCTTGATGACCGGGGTGAACGCGGCAGTGGCCGCGGTGTTGCTTTCAATGTTCATTCTGAGATCTATGGCTGTCCCCTCTCCCACTTGTGGGAGAGGGTGGCCCGAAGGGCCGGGAGAGGGCGCTGTAGAAGCTCCGGAGCGTTACAGAAACCCTCTCCCCCAACCCCTCTCCCGCAAGCGGGAGAGGGGAGCAACTGGGGCTTCCTCGACACCGCCTCAGCCCTTCTTGCTCATGCCGAGATAGCGCTCCACCGTCTTCTCGAAGTGCCGCACGCGGATTTCCTGGTAGTTGCCCAGGGTGATGCCCGCCTTGGCGCTGGCCTCCAGGCCTTCCTGCTGCAGGCCGACGTTGTCGGTGTCCTGGTCGAGGATCGCGCCGAAGCCCGGATCCATGCCGGCGGCTTCGCAGAAGGACTGCTCGTCGCGCAGGTGGATCGGCTCGGCCGGCATCGGCCGGTTGCCGTCCATCGGCACCGGGCGCAGGAACAGCACCTCGTAGAGGCACTTGCGGTGATCGTTCTTGTCCGGGCGGAAGCGGTAGACCATCGGCAGCGAAATGCCGGGGAACAGGAAGGTGTTGGGGAACACCGTGTAGGAGAAGCAGTCCAGCAGTTCGGAATCCGACACCTTCGACAGATCCGTGTTGGTCATCTTCTCGAACATGCCGCGGAACATCACCGCCATTTCCGCACGCGCGGTGCCGCCTTCCTTGAGCGTCATCTTGGTGTCGCCCATCGCGCTGCTGTCGCCCAGCACGAACTGGTTGAGGACGTCCTGCTCGCTGACCTTGCCGTAGAGATGCGGGCTGACCACGCCCAGCGTCGAGATGAAGCGATCGACGTGCTCGCCGTAGACGTCGTACTGCGAGTTGGCATCGCCGTTGGACGGCGCCACCTGCGGGTGGGTCTCGATGACGTGATAGGCCTCCTGGAAGGCCTCGATCGCCAGCTTCCAGTTGCAGGGCAGACGCTTGGTCACGTGCAGGTAGACGTAGCGGTCCTGCAGGTTCCAGGCGGTGATGTGCGACAGCGCTTCGGGGCCGAGATACTCGGCCAGCGTCGGCGCAGTCAGGTCCATGTTGATAAACACGAAGCCGCCGAGCCGCTCGACGCGCGCCTGCGGCAGAGTGAACTTCTTCGGATCGACGTGCGGGAAATCCCAGTGGCAGACGGTTTCCTTGTGCGTGCCGTCGAGGTTCCAGCTCCAGCCGTGGAAGCTGCACTTGAACTCCTCGGCGCTGCCCTCGGTGCCCGAGGCGCGCAGCTTGGTGCCGCGGTGCAGGCAGGCGTTGTAGTAGGCGCGAATCTCGTTCTCGGCAACGCGGGTGATGATGAAGGAGTAATGCGCAAGGTCGTAGACGTGATAGTCGCCGACGTTGGGGATGTGCTCCTCGCGGCAGGCGAACTGCCAAGTCTTCTTCCACAGCGTATCGAGTTCGAGCTTCGCGAACGCCGGGTCGATGTAGCGATCCTTCGAGATGTCCTCGTCGCCGAGGAACTGGTAGGACTCCGAGCGCACCCAGCCTGGGGCACCGACCTTGTCGGCGGCAATGATGTCCTGCGTACTCGGGGCGCCGGGGCAGCGTGCATCGCCCTTCTTCAGGTCGGCGAGCTTGATCGTGGCTTGGTCGTTCATGGTGTCCTCAAAAAAACAAAACTTTTAGCCACGGATTACACGGATGAACACGGATTTAAAAGCGCTTCGTCTTGATCCGTGTATATCCGCGTTCATCCGTGTAATCCGTGGCAAATAAGGCTTTTGCCCAGCCTAGGCCGCAGCGCGCCGCTCAAGGGCGCCGCTGCAGTTCTTGTGGATCTGCCCATCCTTCATGATCACCACGAGGCGATCGGGATTCAGCAGTACGTTCAGGTCGGCCAGCGGATCGCCATCGACCAGCAGCAGGTCGGCGAGGAAACCTTCCTTGATCTCGCCCAGCTTGTCGCCGTTGTCGATCGTCATCGCCGCACCGCCATGGGCCGTGGCGCAGCGCAACGCTTCGGCCGGGCTGTAGCCGTAGTACTTGACGAAGAAGCCGATATCGCGGGCGTTGGTGCCGTTGCGGCTCCAGGCAAAACCGTAGTCGCCACCGATCAGGTGACGGATGCCGCGCTTGCGCAGCTCGGTATGCGTCTTCACCGAGGCCTCGACCAGGCCCGGAATGCCCATGTAGCCGCCGATCTCGGCGCTCAGGCCATTGGGCGCGGCTTCGTTGCTGACGATGGTATGGAACAGGCTCACCGTCGGCGCCACGAATACGCGATCCTTCGCCTCCTCGAACAGGTCGAGCAGTTCGGCGTCGGAGAATTCGCAGTGATAGAGCATGTCGACGCCGGCGCGCAGGCAGGCCTTGCTGCCGCCGATCGAGCGCGTGTGGGCGTTGACGCGGCGGCCGTAGGCATGCGCCGTCTCCACCGCCATGAGGATTTCCTCGTAGGCCATCGGCGTGGTGTGCGCCGGCGTGCTCGGGTAGAACGGATCGCCGGAGACATCGAGCTTGATGTTGTCGCAACCCTCGCGGCAGCACAGGCGCACCGCCTTGCGCATCTCCTCGGGGCCGTCGACGATGATCGACGGACCCTGTCGCGGATTGTGCTGACGGCTCTCGTCGCCCATCGCGCCGGTCACGGAAATCTCCAGCGAACCGGCACGGATGCGCGGCCCCGGCAGCAGGCCGGCATTGACCGCATCGCGCACCGCGACGCCGAGGCGCAGCTTGGCCTCGGAGGCGCCCCAGGCGCTGGTGAAGCCGTGATCGAGCAGCACCTTGGCCACGCGCGCCGTCAGCAGCGTGTGCGCTTCCGGCGAGGGCGTGATGAGGTCCTCGGTGGAAGTCACCGCCTCGAAGGACAGATGGGCATGGCCCTCGGTCATGCCGGGCATCAGGAACATGCCGCGGGCATCGATGACCTGGCAGTCGGCCGTCGGAATCTGGCCGCGGCCGCGCGACACCGCACGCACGCGGTTGCCCTCGACCAGCACGTCCCCTTCGAAGGGGGCGGCGCCACTGGCGTCCCAGACCTTCGCACCGGCGAACAGGGTCTTGCTCATCGTCTTGATTCTCCTCGGGCTTGCCTTGTCGGTACTGCCTTTCAGGATTATGCCGGCCACCCCCAAGCCGCCGGATGACCCTGCGTGCAAGCCAACTTGCCTGCCGCGGCTACTGCCGGCACAGACAAATTCGGGGCGCTCGCGGCAGGCTACAGTCGGAAAAATTCCCTGGAGTGGCCATGGTTGGCGACGAGTGGGTCCCGGGCGACAGCCTGGGACTGGAGATTCCTGCGCATGCTGCTGCCCTGCGTGCCGGCGGCGAGGCCTTCCTGACCGAAGCTTTCCGCGCCAGCGGCGCGCTGGGCAGGGACAACCGGGTGATTCGCATCACGCAGTTCGAGGACTGCCCCGGCGGCAGCACCGGCCGCAAGCTGTTCCTGTCGGTGGCCTACGAGAAACCGGCACCGGGGCTGCATGCAGACCTGTTCGTGAAGTTCTCACGCGACTTCGACGATGCGATCCGCGACCGGGCAAAAAACCAGCTGGAGGCCGAGGTGCGGCTGGCACTGCTGTCGCGCACCCCCGGCTTCCCCATCGCCGTGCCGACCTGTGCGTTCGCCGACTACCACCAGGCCTCGGGCAGCGGCCTGCTGATCACCCAGCGCATCGGCTACGGCCGCGACGGCATCGAGCCGCCGTACGGCAAGTGCCTGGATGACCAGATGCCCGCACCGCTGGAGCACTATCAGGCGCTGATCCGGGCGCAGGCGCGGCTGGCCGGCACGCACAAGGCCGGCGGCCTGGGCGATGTGGCACGGCAGTTCCCGTTCGATGCCGAAGCGGCCATTGCCAGCGACCGCATCCGCTACAGCGAACAGCAACTGCAGCGGCGGGTCGACAAGTACGCCGGCTTCGCTGCGCAGTATCCGCAACTGCTGCCACCGCACATTGCCGATCCCAACTTCATCGCGCAGCTTGCGCGGGACATCCCGCGCTACCTCGCGCAGGAGACGGCGATCCGCCGCTACCTGCACAGTCACCCCGACTTCATCGCCCTGTGCCACTGGAACGCCAACGTCGACAACGCCTGGTTCTGGCGCAATGCCCGGGGCGAGCTCGAATGCGGCCTGATGGACTGGGGCCGTGTCGGCCAGATGAGCATCCCCCTGGCGCTGTGGGGTGGGCTGAGCGCGGCAGAGATCGAACTCTGGGACCACGACCTGGCGGGCCTGCTGGCACTGTTCAACCGTGAATTCCAGCGCAGTGGCGGCCCGGTGCTGGAGCCGGAGGAACTGAAGTTCCAGCTGCTGCTGTTCGTCGCCCTGATGGGCCTGGCCTGGCTGATGGACGCCCCTGCCCTGGTGCTGGCCCAGTTCCCCGACCTGTCCACGATCCGCGACCGCCACGACCCGCGCTTCAGCGACAACGAAACCGCCCGCGTGCAGCTGCACATGCTGAGCCTGGTCCTGCACCTCTGGCAGACCGAGGATTTCGGGCGGCTGCTGGATCGTTTCGTCCGAGAAAAAGCAATTAGCCACGGATGAACACGGATTTACACGGATTTTCAGAAGCTCATATCCGAAGACCTTACGGGACCCATCGGATGTTCGAGGACGAATCGTGATGCTTTGGCCTTATCCGTGTTCATCCGTGTAAATCCGTGGCAAAAAAATCTTTCTGGATGACCGCAACCGCAGTGCCACTTGCCTGCCGTGGCTGCAGCCGGATCGCGCGAAGGACGGCTGGATAAACTCCTCCCCTAGCCACGCGCACACGCGAGACAGCCAGGAGAACGGCAGGATGATCAGGGGCATACACCACGTCGCGGTCCACGTCCACGACCTCGACCGGATGATCCGCTTCTACAGGGATGCCTTCGGCTTCGAGCTAGTCGGCGAACCCTTCGCCTGGGAAAACAGCGAGTTCATCGATCGCATCGTCGACGTGCCGAACTCGGCGTCCAAGGGCGCGATGCTGCGCTGCGGCAGCTGCTACATGGAGCTGTTCGAATACCAGCGGCCGGCGCCCTCCTCGTCCGAGCCGAAGCAGCCCTACGACAAGGGCTACACCCACTTCTGTGTCGACGTCACCGAGATCGAGCAGGAATTCGTCCGCCTGCGTGACCTCGGCATGCGCTTCACCGAGCCCGGCCCGATCGACGTCGGCCACGTCAAGACGATCTACGGCCGCGATCCGGAGGGCAACCTGATCGAGATCCAGCAGACCATCGAGGGCAAGTGCGACTTCCCGCTGGCGAACCTGACGCGGGAACCGACGCGCCGATGAAGTCCGTCACCACGCCC
Source organism: Solimonas sp. (assembly GCA_035476855.1). Lineage (GTDB taxonomy): Bacteria > Pseudomonadota > Gammaproteobacteria > Nevskiales > Nevskiaceae > Solimonas_A. Next base: position 14,208 of record DATILC010000065.1, on the reverse strand, counting down.
TCTGACTCCCTCTCCCCATGCAATGGGGAGAGGGTGGGGGTGAGGGGCGCCGACGCAGTCGGCCAGCACCACACGCAATCGGCACTCGCTCAATTCGGCAAGCGCCCCTCACCCCAACCCTCTCCCCGCTTGCGCGGGGAGAGGGAGTAAAAGCCGCGCCCATGACCAAGTCCGTCACCACCCTCGACGACAAATACGTCCAGCCCAGCGGCCGGGTGTTCATGTCCTCGAACCAGGCGCTGGTGCGCCTGCCGCTGGACCAGGCACGCCGCGATCGCGCCGCAGGCCTGAAGACCGCCGGCTACATCTCCGGCTACCGCGGCTCGCCGCTGGGCGTCTATGACTCCGCCCTGTGGGGCGCGCAGAAGCTGCTCGACCAGCACAACATCCGCTTCCAGCCAGGCCTCAACGAGGAACTCGCGGTCAGCGCGATCCGCGGCACGCAGCAGCTCAAGTGGTTCGGCAAGTCCGCCGTCGACGGCGTCTTCGGCCTCTGGTACGGCAAGGGCATCGGCGTCGATCGCGCCTGCGAGTCGCTCAAGCTCGCCAACCTCGAGGGCGCCGCGGCACTGGGCGGCTTCCTCGCCATCGCCGGCGACGACCACGGCGGCAAGTCCTCCGACAGCGCGCACCAGTCCGAGCACACGCTGATCGCGGCCTTCCTGCCGATCCTGTATCCCGCGACGATCGGCGAGATCATCGAGCTCGGCCTCGCCGGCATCGCGATGTCGCGCTACAGCGGCTGCTACGTCTCACTCAAGTGCATCACCGACACGCTCGACCTCTCCGCCTCGGTCGAGCTGCCCGATCCCTATCGCCCCTGGACGACGCCGACCGACATCCTGCTGCCGCCCGGCGGCCTCAACCTGCGGCAGAACCAGCCGGCGCTGGTCGAGGAAGACTGGATCGTCAACAAGCGCCTGCCCGCCGCCACCGCCTTCGCCCGCGCCAACGGCCTGGACCGCGTGACGATCGACGGCGAGCGCCGCAGCCTGGCGATCGTCAGCGCCGGCAAGGCTTACCTCGACGTGCGCCAGGCACTGGCCGATCTCGGCCTCGACGACGAGGCCTGTCGCCGCCTCGGCATCCGCGTCTACAAGCCGGCGCTGATCTGGCCGATGGACCCGCAGCGCCTCAGCGAATTCGCCGAGGGCAGCACCGCCCTGCTGGTGGTCGAAGAGAAGCGCCCGGTGATGGAAGAACAGATCGCGCGCCATCTCTACTCGATGCGCGCCGATCGCCGCCCGGCCCTGGCCGGCAAGCAGGACCTGAAGGGCGCACCGCTGCTGTCCGCCACCGGCGAGTTGCGCGCCGCGCAGGTACGCGCCGCGATCCGCACGCTGCTGGACCAGATCGGCATCCGCGACGAGCAGCTAGACGCGCGCTCCAGCCTGCTGCAGGGCTACGAGGACCGCGCGCTCACGGTCGGCAGCGGCAACAACCGCCCGGCCTACTTCTGCTCCGGCTGCCCGCACAACACCAGCACCAAGATTCCCGACGGCTCGCTGGCCCTCGGCGGCATCGGCTGCCACGGCCTCGCAGCGGTGGTGATGGACCGCAACACCATGCAGTTCGTGCCCATGGGCCATGAGGGTTCGCCCTGGGTCGGCGTCGGCCAGTTCGTCGACACGCCGCACGTGTTCCAGAACATGGGCGACGGCACCTACTCGCACTCCGGCATCCTCGCGATCCGCGCCGCGGTCGCCGCCAAGGCCAACATCACCTACAAGGTGCTGTACAACGACGCCGTCGCGATGACCGGCGGCCAGCCGGTGGAGCAGCAGATCACGCCGCTGGACATGGTCAACCAGCTGCTGTCGGAGGGCGTGCGCCCCGTGCGCCTAGTCTCCGACAACCCGGAGCAGTTCGCCGACCTCAAGCTGCCGCCCAACACCACGCTGCATCACCGCGACGAACTCGATGCGCTGCAGCGCGCATTGCGCGAGCTCAAGGGTGTCTCCGGCATCGTCTACGAACAGACCTGCGCCACCGAGAAACGCCGCCGTCGCAAGCGCGGCCTGATGGCCGATCCGGACCAGCGCCTGTTCATCAACCCGGACGTCTGCGAAGGCTGCGGCGACTGCTCGGTGCAATCCAACTGCATCAGCATCCTGCCGCTGGAAACCGAGTTCGGCCGCAAGCGCAAGATCGACCAGTCCACCTGCAACAAGGACTACAGCTGCGTGAAGGGCTTCTGCCCCTCCTTCGTCACCGTCACCGGCGCGAAGATCGCGGTGAATGCCTCTGGCGATCCGCAGCGCCTGCAGCAACTGATCGATGCCCTGCCGCAGCCGGCCACCGCCGCGCTCGGCGAGCAGACCTGCAACATCCTCGTCGCCGGCATCGGCGGCACCGGCGTGCTGACCATCGGCGCGCTGCTGGGCATGGCCGCGCACATCGACGGCAAGGGCTGCACGATTCTCGACATGACCGGCATGGCCCAGAAGGGTGGCTCGGTCACCAGCCACATCCGCATCGGCCGCGACCCGGACAGCATCCATAGCTCGCGCCTCGGCGAAGGCATGACCGACCTGCTGCTGGCCTGCGACATGATCGTCGGCTCCGGCGCCACCGTGCTGAAGACCGTGCGGCCGGGACACACCGCCGCGATCCTCAACACCGACGTCGCCCCCACCGGCGACTTCCAGAACAACAAGCACCTCGACCTCGGCGAAGAGCGCATGCGCAAGGCCGTCGTCGAAGCGCTCGATGGCGCGCCGCTGTTCGAGATGCCGGGCAGCCGCCTGGCCACCGAACTGACCGGCGACAGCATCGGCACCAATGTGCTGATGCTCGGCTACGCCGCGCAGCGCGGACTGCTGCCGGTGTCGATCGAGTCGATCCAGCAGGCGATCCGCCTCAACGGCACCTTCGTCGACGGCAACCTGCGCACCTTCGCGCTGGGTCGCCTCGCGGCGCATGACCCGGAAGCGCTGACCCGCGAGCTGGGCACGCCGAAGGACCTGGTGCCGCTGGCCACGGTCGATGATGTGCTGGCCAGCCGCACGCGCCTGCTGACCTCCTACCAGAACGCCGCCTACGCCGAACGCTATCGCGGCTTCGTCGCCGATATCCGCCAGCGCGTCGCCACGCTGCGCCTGCCGGATGGCGAGCGCTACGTCCGCGAGGTCGCCCTGACGCTGGCGCGGCTGATGGCCTACAAGGACGAGTACGAGGTCGCCCGGCTCTATACCGATCCGAAGTTCCTGCAGCGCCTGCGCGAGCAGTTCTCGGGCGACTTCAAGATGAGCTTCAACCTCGCCCCGATGATGCTGCCCGGCTACGACGCCTCGGGTCAGCCGAAGAAATGGCGCCTCGGCGGCTGGATGATGTCGGCGTTCAAGCTGCTGGCAAGGCTCAGGGTCCTGCGCGGCACCCCCTTCGATCCGATCGGCTACAGCGCCGAGCGCCGCATGGAACGGCGCCTGATCGAGGACTACCGCAGCCTGGTCACCGACCTCACCGGCCGCCTGGACCCGGACAACCTCGCCGCCGCGACCGAAATCGCCCATGCCGCCTTCGAGATCGCCGGCTACGGCCCGGTCAAGGAGGCATCCGTGGCGGCCTACCGGTCGAGGGTGGGGAAACTGCTGGAGGCCTTCGCTACCATCCGGTCCCCGCAGGCGCGCGCCGCCTGAGTCCCCCGAGACCCCGATGCTTCTTTCCGAGACCCAGCAGGCCATTGCCGACACCGTGCGCGACTTCGCGCAGGAACGAATCCGTCCCCGCGCCACCGAGTTCGAGAAGGCCGGCGCCTACCCGGCCGAGCTGTTCCAGGAACTGGCCGCCCTCGGCCTGATGGGCATGACCGCGCCGGAGGAGCATGGCGGCGCCGGTGCCGACTACGTCTCCTACGCGCTGTCGCTGATGGAGATCGCCGCCGCCGACGGCGCCCTGTCGACGATCCTGTCGATCCAGAACAGCCTCGTCGTGTCGGCCCTGCTGAAGGACGGCAGCGCCGAACAGCAGCAGCGCTTCCTGCCCGAGCTGATCGGCGGCCGCATGATCGGCGCCTTCGCGCTGACCGAGGCCGATGCCGGCTCCGATGCCTCGGCGCTGCGCACGCGCGCGACGCGCGTCGACGGCGGCTACGTCATCAACGGCAGCAAGCAGTTCATCAGCTCCGGCCGCATCGGCGGGCTCGCCATCACCTTCGCCGTCACCGACCCGGCCGCCGGCAAGAAGGGCATCTCCGCCTTCCTGGTGCCGACCGACCGCAAGGGCTATGTCGTCGAGAAGGTCGAGCACAAGCTCGGCCAGTGGGCCTCGGACACCTGCAGCCTGCGCTACGACGACCTCCGCATCGAGGACTCGCTGCGTCTCGGCGCCGAGGGCCAGGGCTATCGCATTGCCCTGGCCAACCTCGAGGCCGGCCGCATCGGCATCGCCGCACAGGCGATCGGCATGGCACGCGCCGCGCTGCAGATCGCCTCGGGCTATGCAAAGGACCGCCGCTCGATGGGCAAGGCCATCATCGAACACCAGGCCGTCGGCTTCCGCCTCGCCGATCTCGCCGCCAAGCTGGAGGCCGCACGCCAGCTGGTGCTGCACGCCGCCTGCATCAAGGACTCCGGCGCGCCCTGCCTCACCGAGGCCTCGATGGCCAAGCTGGTCGCCACCGAAACCGCCGAGGCCGTGTGCTCGGGCGCGATCCAGACACTGGGCGGCTACGGCTACCTCGAGGAGTTCGGCCTGGCCAAGATCTACCGCGACGTCCGCGTCTGCCAGATCTACGAAGGCACTTCGGACATCCAGCGCATGGTGATAGCGCGGTCGCTTTGATCTGATCGTTCTGTCCCCTCTCCCGCCTGCGGGAGAGGGTGGCCCGAAGGGCCGGGAGAGGGATTCTGTAACTCTTGCAGGTATTACAGAGCCCTCTCCCCTACCCCTCTCCCGTAAACGGGAGAGGGGATCAAGTAAACAATTTCAGCACTAGAGAGCAACGAGACATGAACCTCAAAGACGTAGCAGCAATCGTCACCGGCGGCGCATCCGGACTGGGCGCGGCAACCGCCGAGATGCTGGCGGCACAGGGCGCGCGCGTCGCGATCTTCGACATGAACGAGGAGATCGGCCAGGCCCAGGCCAAGAAGGTCGGCGGCACGTTCTTCAAGGTCAACGTCGCCGACGAGGCCAGCGTGACTGAAGCCGTGGCCGCCGCGGAGAGCCAGCACGGTGTCGCTCGCGTGCTGGTCAACTGCGCCGGCATCGCCATCGGCATGAAGACCGTCGGCCGCGAGAACGCACCGCATTCGCTGCAGAAGTTCCGCCAGGTGATCGAGGTCAACCTGATCGGCAGCTTCAACACGATCGCGCAGTTCGCGGCCCGGCTGTCGAAGGCCGAGCCGCTCGGCGAAGAGCGCGGCGTGATCATCAACACCGCCAGCGTCGCCGCCTACGAGGGCCAGGTCGGCCAGGCCGCCTACTCGGCGTCCAAGGGCGGCGTGGTCGGCATGACCCTGCCGATCGCACGCGACCTCGCGCCGCTGGGCATCCGCGTCGTCACCATCGCGCCCGGCATCTTCTGGACGCCGATGATGGCCGGCATGTCCCAGGACGTGCAGGACTCGCTGGGCAAGCAGGTGCCCTTCCCCAGCCGCCTCGGCAAGCCCGAGGAATACGCGCTGCTGGCGCAGGGCATCATCGCCAACCCGATGCTCAACGGCGAAACCATCCGCCTCGACGGCGCCATCCGGATGGGACCGAAATGAGCCACGGCGACGCCAGCTTCCCGACCGGAATCCCGATGAAACTAACGACGCGCTTCACCGAGCTGGTCGGCATCGACTACCCCATCGTGCAGGGCGGCATGATGTGGGTCGGCCGCGCCGAGCTGGCCGCCGCCGTCTCCAATGCCGGCGGCCTCGGCATCGTCACCGCGCTGACCCAGCCCTCGCCGGATGCGCTGCGCGCCGAGATCGAGCGCTGCCGCAAGATGACGGACAAGCCCTTCGGCGTGAACCTGACGATCCTGCCCTCGGTCACGCCGCCGCCCTACGCCGAGTACCGCAAGGCGATCATCGACAGCGGCATCAAGATCGTCGAGACCGCCGGCCACAACCCGCGCGAGCACGTCGAGGACTTCAAGGCCCACGGCATCATCGTCGTCCACAAGTGCACCGCCGTGCGCCACGCGCTGTCGGCCGAACGCATGGGCGTGGACGCGATCTCGATCGACGGCTTCGAATGCGCCGGCCATCCGGGCGAGGACGACATCCCGGGCCTGGTGCTGATCCCGGCCGCCGCCGACAAGGTCAAGATCCCGATGATCGCCTCCGGCGGCTTCGGCGACGGTCGCGGCCTGGTCGCCGCGCTGGCGCTGGGTGCCGAGGGCATCAACATGGGCACGCGCTTCTGCGCCACCGTCGAGGCGCCGATCCACCAGAGTGCCAAGCAGCTGCTGGTCGACAACGACGAGCGCGGCACCAACCTGATCTTCCGCTCGCTGAAGAACACCGCCCGCGTCGGCAAGAACAGCGTCTCCGACCAGGTCGTCGAGATCCTCAAGCGGCCGGAAGCAAAGTTCGAGGACGTCGCCCACCTGGTGCGCGGCGCCAATGGCCGTGTGCTGCTCGAAAGCGGCGATCTGAATGCAGGCCTGATCTGGGCCGGCCAGGTGCAAGGCCTGATCCGCGACATCCCGACCTGCGCCGAACTGATCCAGCGCATCGTCCGCGAGGCCAGCGAGATCATCCAGTCGCGGCTGTCGCGCGTGATGGCCTGAGGTCGAGGCCTCGTAGACTCCTTTTGCGACCCCGGCGTCAGGGCTGAAACGGCATTAGCCGGCTCTGAAAGCGAGAAACATACTCAATTTTAATTACTAAAGTTGAGTATGTTTCCCTATTGAGGCTGGCTCCAAGGCTCAAATGTGCTCCACGCCGGGGGGAGCTAAAGCGGCTTGCGGGCTCTCCCAGCCGCAGCCGGTGTAGAACAGCGGTGCATAGACTGGAGCCCTGCGGCAGCGGCCTTTTCCATGTCCGAAAGGCTGCTAGGCTTGTGCGCATTACATGGGACCGCCCAGCCGCCATGACGCCAGCGCACACGCCGCCCCTCGCCCAGATCGAGATCACCACGATCTGCAACTACCGCTGCTTCTACTGCGCCGGGCGCGACATGCCGCAGCGGCACATGCCGATGGAGCAGTTCCTCGGCATCCTCGACCGGCTGCCGCCGGACGTGCGCCGCGTTTCGCTGCAGGGCGAAGGCGAGCCGACGGCGCACAACCGGTTTCGGGACATGGTGGCGGCGGTACGGGAGCGTGGCATGACGCCCTACACCATCACCAATGCCAGCCTGATCCGCGATCCGCAGTGGTTCGCCGAGGTCTTCCCTTCCATCGGCATTTCGATCGACACGCTGGATGCGGAACTGTCCGAGTCCATCGGCCGCATCAAACTGCACCGCGCGCTCAAGGGCGTGGACCGCCTGATCGCGGCGATGGGCGCGCAGCGCATCGTGCTGCACACGGTGGACTTCGGGCAGCCGCTGGATGCGATCCGGGCCTGGGCGCAGGCCGAGGGCTTCGGCCGGCATGTGGTGCAGCCGCTGCAGGGCAAGCCGGACTACGTGCGCAGCTACCGGCACAAGGTCCGGGTTAGCGAGGCACCCACTCGTGCGCCGTCCGCATTGCAATGCCGGTACCTGGAGCGGGACTTTATGCGCTACTACACGCTCGACGGCATCGAGCTGCCCTGCCCCTTCATCAAGGACACCACGTCCTTCAGCTCCGCGGCCGAGCTGCGCGGCTCGCTGGCTGCGGGCCAGGTGCCGAAGGTCTGCACTGGATGCCGCGAAGTCCGGCAGGCAGCGGGGGCGGCAGCGGCGCCCGTTGGCGCAGGCTAAGAGAAAAGGCTATGCGCACAAAGTGGGCGGAGCACCGCGAGGTTCCGCCAAACCGACCCGAATAGATCGCGGCCCGGCGGGTGGCGTAGTCGCCTGCCGCAATTCAGCCCGTTGCAGCCGTTCCCATGTGTGGAATCAGGACCGCAAAGCAGCCGTTCAGAAAATCGGGCTGCGTCCGCCAACTGGCACTTCAGAGGCCGTCGCTAACCAGCCCTATGGGGAAGCCTTGAGCTCTCAAATGTCAGCCTCAGAGCGGTCATTCCGGACAATCGCGAACTTTTGCCTGTGAGCAGAAGACGGGGCGCCATTGATTGACGCCCCGTCATCACATCTGCGCTACAAGGTTTTCAGATACTCGATGATCGCGCGGCGCTCCTGGTCGGTGAGCGCATCAGTGAAGGTATGGCCGCCATTGTCCTGACTGTAAATGCGCGTGCTGTAAATCTTGCGCTCCTCGATCTGCATGTTGCTTTGCGGGAGCGTGATCAGATTCGGGACATTCCAAGCGAGGCCGACATTGGAATAGATAACCGAAAGGATCTGATCCAGCAGCGGATTCTTCGTCGGATCGGAGGGATTGCAATCCACATAGGGTAGCGCACCGCCCATACCGCAGGGCAGCGCGTCATATTTCCAGCCCAGCTTCTGCTGGTCGAAGGCACGTCCAAAGCTCGTATCAAAGCCCATGACCACATTCAGCCCGGTATCGTTCGGGGCAGACACGCGACGCCAGAACGGCTTGCGGTCTGTGGACTTCAGTACCTCCCACACGTTGGGCACCGAGCCGTTGTGAAGGTACGGTGCCGTGGCCCAGACGCCGTAGAGCGGCGGCGCCATATAACCGTTCTCGCGGTCACCTCGGATTCGGGCCAAGTTCTGGTCGCCGCAGTCGTTATCGGTGCCGCGCTGTTCAGGGTAAGCGAACCAGTCGCCTTCGGCGTAGCGCGAAGCCGTTTCATCGTTTCCGTCAACACGACGCGGATCGGTGCCAATCAAGTCACGCGGCACGACATAGGCGGCGATACCTTCCAGTTCCGGGGTTTCAAGGTAGCTCGGGTCATGCACGAAGCGCGGTGAGTAGGCGCCGTGGCAACTCGCGCAGGAGCCGTTGCCGCCCTTGGGACGCTCGCGATCGACATTCGCCGGCAGCGCGAAGAGGTCCTTGGAGTGGAACAGCACTGCGCCCTGTTCCGCCAGGGCGGTGTCCACCGACACCGGCCAAGCCGGCGACTTACGATCCAATATCCAAGCCACAGCGTCTTGGTCGTGCTGTTCCACAAAACGTTTGGCAGCCTCTAAATTGGCGGGAATTGGATTGTTCGCCCCGAGAGGATAGAAGGCTGTAATCGCGATGCGCTGAGCATCGGCAGGAAGCCCGCCATCGTAAAATTTCAAAGAGCGGTGCCCGTAATTCCACCACACCGGCGAGTCTTCAGTAGCCGTGGATCCTGATGTCTGCAACGCCAAAAACCGCGGCAGGTTTTGCAGATCGGTAGGCAGGGTGAGCGCCGCAAAGCCCTGCAGGTTCGTTATATTTCCGGTGCCACGAGTATTGTTTAAAATGCCAAATATCACGCCAAATGCGTAGCCAGTTGGAAGCATATCGCGGGCCATGGTGCCCAAATCACTGAGACCGCTGGTGCCGTAGATCGCGCCCGGCATCCCCGTCTCATCATCGTTTCCGATGCGACCGGAATGGCACGCGTGGCAGGTTAAGGCGATCTTGCCCGTCCAACGTCCATCATCATCGCGAATCTGCGTCAGTGCCGTCGGCAATTGTCCCGAGCCCCCGTTGGACACATTTGGATCTTCGCCTGGCAGGGGGTACGGATTGCGCTCCTTGGCCAGGACCACGCCCCAGCGCTGCGCCACAAGTTCATCGTAGTTGGGCGGGCGCTTCAGGAGTCCACTATTCCAGGTGAGCCACATGCGATTGTAGGCATCGGCAGTGAAGTAGAAGCCAGGTGCTACGTTGGAACTGTTGCCGGCAAAAGCCAACCCGGCACCGACCGCTCCATTTCCCTTAACAAGGATTCCCCCTTTGGTGATACGGCTGCGCCAGTCGCCGCAGGTCTTGGGCTCCGCGTCTTCCGGCCCCGCATTGACATGACAGTTCTTGTAGTACGCGTTGAAGTACACCGCTTTGCCCGCGTTGACGCCGGGTTGGATGAGCGCACGCGGATCCACCGGCAACGCCGCGGAATCGTCCTTGCCCTCGCAGTAGCGCGACCAGGCATGTCCGCCGCGATGACCTTCGCCTAAAAGGGGGAGCAACGCGCCCGCATCGACGCCGCCCGCGAGCAGCGCAGCGCAGCCGGAGCCGTTCTCAAAGCACTTCAGCAGGATCTCCATGTTCTTGTATGGCGCGCTGCCTACGGGCCAGGGCGCGCCACCGGTATGAGGTGTCTCCTGCCCCGAGGACATCAGCAGGATGCGCGAGGTGGGGTTGTTCTTGCCCAGGCGCTCCCAGCTGGCCTTGAGATTGACCAGGTCCTGGGACTTGTTCGTGGAAAGCATGAAGTCATGCCCGTCTTCCACGTCGGCCACGCCGCCGGGGATGTGGCAGGTGCGGCAGAATTCGAGCTGCGGCTGAACCTTGCCGCTGAAGTGCTCCTCCATGCTGCGCGCCGCCGCACTACCACCGTTGTTCCCGCCTGAGGCGGGATTGCTGCGGCCACCGTAGTCGCCGCAGCCTGCAATGGCGACGACTGCAATCAAGCCGGCTAAGCCGGTCATCTGCCTTAGGTTCACTTCTCTCTCCAGACCTGCACCGATGTCATTGCCGAATCGAATTCGGACTCTGCGAGCCATATTCGTACAGATGTACGGTAATGTCAATCGTACTTTTGTACGGATTTAGCTATGCTTGTGTCATGAATGACTTGAGTACCCCTGGAATTCGCCCGCCCCTGCAGCAGCGGGGGCAGGCACGGACCGAAGCCGTGCTGGCAGCGGCGCGTGATTTGCTCGCCCAAGAGGGCCTGAGTGGGTTTTCGATTCCGGCCCTCGCCGAACGCCTTGGCTTCAGCCGGATGAGCATCTATCACTTCTTTCCCAGTCAAGGGGCGATCATCGGCGAACTGGCGCGGCGGGCTCTGGATGAATTGGAACGACGGGTGGTCTCTCATGCCCTCGAACACCCGGAAGTCCGTTGGAAGGGCCAGATCGCAGGGTTGTTGGGGGCGGTGGTCGAGTACTTCGACGAGGATCCTGTTGCACAGTTGTTGATACTGGGCGGCGGTTTGACTGCAGAGGGCTACACGGAACAGTCCCGCACCGTTTTGCGCCTTGGCAATTTGACGAATCGTCTCTTCGAATCCGGCGGGCTTTCCCTGCCACGCAAGCCCATTGACACGCCGGTGTTGCTCATCGACCTTGGGATCACCTGCATGAGGATGTCTGTGCAGCTACACGGCCGCGTAACTCCCGACTACCAGCGCGAAGTAGTCGAGACCATGGCTCGATATATCGAGCCATATCTGAAGTCGGCCAGAGGCGAATGAACAAGTCTGATGTTGATCCCCGTCGCCCTGCAGGAGCATAAGGGGCCACAAACACGTCGGCCTCCTTTTTGAACAAGCTACCCTCGTTGGTTGGCGTTGCCGGACGGGCAGTATTCAATTTAGTAGGCCCGGAAGCGGTCAGTCAGGTACTTCCGCTTCTGGCACTTAGCCGCCAATGCAGGTGTTGCCGTAGCGGCCGGAAGGATCAGCACGAACGGACTTTTTCAGAGTTCACGGGCCTCGAAGCCGCGTGTTGCCGACCCCGGCGTCAATGCCAAAACAGGCTGGAACGTCCTCTGGATGGAGAAACATGATCAATTTTATCGACTAAAATTGATCATGTTTTGTGCTTGAAGCCTGCTCCAAGCCTCAAAAGCGCTCTACGCCGGGGTCAAACCCTGTTCCCCGGAGCGGCCTCACGAACCCTCGCGGCCTTGTCCATCGCCGCCTTCGTGCCCTTGCCCGCCACGAGGATCGCCCAGCGGCGCGGCAGCAGCGTGAGGAAGCGGACCATGGCGCGGTTCATCACGCCCGGCACGAACACCGGGCCCTTTGCCAGCCGCGCAAGAGCCATCTCGACCACGTCGCGTGGCGGCATCAGCCCGCGCAGCTGCGTGCGATCGAAACCCTGCAGGCTCACCGCTTCCGTATCCGTGGCGCCGGGCGCCAGCAGCAGCACGTCCACGCCATGCGGCTTCAGTTCGCCCCACAGCGCCTCGCCCAGCGACCGCGCGTAGGCCTTGCTGGCCGCATAGGCCGCGGACCAGGGAAAGCTGGCGAAGCCCTCCAGCGATCCGGTGAAGAGCAGGCCGCCGCGCCCGCGCTCGATCAGCTGCGGCGCGTAGGCCCGGGCGATCAGCGTCGGCGCACGCGCATTGACGTCCAGCATGCGGTCGAGCTGCGCAGGGTCCTGCAGGTGATGCAGGCCCTTGAGGCCGAAGCCGGCGTTGGACACGAGCAGGCCGACGTCCTTGCCCGCGGTGGCCGCCAGCAGCCGATCCATGAAGTCCGCGGCGCCGAGGTCCAGCTCCAGCACGTCGACCTGCACTCCGTGGGCTGCGCCCAGTTCCGCAGCGAGCTGATCAAGCAGCTCCCGGCGCCGTGCCGCAATCACCAGGTGGAAGCCGCGCTCGGCAAGCACGCGGGCGAACTGCTCGCCGATGCCCGACGAGGCGCCGGTGACGAGCGCCCAGGGGCCGTAGCGTTCGAGGAAGAGGCGACTCACGGACTGCCGCGCAGCACCGCGTAGGAAGGATCGGTGCGGCCGCGGCGACCGGTATCGTCCTCGTACACCGTCGTGACCTCGCGCAACTCGTCGAAGTCGCGGATCGACACGCGCCGGTCCAGGCCCCAGCGGCCGTTGCGCCGCGACCACTGGTCGACATAGCGACCCCAGATGGTCATCTGCCGGATCTCGTCGCCGCGCCCCATGCGCAAGGTCGCGGTGACATAGGACTCGCTGCCGGCGCGATCGCCGTCGAGCTCGATGAGGATGTTCGAGACCTGGTGCGAGTGGTGCAGCGTGTGGCGGTGCTGCGCGCAGATGTGGTCGATCACGCCGCGGCCGTTGCCGCGATAGACCGTCTCGCCGTAGTCGGCATGGCCATCCTCGTGCCACACCGAATGGCCGAGCGGGATATCGAGGCGATCGACCGCGCGGCAGTAGCGGTAGATCAGGTCGGTGATGGCCTGGCGGTCGGCCACGGCACGCAGGATGTCGCTGTCGTTCATGGTCGCTCCAAAAGTCCGTTGTGCTGATCCTGAGCTTGTCGAAGGATCGAAGCATGGGCGGACTTTACCCACCGCCGGTCAATGAGTTGCCGTCCACCCTTCGACAGGCTCAGGGCGAACGGCAACATAATTGGAGCTTCTCTACTCGCCACCGAACACGGCCTTGCTCATGCGATCGACCATCAGCACGCGCTCGCGGCGCGTGGCGGCGGAGCTGGGGGCATAGCCGGCGACATCGTCCGGCAGGCCCCAGTTGTGCACCGGGCCTTGCGGCAGGCGCTCCAGGCCGAGCTTCGCCACCTCGTCGGGCGAGGCGATGTTCGCGGGCACTGGCAAGCCCTTGTCGGCGAGCAGCTGGCGGAAGGCCGGCGTGTCGGTCTGGCCCAGCACCAGGTTCAGCACATCGACGCCATGCGGGCGCAGCTCAGCCCACAGCGCTTCGCCGAAGCACAAGGTAAAGGCCTTGCCCGCCGAGTACGGACCCATGAAGCTGGCGCCGCCATAGCAGGCGCCGGAGTTCACCAGCAGCAGGCCACCGCGGCCGCGGGCGCGCATGGCGCCGCCGAAGTGGTGGCAGCAGCGCATCATCGTCAGGACATTGCGCTGGGTCAGCTCCAGCCAGGCATCGATGCCGCGATCGAGGAAGCGCGCGCCGTTCGGATCGGCGCCGGCATTGCTGACGAACAGGCCGACTTCACGTGCACCCACCGCAGCGAGGATGCGATCCATCGCATCGGGCGCGGACAGGTCGACGGTCGCGGTGACGCAGTCGACGCCGCTTTCGGCACGGATCTCCGCGGCCAGCGCCGCCAGCGGCGCCTCGCGGCGTGCCAGCAGGATGCAGCGCACACCCGCGGCGGCGATCTGTCGCGCGAAGGCGCGACCGGTGCCTTCGGAGGCGCCGGTGATCAGCGCCCAAGGGCCGTAGCGATCGGCGAGGCTCATGAGTCAGAAGTCCTTTGCGAATATCTCCCCTCTCCCGCTTGTGACCGCAGGAAATCCCCGTGGGACGGGAGAGGGGTTGGGCGAGGGCATGGATGCCCGAGGTAGGGCAACGCAGGGAGCAGTTGCCGAGGAGAGGGTTTCTGTAATAGCTGCAAGCTTCACAGCGCCCTCTCCCGGCCCTGCGGGC
>DATILC010000064.1:0-18488 GCA_035476855.1 Solimonas sp. | reverse complement strand
GACAGCCCCCCGCGCTGGTGCGGCACGCACCTGCCGGGTGCGTCAAAACACCCCAAAACGCGCGGTGCAAGCGTTCAAGATCCGCCACCAATTATTTGTTAATAAACGATTTTTTCAGATATCGCGAGGCATCATTCACAGTTGGCACGGCCATTGCTTCGAGATGGGGCACTACTAGACCACCGAGCCCGAAGATGTCCGCTTCCAACAAGGCAACACGCATCGATCTGTTCAGTTTCAGCGCACCGCACATGCGCGCCTTCCACCTCACCTGGATGGCCTTCTTCGTCTGCTTCTTCGCCTGGTTCGCGGTCGCCCCGCTGATGCCGGTGATCAAGGGCGAGTTCGGCCTGACCAAGGACCAGATCGCCAACATCAATATCGCCGCGGTCGCGGTGACGATCCTGATCCGCCTGATCATCGGCCCGCTCTGCGACAAGTTCGGCCCGCGCAAGGCCTATACCGGCCTGCTGCTGGTCGGCGCGATCCCGGTGATCGGCATCGCCTTCGCCAAGAGCTATGAGGCCTTCCTGTTCTTCCGTCTCGCCATCGGCGCGATCGGTGCGAGCTTCGTCATCACCCAGTACCACACCTCGGTAATGTTCGCGCCCAACGTCGTCGGCACGGCAAACGCCGCGGCGGCCGGCTGGGGCAACTCCGGCGGCGGCGTCACCCAGACGCTGATGCCGCTGATCCTGGCGGCGATCATCAGCTTCGGCGTCGAGCAGGCGCTGGGCTGGCGCATCGCGATGTTCGTGCCCGGCGTGATGATGCTGATCATGGCGGTGCTGTACTGGCGCTACACGCAGGACTGCCCGGAAGGCAACTTCCAGGAACTGCGCGCCAAGGGCATTGAGATGAGCGGCGGCAAGGGCGGCGGCTGGGCCAGCTTCAAGCAGGCCTGCGCCAACTACCGCGTGTGGCTGCTGTTCGTGACCTATGGCGCCTGCTTCGGCGTTGAGATCTTCATCCACAACATCGCTGCGCTGTACTACGTCGACCAGTTCAAGCTGGACCTGAAGATGGCCGGCCTTGCCGCTGGCAGCTTCGGCCTGCTCGCGCTGTTTGCCCGTGCGCTCGGCGGCATCATCTCCGACAAGATGGCCAAGACCCGCGGTCTCGACGGCCGCACGCTGCTGCTTTTTGCCCTGATGGTCGGCGAAGGCATCGGCCTGCTGTGGTTCTCGCAGATGCAGACCGTCGGCATCGCCATCATTGCCATGCTGTTCTTCGGCCTCTGCACCCACATGGCCTGCGGCGCGACCTACGCACTGGTTCCGTTCATCGACCGCAAGGCGCTCGGCGGCGTTGCCGGCATCATCGGCGCGGGCGGCAACGTCGGCGCGGTGGCGGCGGGCTTCCTGATGAAGGGCGTCGGCGACACTCAGCAGACCCTCTACATCCTCGGCATCTTCGTCACCCTGTCGGCGGTCTGCGCCATCGCAGTGCGCTTCAGCGCCTCGCACAAGTCGCAGGAAGAGAAGCTCTACCAGGAAGCACTGGCCACTCGCGCAGCGCAGGCCGATGACGCTGCGGGCCTGCCGCAGCCGGCCTAGTCCTTGCTACATCAAAGGCGCATGGCGATGTTCGAAATGAACCCGCGCCATGCGCCTTTTTTGTGCCTGCCTGATCAACGATGCCAACTGCTGAAACCCACGCAATGAAAGTCCTGGTCGTCGACACCCGACCCGAGCAGGCGGCTGCGCTGGAGCAGATGCTGATCGATGCCGGCTTCGAGGTGCTGGGCTTCATCTCCGGCACCGCGGATATCTACCGGCATGCCGAGGAACTGCAGCCCGACGCGATCATCATCTCCGCCGACTCGCCCGCGCGCGATACCCTTGAAGATCTTGCACTGATTGCGCGCAACACCCCCAAGCCGATGGTGATGTTTGCCTCGCATGCGGAGCACGACATGATCCGCAATGCAGCACTCGCGGGGGTCAGCTTCTATGTGGTGCCTCAGCTTTCGGCCATTGCGGTGCGTTCGCTGGTGGAAACCTCGGTCGCGCACTTCAATGGCACACGCCAACTGCAGCGCGATCTCGAAAACACGCGCCAGCGCATGGAAGAGCGTCGCGTGATCGATCTCGCCAAGTGCCGCCTGATGGAAAACGAAGGCCTGGCCGAAGCCGGTGCATATCGTCGCCTGCAACGCACCGCGATGGACCGCAACCTCAAGCTGGTGGACGTTGCGAGGCAGATCCTCGCCGCTTGAGCGGTGCCGTGCGCGTTTCGCGTGCACGTATCAAAAAATTCCCTGAGTCCTGAGTTGGCACGCTGGTTGCTTTAATACAGATGTGTCACGGCGGCGTCGCAAGGCGCCAACCCAAGGGCGGGTAGGTCGAGACATCAACTACGAGCAGTTCGGGCAATGGCGCCTGTGTGGGAGACCACGCAGGCGCCTTTTTTATTTTGCGGTTTATTTCCGGTCGCAGATGACCAGGGTCACAGAGGACCAAACAATGAAGCGTTACAGCAGGGAGTTTCTTTTCAAGAGCACGTTGATGGCCAGCGCGATTGCATCGATGACGGCACCGCTGATCGCACAGGCTGATCCGCTGGAAAATCTGCCGTATGCGGTCTCCGGCGGCACGCCGAACCTCGACATGCGTCTGCGCTACGAGAACGTCGACCAGGAACTGCCGGCGACGCTCACCGAGAAGGCCAGCGCCCTCACCATCCGCAGCCGTCTCGGCTATACCACCGGCAAGTGGAACGGCATCGATGCACAGCTGGAGTTCGAGAACGTCACCGCGATCGGCGACGACGACTTCCAGAGCACCGAGAACGGCAGCAAGCCGGACATCGCCAAGTATCCGGTGGTCGCCGACCCCGAGGGCAGCGAACTGAACCAGGCCTGGATCCGCTACGCCGGCCCGGCCAAGACCACCGTCAAGGTCGGTCGCCAGCGCATCAAGTTCGACAATGATCGCCACATCGGCAACGTCGGCTGGCGCCAGCGCGAGCAGACCTATGACGGCTACCTGGTGACCAACACCTTCCTGCCGAAGACCACCTTCGACTACGCCTACCTGACCAACGTCAACTCGTTCCGCTTCTTCACGGTCCCGGGCCGCACGGCCAACGTCAACCGCGACATCGAGGCACAGCTGATCCACCTCGCCTACGCGCATTCGAAGGCACTGAGCGTCAGCGCCTACGGCTACCTGCTGGACTGGGAAGCCAACACCGCGCCGGCCGCACCGGCGGACAGCCAGACCATCGGCCTGCGCGCCACCGGCACCGTGCCGCTGTCGGGTGACTTCTCGCTCAGCTACCAGGCGGAGTACGCACAGCAGACCGACTACCAGGACTCGACCGATGTGGTCGACGCCGACTACTGGCTGGCCGAGCTGGGCGGCATGTACAAGAAGGCCAACCTGAAGGTCGGCTACGAAGTGCTGGGCAGCAACGACGGCCTCTATGCGTTCCAGACACCGCTGGCGACGCTGCATGCCTTCCAGGGCTGGGCCGACATGTTCCTGGTCACGCCGGGCAATGGCATCCAGGAGTTCTACGTCAGCGTCGGTGGCACGGTCGAGAAGGTTGCGCTGATGGCGCGCTGGAGCGACTACAGCGCCGACGAGGGCAGCGGCGACTACGGCAGCGAGATCAACCTGCAGGCCACACGCCCGATCACCGACCAGCTCAGCTTCGGTGTGAAGTACGCCGACTACTCCGGCGAGACCAGCGCACCGATCGTCGGGCCCTCGCCGATCAAGGGCGATGTCACCAAGTACTGGGCCTGGCTTGAGTACAAGTTCTGATCGCGACGCATCCAAGGAGAGAGCAATGAACCTGATTGAACAAGCCGCGGCCGAGCTCAACGGCGTGGACCAGTCGCGACGCGACTTCCTCAAGCACTCGCTGTACGCAGCCGCCGGCATCACTGCCGGTGGTGTGCTCGGCGGCCTGCCGCTCAGCGCCTTCGCCGCCGACATCGGCCCGATCGAGAAGCCCGATCTCACCATCGGCTTCATCCCGCTGACCGACTGCGCCAGCGTGGTGATGGCCTCGGAACTGGGCATCTTCAAGAAGTACGGCCTCAACGTCACCGTGTCCAAGGAAGCCAGCTGGGCCGCCGTGCGCGACAAGCTGGTGCTGGGCCAGCTCGACGCCGCACACGTGCTGTACGGCCTGATCTACGGCGAGCACCTCAGCATGGGCGGTCCGAGGAAGGACATGGCAGCGCTGATGTACCTGAACTACAACGGCCAGGCCATCACGCTGTCGAACAAGATCAAGGAAGAAGGCGCCACCACCGGCGAGCAGCTGAAGAAGCTGGTCGCCCAGAAGAAGCGCGAATACACCTTCGCGCAGACCTTCCCGACCGGCACGCATGCCATGTGGCTGTACTACTGGCTGGCGGCCAACGGCATCGATCCGATGAAGGACGTCAAGACCATCGTCATTCCGCCTCCGCAGATGGTGGCGAACATGCGCGTCGGCAACATGGACGGCTACTGCGTCGGCGAGCCCTGGGGCGCGCGCGCGATCTTCGACAAGATCGGCTTCACCACCACCACCACGCAGGGCATCTGGAAGAACCATCCGGAGAAGGTGCTGGGCACCACCAAGGAGTTCGTCACCAAGTACCCGAACACCGCCAAGGCGATGATCTGCGCCGTGCTGGAAGCCTCGAAGTACCTCGACACCATGTCCAATCGCGCCAAGGTCTCCGAGATCATCGGCGGCAAGTCCTACGTCAACGCGCCGCCGCCGGTCATTCTCGGCCGCATGCAGGGCAAGTACGAGGACGGCCTGGGCAAGAGCTGGCAGGACCCGGACTACATGAAGTTCTACGCCGACGGCGAAGTGAACTTCCCGTATCTGTCGCATGGCGCCTGGTTCCTCACCCAGCACCGTCGCTGGGGCCTGCTCAAGCAGGACGTCGACTACCTCGGCATCGCCAAGCAGGTGAACCAGATCGACCTCTATACCGCGGCCGCCAAGATCGTCGGCGTCGCCGTGCCCTCCAGCCCGCTGAAGACCGAAACCCTGTTCGACGGCACTGTCTTCGATCCCTCGAAGGCGGCTGCCTACGCCAGCGGCTTCGCGATCAAGGCTTAACGCGCATCACACAGGAGAGGTCCTCATGAGCGCTGCAACCCAAATCGTCCATACCGTGGAAACCCGTTCCGTCACCGCCGCCCCCGCAGCAGCCAACGCCCCCGTCTCCGGCATGGCTGCCAAACCGAAGCTGGCGTCACGCATTGCCGAGTCCTTCATTGGCTTCGGCAAGAATGCGCTGCCGCCGTTCATTGGCATGGCCGTGCTGATCGGCCTCTGGGCCCTGGTGGCAACGTTTTCCGACTATCTCCCCGGACCGCGTGCCACCTTCACAGCCGCCGTCGAGTTGTTCTCGGACCCGTTCTACATCAAGGGCCCGAACGACGTCGGCATCGGCTGGAACGTGCTGCAGTCGCTGGGACGTGTCGGCATGGGCTTCGGGCTTGCAGCGCTCGTGGGCATCCCGCTCGGCTTCCTGCTCGGCCGCTTCTCGCTGCTGAGCAAGGCCTTCAACCCGGTCATCAGTCTGCTGCGGCCGGTCTCGCCGCTGGCCTGGCTGCCGATCGGCCTGGCGGTGTTCAAGGCGGCGGATCCGGCGGCGATCTTCGTGATCTTCATCTGCAGCATCTGGCCGATGATCCTCAACACCGCGATGGGCGTCGCCGCGTTGCCGCAGGACTACATGAACGTGGCGCGGGTACTGCAACTGTCCGAGTGGAAGATCTTCACCAAGATCCTGCTGCCGGCCACCGTGCCCTACGTGCTGACCGGCGCCAAGCTGGCGCTGGGCATCGCCTGGCTGGTGATCGTGGCCAGCGAAATGCTTACCGGTGGCGTGGGTATCGGCTTCTGGGTCTGGGATGAGTGGAACAACATGAACATGAGCCACATCATCATCGCGATCATCGTCATCGGCTCGGTCGGCCTGGCTCTCGAAGCCGGCATGGCCAAGCTGGCCCAGCGCTTCGACTACCGCCACCAATGAAAAGCCCTGCGGAAGCCGGCTCCCCGGCGCTCCTCACCTCTCCAGCTACGGTGAGCCGGTTTCCGCACCGGCCCTTTTCCAAGGAGTCATCCATGAATCCCTATCTGCAGGTCGACCACACCTCGGTCGAATTCCGCACCCCCCGCGGCGTCTTCCGCGCCCTCGACAACGTCAACTTCAAGGTCAGCCAGGGCGAGTTCGTCTCGCTGATCGGCCACTCCGGCTGCGGCAAGTCGACGGTCCTCAACCTGATCGCCGGCCTGGTCGCGCCCACCACCGGTGGCGTGGTGCTCAACGGCCGCGAGGTCGCCGGCCCCGGCCCGGAACGCGCCGTGGTGTTCCAGAACCATTCCCTGCTGCCCTGGCTGACCGCCTACGGCAACATCCACCTGGCGGTCGAGAAGGTCTTCGGCGCCAGCGAATCGACTGAGCGCCTGCGCGAGCGCACCGAAGCCGCCCTGGAACTGGTGGGCCTGAGCACGGCCCGCGACAAGCGCCCGCATGAACTGTCTGGCGGCATGAAGCAGCGCGTCGGCATTGCCCGCGCGCTGGCGATGGAACCGAAAGTCCTGCTCATGGACGAGCCCTTCGGCGCCCTCGACGCCCTGACCCGCGCCAACCTGCAGGACTCGCTGATGGAGATCCAGACCCGCACCCAGAGCACCGTGGTGATGGTGACCCATGACGTCGACGAGGCGGTGCTGCTGTCGGACCGTGTGGTGATGATGACCAACGGCCCGGACGCGACCATCGGCGAAATCCTCGACGTCAGGCTGCCGCGTCCGCGCAACCGCCTGAAGCTGGCGGAGGACTCCGAGTACCACAAGTGCTGCGCCGCGATCCTGCGTTTCCTGCACCAAGGCGGTGCGGAACGCGGCCACGGCAGCGCAAAACTTGCCCTCGCAGTGGGCTGAGCTCCGCGCAAAAGCAGTGCGGCGGCGCACCGCGTTGGATCGACCCGGCGTGGTGCGCCGCACCAATAGTGGATTCAGGCCGACTTTAAGCACGGTAAATCAATGACTTAAAGTTGGCACGCCCATTGCTTCATTTTCAGTCACCGAGAATGAGGGCGTCAGGCAATGGGTCAGAAGCAAAAGATTGTGGTGATCGGTCACGGCATGGTGGGACACAAGTTCCTCGAGTCCTTGGCCGAAGCGGGCATGCCGGACCTCGAGGTCACGGTGCTCTGTGAGGAATCCCGTCCCGCCTACGATCGCGTCCACCTCTCCGAGTTCTTCGCCGGCAAGTCGGCGGATGATCTCTCCCTGGTCGCCCCGAACTTCTTCGAGCGCGACGGCCTGCTGCTCAAGCTCAACGCCAAGGCCTCGCACATCGACCGCGCGATGAAGACCATCACGGTCTCCACCGGCGAAACCCTCAGCTACGACAAGCTGGTCATGGCGACCGGCTCCTATCCCTTCGTGCCGCCGGTGCCGGGCAAGGAGCGCAAGGACATCTTCGTCTACCGCACCATCGAAGACCTCGAGGGCATGAAGGAATGCGGCGCCCGATCGAAGACCGGCGTGGTCATCGGCGGCGGCCTGCTCGGCCTGGAATGCGCCAAGGCACTGCGTGACATGGGCCTGCAGACCCACGTGGTCGAGTTCGCGCCGCGCCTGATGGCCGTGCAGGTCGACGACGGCGGCGGCCGCACCCTGCGCCGCAAGATCGAGGAACTGGGCGTCACCGTCCACACCCAGAAGAACACCACCGAGATCGTCGATGGCGAGAACGGCACCCACCGCATGCAGTTCGCGGACGGCTCCTTCCTCGACACCGACATGATTGTGTTCTCCGCCGGCATCCGCCCGCGCGACGAACTGGCGAAGTCCTGCCAGCTCGGCGTCGGCGAACGCGGCGGCATCGTCATCGACAACTTCTGCCGCACGCTGGACCCGGACGTCTACGCGATCGGCGAATGCGCGCTGTGGAGCGGCAAGATCTTCGGCCTGGTTGCCCCCGGCTATGACATGGCCCGCGTCGCCGCGAAGCACCTGCTCGGCCAGGTCGGTGAATTCACCGGCGCCGACATGAGCACCAAGCTCAAGCTGATGGGTGTCGACGTCGCCAGCATCGGCGACGCCATGGGCAGCACCCCGGGCAGCCGCGTCTACCAGTTCAACGACGAGCGCAAGCAGGTCTACAAGAAGCTGGTGGTTTCGGCCGACGGCAAGCTGCTGCTGGGCTCGGTGCTGGTCGGCGACGCCGAGGAATACGGCACGCTGCTGCAGATGATGCTGAACAAGATCGAGCTGCCGGAATCGCCGGAGTTCCTGATCCTGCCGGCGTCGGACGGCAAGGCCAAGGTCGGCCTCGGCGTCGACGCCCTGCCCGACAGCGCCCAGATCTGCTCCTGCAACGACGTCAGCAAGGGCCAGATCTGCGCGGCGGTCTGCGAGGGCGCCACCACCATCGGCGCGATCAAGAGCTGCACCAAGGCCGGCACCTCCTGCGGCGGCTGCGTCGCGCTGGCCACGCAGGTGATGAAGTCGGAGATGAAGAAGCAGGGCATGGCGGTCAACAACCATGTCTGCGAGCACTTCCCCTACTCGCGCCAGGAGATCTACCACCTGGTGCGCGTCGGCAAGATCAAGACCTTCGAGGACCTGCTGCACAAGCACGGCCATGGCCTGGGCTGCGACGTCTGCAAGCCGGTCGCTGCCAGCGTGTTCGCCTCCTGCTGGAACGAGTTCGTGCTGAAGAAGGAGCACGCTGCGCTGCAGGATTCCAACGACTACTTCCTCGGCAACATCCAGAAGGACGGCACCTACTCGGTGATCCCGCGCATGCCGGGCGGTGAAGTCAGCGCCGACGGCCTGATCGCGGTCGGCCAGGTCGCCAAGAAGTACGGCCTCTACACCAAGATCACCGGCGGCCAGCGCGTCGACCTGTTCGGTGCGCGCGTCGACCAGCTGCCCTCGATCTGGGAAGAGTTGATCACCGCCGGCTTCGAGACCGGCCACGCCTACGCCAAGTCGCTGCGCACGGTGAAGTCCTGTGTCGGCAGCACTTGGTGCCGCTACGGCGTCGATGACTCTGTCGGCCTCGCGATCGAACTGGAGAACCGCTACAAGGGCCTGCGTGCACCGCACAAGCTCAAGTTCGCGGTGTCCGGCTGCACCCGCGAGTGCGCCGAAGCCCAGGGCAAGGACGTCGGCGTCATCGCCACCGAGAAGGGCTGGAACCTCTACGTCTGCGGCAACGGCGGCATGAAGCCGCGCCACGCCGAGCTGATCGCCAGCGACCTCGACAAGGCCACCCTGCTCAAGTACGTCGACCGCTTCCTGATGTTCTACGTGCGCACCGCCGACAGGCTGCAGCGCACCAGCACCTGGCGCGAGAACCTCGAGGGTGGTCTGGACTACCTCAAGAGCGTGGTAATCGACGACAAGCTGGGCCTCGCCGCCGAGCTGGAAGCCGAGATGCAGCACGTCGTCGACACCTACGAGTGCGAGTGGAAGAAGGCAGTCGAAAGCCCCGAGGCCCGGGCCCGCTTCCGCCACTTCGTCAACAGCGACAAGACCGACAGCAACGTCGTCTTCATCGAGGAGCGCGGCCAGATCCGGCCGGCAACCCCCGAGGAGAAGAAGCAGTCGAAGCTGGAACGGATTCCGGTCGTCGTGAAGGCGGCCTGAAGGAGACATGACTATGGACGGTGATCGTAACGTGAAGTCCTGGACCGCGATCTGCGCGCTGGAAGACATCGTGCCCAACACCGGGGTCTGCGCCCTGGTCGACGGCGAGCAGGTGGCTGTGTTTCGCCTCGGTGCCGAAGGCGGCATCTACGCGATTTCCAACTACGATCCGAATTCGGAGGCCGCGGTGCTGTCGCGCGGCCTCGTCGGCAGCCTCGGCGACCGCACGGTCGTGGCCTCGCCGATCTACAAGCACCATTTCGATCTGAAGACGGGCGAGTGCCTGGAGGCGCCGGAGAATTCCGTGCGCTCCTGGCCCACCCGCGTCGAGAACGGCCAGGTTCTGGTCGCCTCCCTCTAACCACAGGTCACTACCGGGCATCCCAGCGGGAGACGTCGACGGGCGGGTCGTATCAAAGGGCCGATTCCGCCGGACGTTTCCCGCCAGGGGCACAGGACACAATGAGCGAGACCAAGCAGAAGCTGGTTGTCATCGGGAACGGCATGGCGGGCATGCGCACCGTCGAGGAGCTGCTCAAGCTCGCGCCGGAGCTGTACGACATCACCGTGTTCGGCGCCGAGCCGCACGGCAACTACAACCGCATCCTGCTGTCACCCGTGCTCGCCGGCGAGAAGACCGTCGACGACATCATGCTCAACACGCGGGAGTGGTACGCCAAGAACGGCATCACCCTGCACGCCGGCGATCCGGTGGTGAAGATCGACCGTCCGCGCCGCACCGTTTATTCGCAGTCTGGCGTGGCGGTGAAGTACGACCGCCTGCTGCTGGCCACCGGCTCCAATCCCTTCATCATCCCGGTGCCGGGCCACAAGCTGCCGGGCGTGATCGCCTTCCGCGACATCAACGACGTCGACACCATGCTGGAGGCGGCCCGCAACCATAAGCATGCGGTTGTCATCGGCGGCGGCCTGCTCGGCCTGGAAGCGGCCAACGGCCTGCTGCGCCAGGGCATGCAGGTCACCGTCGTGCACGTGATGGACAGCCTGATGGAGCGCCAGCTGGACAAACCGGCGGCCGCGCTGCTGAAGGGCTCGCTGGAGCGCAAGGGCCTGCGCATCCTGCTCAATGCCAATACCGCCGACATCGTCGGCACGGACCGCGTCACCAGCGTGCGCTTCAAGGACGGCACCGAAGTGCCGGCCGACCTGGTGGTGATGACCGTCGGCGTGCGTCCCAACATCGAGCTGGCCAAGAGCGCCGGCCTGCAGTGCGACCGCGCGATCATCGTCGACGACACCCTGCAGACCTTCGACCCGCGCGTCTACGCCGTTGGCGAATGCGTGCAGCACCGCAAGGCGCTGTTCGGCCTGGTCGCGCCGATCTGGGACCAGGCGCGCGTCTGCGCCGCCCACCTCGCCGGCATGGGCCACTCGCGCTACGTACAGCAGGCCACCGCGACCAAGCTCAAGGTCACCGGCGTCGACCTCTACTCCGCCGGCGACTTCATCGGTGGCGAGGGCAGCGAGGACCTGGTGATGCGCGATCCCAAGCGCGGCGTCTACAAGCGCCTGATCCTCAAGGACAGCAAGGTCGTCGGCGCGGTGCTCTACGGCGACGTCAAGGACGGCCCCTGGTACTTCGACATGATCCAGCACAAGACGGATATCGGCGCGCTGCGCAGCCGCCTTTTGTTCGGACAGGCGTATTGCGAAGCGCGCGCGGCCTGATATAACAGCCAAAGAATTTTTAGCCACGGATTTACACGGATAACACGGATCAAGACGGTTATCGACCGCCCTCGCTGAATTAGCGAAACCCCTCCGTGTTGTCCGTGTCATTCCGTGGCAAATGATGTTTTTTCCAGGATCACCGTGAACCTGCCCGCGACCCCCGTTTCCGCTGCGACCACCGCGACCACCTGCCCCTACTGCGGTGTCGGCTGCGGCGTCAAAGCCACGCCGAAGACCGATGGCAGCGTCGAGATCGCCGGCGACGAGGCCCATGGCTCCAACTACGGCCGCCTTTGCGTCAAGGGATCGGCCCTGGGCGAGACCGTCGATCTCGGTGGCCGCCTGCTCCACCCGAAGATTCGCGGCGAGCGCGCCAGCTGGGACACGGCGCTGGACCAGGTCGCGCAGGGCTTCCGCCGCATCGTCGACGAGCACGGCCCGGACTCGGTCGCGCTCTACGTCTCCGGTCAACTGCTGACCGAGGACTACTACGTCGCCAACAAGCTGATGAAGGGCTATGTCGGCACGGGGAACATCGACACCAACTCCCGCCTGTGCATGTCCTCGGCCGTGGCCGGGCACAAGCGCGCCTTCGGCGAGGACCTGGTACCGGTCTGCTACGACGACCTCGAGACCGCCGACCTCGTCGTGCTGGTCGGTTCCAACACCGCCTGGTGTCACCCGATCATCTTCCAGCGCATCGCCAAGGCCAAGGAAGCACGGCCGGAGATGAAGCTGGTGGTGATCGACCCGCGCCGCACCGCGACCTGCGAACTGGCCGACCTGCACCTGCCGGTCAAGGCCGGCACCGACGTCTGGCTGTTCAACGGCCTGCTGCGTTTCCTGTTCGAGCACGGCGTGATGGACACCGCCTTCGTCCAGAACCACACCGACGGCTTCCGCGAGACGCTGAAGGCCAGCGAGGGTCAGTGCAGCGACATCGCCAAGCTGGCCAAGGCCTGCAAGATCGATTCGCAGGACTTGCTGGAATTCTTCCGACTGTTCGCGCGCACCGAGAAGGTCATCACCGCGTTCTCGCAGGGCGTCAACCAGTCGTCGGCCGGCACCGACAAGGTCAACAGCATCATCAACTGCCACCTGCTGACCGGCCGCATCGGCAAGCCGTCGATGGGCCCGTTCTCGATCACCGGCCAGCCCAACGCCATGGGCGGCCGCGAGGTCGGCGGCCTCGCCAACATGCTGGCCGCGCACATGGAGCTGGGCAATGCCGGGCACCGTGGCATCGTGCAGGAGTTCTGGGGCTCACCGCGCATCGCCGACAAGCCGGGCCTCAAGGCCGTGGACCTGTTCAATGCGATCGAGGAAGGCAAGGTCAAGGCGGTGTGGATCATGGCGACCAACCCGGTCGTCAGCCTGCCCGACGCCGACCAGGTCAAGCGCGCGCTGCAGAAGTGCGAGCTGGTGGTCAGTTCCGACATCATTGAGAAGACCGACACCAACGCCTTTGCCCACATCCTGTTGCCGGCCCTGGGCTGGGGCGAGAAGGACGGCACGGTCACCAATTCCGAGCGCCGCATCTCGCGCCAGCGCGCCTTCCTGCCGGCGCCGGGCGAAGCCCGCGCCGACTGGGACATCGTCTGCGACGTCGCCCGCCGCATGGGCTACGAGGGCTTCGATTTCGAAGGGGCGCACGAGGTGTTCGACGAGCATGCGCGCCTGTCGGTGTTCCGCAACGAAGGCGACCGCTGCTTCAACCTCGAGGGCCTGGTCGGTCTCGACCGCGAGGGTTTCGACGCCCTGCGCCCGGTGCAGTGGCCGGTCAGCGCCGAGGGCGGCACCGCACGCCTGTTCGAGGACCGCCGCTACTTCCACGCCGACGGCAAGGCGCGCTTCGTGCCGACGCCGGTGCGCGCACCCGCGAACCTGCCGGACGACGACTACCCGCTGGTGCTGAACACCGGTCGCGTGCGCGACCAGTGGCACACGATGACCCGCACCGGCAAGTCACCAAAGCTGGCCGACCACATCCCCGAACCCTTCGTCGACATGCATCCGCAAGACGCGCTGCTGTCCGGCGTGCGCGTCGGCGAGCTGGCCCGCGTGGCGACGCGCTGGGGCTCGCTGGTGGCGCGCGTGCAGCATGGCGGCGGCATCCCGCGCGGCAACATCTTCGTGCCGATCCACTGGAACGCCCAGTTCGCCTCCGACGCCCGCGTCGGCAGCCTGGTCAACCCGGTGGTCGACCCGGTCTCGGGCGAGCCGGAGTTCAAGCACACGCCGGTGCGCGTCGAGGAATTCCGCGTGCAATGGCATGGCTTCGTGCTGTCGCGCCGCGAACTGCAGCCGGAGAGCGCAACCTGGTGGACGCGCATCCAGGGCCGCCAGTTCCTGCGCTACGAAATCGCCGGCCGCGACAAGACCATCGACCGCGCCGCCTGGGCGCGCACGATGTTCGGCGCCACCGATCCCGAGGCCGACTGGCTGGAATACGAGGACCGCACCGCCGGCATCTACCACGCGGCGCTGGTGATCGACGACCGTATCGAGGCCTGCGTCTTCGTCTCGCCGCGCGCCGAGCTGCCCTCGCGCGCCTGGCTCGCCAGCCTGTTCGTCAAGGATCAGCTGGAAGAAATCGACCGCGTCGGCCTGCTGGTCGGCGAGCCGGTCGAGAAGGGCGCGGATACCGGCCCGACGGTCTGCTCCTGCTTCGGCGTCGGCCGCAACACCATCTGCGCCGCGATCCGCGAGAAGAACCTGGAAACCCCGGCGCAGATCACCGCCTGCCTCAAGGCCGGCGGCAACTGCGGCTCCTGCGTACCGGAGCTGAAGAAACTGCTGGCGGAAACGCGGGTCGCGGAAGCCGCCTGACCCTTTTCGTGGGAGCGGCTTTAGCCGCGATACGCCGGTCGGCATGATGAGCGCAGCATCGCGGCTAAAGCCGCTCCCACAAAGGCTAGGGCGCCAGCCGCTCCACCAGCGCCTGCGTCAGCGGCTTCATGTAGTAGCTGTCCGCCGGCACCACCTGGCTGACGACGCCCCTGGCCGTCAGCAGGTCGGCCACCACCGGCCCGACCGAGGCCACCACCAGCGCGTTCAGCGCCTGCTGCAGCACCGCGCCCTGCCCTGCGCCTTCGGCAACCCGGAACAGGCGTTCGACCTGCTGCATGCTGGTGAAGGCGATCGCGTCGATCTGCTTGCCTGCCATCTGCCCGATCAGGGCCAGTACCTCGGCATCGGCCGCGGCATCGGCATAGACATAGGGCGCCACCGGCAGCACCGTCGCGCCCGCCACCCGCAGGTTCTCCATCAGCGGCAGATTGGGCTCGCTGCCGTAGAGCTGCACGCCGACGCGGCGCCCGGCGAGATCCAGGGTCTTCAGCAGGGCGATCACCCCGCTGGTGGTCGCCGGCTCGGCGGTCAGCTCGGGGCGCAGGCCCAGCTCGCGCAGCACCCGCGCCGGCTTCGGCCCGCGCGAAATCTTGCGAACCTGCCCCAGGCGGGCGACGAAGGCCTCGCGCAGGGCCGGCTCATGGCGCTCGATCGCCCCCAGCAGGCGCCGCAGGCCCTCGCCGGTGAACAGGATCAGGTCATCGCAGGAACCGCCGTTGAAGGCGCGGATCCAGGCCAGTACCGGCAGGGGATCCGGGGCGTCGCGGATGTCGATCAGGGGGCAGCGCAGCACGGTCGCCCCCCGGCGTTCCAGCAGCCCGGCGAACACGTCGAGTTCGCGGGATTCCGGAACGGCGATGCGGCGACCCTGGAGCGAAGCGTCTTTCATATTGTTTTTGAACGGATTCGGGTAGTAGGACCACCCTGCCTGAAGGGGTACGATGCGCGGGTGAACCAGCGCCTGCACAGTGTAGCGGCCCTGCCGCTGGGTGTGACTGCCGCGATCCTCGCCGGCGGCCGCGGCGAGCGGCTGGGCGGCGCCGACAAGGGCCTGGTGTCGCTGCGTGGCCGGCCCCTGTACCACTACGTGCGCGATGCGGTCGCAGCGCAGGCCGGTGGTATCCTGATCGTTGCCAACCGTCACCTCCCCGATTACGCCGCATCCGGTCTTCCCGTGGTTTCCGATCCCTGGCCTGATTTCCGTGGTCCGCTGGCCGGCATGCTCGCCGCGCTGCAGGCTGCACCAACCGACTGGGTGCTCACCGCACCCTGCGATGCCGTGCGCCTGCCGGACGACCTGCTGGCCCGCCTGCGCGCCGCCGTCGAGGACAGCGATGCGCCGGCCGCCTATGCCACCGACGACGGCGATGCCCACTACGTCTGCTGCCTGCTGAACCGTTCCCTGCTGGTGCCGCTGCAGCGCGCCCTCGATGCCGGCGAACGCGCACCGAAGCGCTGGCTGGCCGACATCGGCGCCGTCACCGCCGATTTCAGCGCCGCCGAGCCGACGCCGATCTGGAGCATCAACACCCCGGCCGAACTCGAGGCCGCCACCAGCTACCTGGAACACTGCCATGGCTGACGGCAACCTGCGCCCGGGCCTGGTCGATCAGCACGGCCGCCACAAGCACAAGCTGCGGCTGTCGCTGACCGACCGCTGCAACTTCCGCTGCCGCTACTGCATGCCGGAACATCCGGAGTGGATCCCCAAGCAGCAGTTCCTGAGCCGCCCCGAGCTGCTGCAGCTGGTGCGCGAGTTCGTCAAGCTGGGTATCCGCAACATCCGCCTGACCGGCGGCGAGCCGCTGCTGCGGCCGGACCTGATCGAGATCGTCGCCGACCTCGACGGCCTGCGGCCGCTGGGCCTCGAGCGCATCTCGATGACCACCAACGGCTCGCGCCTGGCCAAGGCCCTGCCCGAGCTGCGCCGCGCCGGCCTCGACGACCTCAACATCAGCCTCGACAGCGTCGACCCCGCCCGCTTCCGTGACATGACCGGCGCCGAACTGGCACCGGTGCTGGCCGGCATCGAGGCGGCACAGGCGCTGGGCGTGCCGTACAAGCTCAACACCGTTCTGGTGCGCGGTCACAACGAGGGCGAGATCCTGCCGCTGACCGCCTGGGCCAAGGCCCGCGGCGCACCGCTGCGCTTCATCGAGTACATGCCGCTGGACGCGCCGGGCCGCTGGCAGCAGGGCGACGTCGTCAACGAGGCCGAGATCCTCGACAACCTGCGCCGCAGCTACCACGTCGAGCGCCTGCCACGCAGCGAGGACCCGGCGACGCTGTACACGGTCGACGGCGACTACCGCATCGGCATCATCTCGACCATCAGCAATCCCTTCTGTGCAAGTTGCGACCGCCTGCGCCTGACTGTGCGCGGCGAGCTCTACACCTGCCTGTTCGCGCAACAGGGCACGCCGCTGGCGCCGCTGCTGCGTGAAGGCCCGCCGGCCGAACTGATCCGCCGCATCAGCAGCGCGGTCTGGCACAAGGAAGCCGGCTATGCTGCGCACCGCGCGCCGGTCGAGCGGCCGATCACGATGCACACCCTCGGAGGCTGAGTTTGGTCGTTACCTTTGAATTCTGGGGTGCGCTGCGCCGTGCCGCCGGTGGCGACGAGCGCGCGCTGACGCTACCCGCGGGCGTGCTGAGCGTCGCCGATGCGCTGGATGCCCTGGCCGATGCCGTACCGGCACTGGGCGAGTACCTCGACAACACGGCGGTGGCCCAGGCCGATCGGCTGCTGCTGCGGACTGAAGCGGTCGAGGATGGCATGCGACTGTCGCTGCTTCCTCCGGTGGCCGGTGGATAAAACCATGTACCTCTACGAAACCCCGCTGATCCTCGACCCCATCCTCGGCATGGCCGAGCACCGCGACTGCGGCGCGCTGTCGGTGTTCGCCGGCACGGTGCGCGACCTCAACGAAGGCAAGCGCGTGCTGCGCCTGAAGTACACCGCCTTCGCGCCGCTGGCCGAGAAGCTGATGCGCGAGATCGAGCAGGAGACGCGCGAGAAGTTCGGCGTGCCTCATTGCCGCGTGATCCACCGCATCGGCATGCTGGAGATCGGCGACATCGCGATCTACTGCGCGGTGCGCGCACCGCATCGCGGCGAGGCCTTCGCAGCCTGCAAGCACGCCGTGGACGAAGTGAAGCACCGCGTGCCGATCTGGAAGGAAGAATTCTTCGAGGACGGCACATCCGCCTTCAACCAGGGCTGCTGTATCCGCCCCGATCTGCCACAGGAACACGCCCACGACCATGCCCACGGGCATGGCGTCCACCACGATCACAAGCACGATCACGCATGAAAGACGTCTCCCTGAAGCCGGACTCCCTGCGCACGGCGTCCGCCACCGCGACGCTGCGCGCGCCGCAGCACTGCATCGAGCGCCTGCGCACGGGCGATACCGAGAAGGGCGACCCGATCAAGACCGCGCGCATCGCCGGCATCCTCGCCGCCAAGCGCACCGATGAGCTGATCCCGCTGTGCCACCCGCTGCCAATCTACCGCGCCGACCTGCGCTTCGAACTCGGCGAAGGCCAGGTCGAGGTGATCAGCGAGGTCGAGACCATTGCGCCGACAGGCGTCGAGATGGAGGCACTGACCGCCGCCAGCATCGCCGCGCTGACGCTCTACGACATGCTCAAGCCCTACTGCGAGCCGGTGGAGCTGGAGATCGTCGCCTGCAAGCTGCTGCAGAAGAAGGGCGGCAAGTCGCAGTTCCGCCGCAAGCTCAAGGTGCCGACCAGCGCGGCGGTGATCGTGCTGTCCGACACGGTGTCGGCGAAGAAGAAGCCGGACACGGCTGGCGCCGGCGTGCGCGACGATCTGGTCGCCGCGGGCTTCGATCCGATCAGCTACGAAGTCCTCGCCGACGAACCGGCGCAACTGCTGGCCAGCGTCAAGGCCAAGGTCGATGCCGGCGTGGACCTGATCATCACCGTCGGCGGCACCGGCATGGGCTCGCGCGACATCACGGTGGACACGCTCAGGCCGCTGATCACGCGCGACCTGCCCGGCATGATGGAAGCCGCCCGCGCCTTCGGCCAGCGCCGCACGCCATTCGCGTTGATGTCGCGCGGCATCGCCGGCTTCATCGGCAACACGCTGCTGATCACCTGCCCCGGCTCGCGCCGCGGCGCGCTCGAAACCCTCGCCCCGCTGATGCCGGGCCTGGTGCACATCTTCGAGATCTGCCGCCACGATCGCCCGCATCCCGGCGGCTACACCATGGACATCCGCTGATGGCGCACGACTGCGGCGACGTCGCCCACGGCGGCAAGAAGCCGCTGTTGCCGCTGGAAGC
>DATILC010000063.1:0-3715 GCA_035476855.1 Solimonas sp. | reverse complement strand
GGCACGCCTGCTCTGCAGCACGACCGACCCTCCGCTTACACCACAGGCGATGCAAGCCCTCTTCTCAAGATTCGCAATATGAAAAACCGGGGAAACGTCAGCCCCAGCCCTCTCCCCGCAGGCGGGGAGAGGGAGAAAGAGTGCAGATTTACTTGACTCAGACCGTCGCCTCAGCCCTGCGCCATGGCGGCGAAATCGATCACCACCGGCTCGCCGCTGCCGTCCCAGCGCGCCGCAGCGGCGACGCCCTCGGCAAACATGCCCAGCATCTGCGGCGTCGCCTCCAGCAGCTCGATGTACATCTGCTCGCCCAGCTCCGGTGACTGCAGGTAGACATAGCGGCCACTGGGCATGCGGATGTCGCAGGCCAGTTCCAGCCCCTGTGCATGGGCGCGCTGCAGATCCTCCTCGACGCGCTCGCTGAGGAAGGCGATGTGGTGCAGGCCCTCTCGCCCGGCGTCGATGAAGGCGCGGTAGGGCGATGGCGCATCGTTGCGCTGCTGGATCAGTTCGATCTGGACGTCGCCGCGATAGCCCAGCGCGAGGTCGATCAGGGGCGTGCTGGGCTGGCCGCGGAACGTGCTCAGCAGCGAGACGTTGCGGAACCGCATCCAGGGGCCTACCCCGAACTGCGTGCTCCAGGCCCGCACCGCGCGGTCCAGGTCGGCGACCACATAGCCCAGTTGGCGCACGGGCCCGAAGCAGCCGGGTGCGGCGGTGGCATTGCCCATCATTGTTCTCCTCGCAGGTTTGCTGTGGCTTGCATGGTGGTTGCAGCTAGTCCCCGACACTACATCAACCCGGACGAAGAAGCCGCCCCGCCGCGGGCCTAGGCTGGATCGCAAGACAACCTTCGAGGTGCGAGATGAAAGCCCATACCCTGCTCTACCCGGTCGACCGCCTCGATCCGGCGATCAATTTCTTCCGCGACACCCTCGGCCTGCCGCTGAAGTTCCGCGATGGCGAACGCTATGCCGCGCTGGAGACCGGCGGCCTGGTGCTGGGCCTGGCGGCCGGCATGGAGCGCATCGTCAGCGAACCGACCCTGGCCTTCCGCGTCGACGACATGGATGCCGCGCTGGCGCAGCTGATCGCCGCCGGCGCCACCCTGGTCCGCCCCGCCGAGCAGGGCCCGCATGAACTGCGCGCCGTGCTGCATGCGCCCGGCGGCCGGCCGCTGGTGATCAGCGCCAAGCGCTGATCCAACCCTTCCCCGTTCGTCCTGAAGTCCTGAGCTTGTCGAAGGATCGAAGGATGAACGCCCCCGAACCCTCGGCTCCCATTCCGTCCGCGCTTCGACAGGCTCAGCACGAACGGAACCTTGAGGCCAGGAGTAATCCCATGTCACAACCCGCCTTCGATCCCCGCGAACTCCGCGCCACCCTCGGCACCTTCACCACCGGCGTCACCATCATCACCGCGCGCAGTGCCGACGGCACGCCGGTCGGCGTCACTGCCAACAGCTTCAACTCGGTCTCGCTGGACCCGCCGATGGTGCTGTGGAGCCTGGCGAAGAACTCGCGCAGCCTCGCCGCCTTCGACGAGGCCGGGCACTTCGCCGTGCACATCCTCTCGGCCGGGCAGGAAGAACTGTCGAACCGCTTCGCCAAGGGCGGCACCGACAAGTTCAGCGGCGTCGACACCGGCGATGGCGCCGGCGGCGTGCCGCTGCTCGCCGGCTGCACCGCGCGCCTGCAATGCCGCACCTCGTTCAAGTACGAGGGCGGCGACCACATCATCTTCGTCGGCGAGGTCGTTGCCTTCGATCGCAGCGGCCTGCCGCCGCTGGTGTTCCAGTCCGGCAAGTACGCCGTCGCCACGCGCAAGACCGACACCGTCGCGCCCGCGCGCGGCAAGGCGCCGGACGCCAGCTGGAGCGAGGACCATCTGCCCTACCTGCTGGGCCGCGCCTACTTCCAGGTCTACTTCCGCATCCGCGAACAAGTGCGAGCGCAGGATCTCGACGACACCGAGTACTTCATCCTGACCACGCTGGCGGTGCAGGACGGCTGCAGCCAGCAGCGCATCAACTCGGTGTTCTCCTACGCCGGCTTCGAGGCCAGCCTGCCGCTGCTGCGGCGCCTGCAGCAGCGCGGCCTGCTGCGCGCCGAGGGCGATCCCGCCGAGCCCCTCTGGTTCCTCACCGACTACGGCCGCAGCAGCACACTGCATCTGATCGCCGCCGCCAAGGCGATCGAGTCCGAGGTGCTGGCCCAGTGCGGCGAATGGGATGCCGTGGCGCTGAAGAACCTGCTGAAACAACTGGTGCGCAGCACCGACCCCGGCCTGCCCGACCTCTGGGAAAGCCCGGCCGCCACCCACACCGGAGTCCCCGCATGAACCCGTTCGTCTTCGAAGGCCGTGTCGCCGTCGTCACCGGCGCCGCCAGCGGCATCGGCACCGGCCTGGTGCGCGAGGCCCTGCGCCGCGGCATGCGCGTGGTCGCAGCGGATGTGCAGGCCGAGCGCCTGCGCGAGTTCGTCGCCACGCTGCAGGGTGATGTGCTGGCCGTGCCCACTGATGTCACCGACGCCGACAGCGTCGAGGCCCTGGCGCGCCGCGCCTGGCAGCACTACGGCGGCGTCGACCTGCTGTTCAACAACGCCGGCATCATGGCCACCGGCTTCAGCTGGCAGATCGAACCCGCGCGCTGGCGCCGCAGCTTCGAGGTCAACGTCCACGGCATCCATAACGGCCTGCGCGCCTTCGTGCCGCGGATGCTCGCCGCCGGCAAGCCCGCGCACATCGTCAACACCGCCTCGGTCGGCGGCTTCCTCGCCAGTCCGCTGATGTCGCCCTACTCGGCGACGAAGTTCGCAGTGGTGGCGCTGACCGAATCCTTGCGCGGCGAACTGGAAATGACCGGCGCTCCCATCGGCGTGTCGCTGCTGGCGCCGGGCCCGGTGATCAGCGGCATCTTCGACGATCCCTTCGGCGCCCAGCCCGAGCCGGCGGCGCAGCAGTTCGTCGAGTTGATGCGCGGCATGCTGCAGCAGAACGGCCTGACGCCGGACGCCTTCGCGCAGCGCGTGTTCGATGGCGTAGCGCAGGGACAGTTCTGGCTGATCCCGCAGCCGGAGGCACTCGATGACGCCTTCCGGCAGAAGGCGGCGGATGTGCTGGCGCGGCGAAACCCGGTGTTGCCGAAGTTCTGAAACCCCGGCGACCCGGGCTACTCCGCCGTCGTCGGATCGATGACGCTCTTGACCTCGGAAACCCGGTTCGCCGGGAACCCGCCCTTACTGGCGTGTTCGAGCACCGTCTTCTCGTCCGGAGCGATATAGACGCAATAGATCCGGTTGTCGGTGACGTAGCTCTGCAGCCACTGGATCTGCGGCCCCATCCCGCTCAGCACCCCGCAGGACTTCTGCGAGATCGCCTTGAGGTCGGCGGCCGATAGCGCACCTGCGCCGGGAATGTCTCTCTCGATGACGTACCTGGGCATGACCTGTCTCCCATCCGTGGTGCAGCGGGAAGCCGATCATACGCCCGGGATGCGCCTGACAGGGCCGCCAAACAAGCAATCAGTCCCTTGCCGCTGCGGCTAGAGACCGTATTTCTGGGCGAGGAAGGATCGAACAGTTACCGGACAAGCCGCAGCGACTTCCTGCCAGGTACGAAGGCCGCACCGCGCTGCAACATCGCGATCAACGATTGCCGATCGTACATCGTCCCATTCCTTTCGGAGGTCAGGGCGCCGTTGGTCGATAAGCAC
>DATILC010000062.1:0-7766 GCA_035476855.1 Solimonas sp. | reverse complement strand
GCCCGAGCAAGGCCTCGCCGCGCTGTCCTCGGCAACACCGGCGCAGGCCGATGCCGCGCTGGGTGGCGTGCAGGTCGCAGCGGCCGCCGATGGCGCAGCGCAGACCGAGGCCACACAGGCCAGCCTGCCCGAGGCCACGGTCGGCGAGGAAGTCGCCGCGAAGGCGATGCCGGGCAAGGGCAGCGGCGCGGCCGGCGCCAGCACGCCGAAGCAGGAGACCGCCGGCGCGGCGCCACAGACCAAGCCTGCGCCAACCCCCACACCGTCGGCCGGCAATGCCGCCGACAAGGTCGCGGCGCCGCAAATTCCGAAACCGGCGCAGGGTGCCGAACCCAGCGAGGCCGACAAGGCACGCCTCAACTCGTCTCTCTCTCGGCTACCGGGCAGCGATCCCGGCCTGAAGACGCGGCTCGGCGATGCGCCGCAGCTGCAACTCAGCGGCGATGCCGATCCGGCACGCATGGCCAGCCAGAAGGCCAAGGCCGACCAGGCCGTCGCTGCCGCCCGCACCAAGGAGGCCGACGAGGTGGCCAAGCCGATGGGCGAGGACAGCGTCCGTCCGACAGTCGGCAAGGCCGAGATCAAGGCCCGTGCGCTGAAGCCATCGGCCGCTGCCGGCGGTGGTGCAGCCGGCGGTGCGGGTGGTGGCGGTGGCGCAGCCGCTGGCGGTGGTTCCGGCGACGCCGCGCGCGGCATCCTCGCCGAGGAACTCAAGGGTGGCGAGGTCCGTGCCGCGATGGCTGCAGCCTCCGGCAAGGCCGCCGCCGCCAAGGCCGAGGCGCAGGCACAGATCGCGGCCAGCAATGCGGCGACGCAGGCACAGGTCGGCGAACTGAAGAACCAGGCCGCCACCGAGCAGGAGGCGGCGCGCGCCAAGGTCAAGGGTGACGCGCAGGCCGCGCGTGCCGACTACACGCAGAAGCAGGAAGCCGCCGTCTCCAAGCTGGACAAGACCCAGACGGACACCCTGAGCAAGACCAGCGCCAAGGTCAGCGAGGAGAAGCGCAAGGGCGAGGAGGAAGCATCAGCGCAGATCGAGGAAGGCGACCGGCTGTCGGAGGAAAAGCAGCAGGAGGTCGAGGGCGAGGTCGAGGAGAAGAAGCAGGAGGCCCAGGCGCAGACCGAGGAGAAGGGCTTCTTCGGCCGCCTCGCCGACGACGTCGGCGCCTGGTTCGACAAGCAGAAGAAGTGGATCAGCGACAAGGTCGAGGCCGGCAAGAAGTGGATCAAGGAAACCGCCGACCGCTTCAAGAAGTACGCCGCCGAGAAGATCGACGCCGCGCGCGACGCCGTCACCGGCTTCATCAAGGATGCGGGTGATGTGCTGATCGCCGCCAGCGACACCCTGCTGGCCGACTTCCCCGGTGCGCGCGACTTCGTGCGGGGCAAGATCGAGTCCGGCGTCGAGTGGGGCGTCAACAAGACCAACGAGATCGCCGACGACGCCAAGAACAAGGTCAACCAGGTCGTCGACGGCGCCGCCGCGCTGGCCGAGGGCGCGCTGGAGGTTGGCGGCAAGGTCGCCAACGCCGCGATCGATAGCGCCAAGGCCACCACGGTCGGCGCACTCAACGCCGCCGACAAGGCCGCGCAGGCGCTGGGCGTGCTCAAGATTCTCATCGAGGACGTCGCCTCCAACCCCGGCGGCTGGATCTCCAACCTCGCGTCCTCGGCCAAGGACGGCGTGAAGAACCACCTCGCCGGCGCGATGAAGGCCGCGATCAAGCAATGGTGGGAAGGCAAGGTCGAAAGCGTGCTCGGCGTCGGCGCCGCGCTCTGGGACGTGCTGAAGAAGGGCGGCCTTGGCCTCAAGGAGATCGGCTCGATGGCCTGGGCCGCGATCAAGGCCGCGATCCCGCCGGCGCTGATCCAGCTGGTCATCGAAAAGCTCGTATCGATGATCGTCCCCGCCGCCGGCGCGGTGATGGCGATCATCGAAGGCCTGCAGGCCGCCTGGGGCTCGGTGTCCGCGATGCTCGGCGCCGTTCAGAAGGCCATCGGCTTCCTCAAGGCGGTCAAGGGCGGCGGCGCGGGACCACAGTTCGCGCAACTGGTGGCGGCGGCGGCGATCGTGGTCATCGACTTCGTCTCCAACTGGCTGCTGCAGCGCCTGGGCAAGGGCATCGCCAAGATCGGCGGCAAGATCAAGGGGATCGCGCAGAAGCTGATGGCGAAGTTCAAGACTGCCGCGAAGAAGATCAAGGGTAAGGGCAAGGGGAAGAAGGGCAAGAGCAAGAAAAAAGACAAGAAAGCGCGCGACAGGAAAGCGAAGAAGCTGCGCGAGGAGCGCAAGAAGAAGAAATCGGACAAGGATGGGAAGAAGAAGGACGATCCGAACAAGAAGAAGCAGGACAAGGAGAAGGAGAAGCAGGAGCGCCTGGACAAGGCGATGAAGGCCATCCGCCCGAAGCTGCATGCCCTGCTGAAGCGGGGCGTCAGCAAGATCAGGCTGAATGTGCAACTGAAGATCTGGAAGGTCTTGCACCGGCTGTCGGCGCTCAAGATCGAGGGCAACCAGATCGTTGCCAAGGTCAACCCGACGGCAACGGAACAGATCGAGAAGATTCCTCCCTCACTGTTGGGTCAGACCTTGCAGCAGGTCATGGGCGAGGTCGAAGCTGCATTCTTCCAGCACCTGAAGACCGCGAGCCCAGACGATGTGCGCAAGAACGCGGACGAAGCACGCAAGGCGGTGAGTGGGGGGACGGAGGATCGCCTGGGCTTGCCGGCGCACGAGCAGGTTTCGCTCGTGCGGGATATCTTGGCCGGCAACGTACCTATGCCGGCCGGCAAGCCCAAGCTCGACAAGCCTGGCAAGCCCAAGCGCGACCCGACCGACCTGCGCTCTCCCATTGTGCGTCCCGGCGGCAAGGGCTTCTCGATATTCGTGAACCCCGGTCCCAACGGCAAACCCAACGCGGCGGGGCTGTTCGTGCCCGGCGCTCCGGACTATCCGTTCAAACCCAACACGATGAACACCGCCAGCGGTCAGGGGTTGGCCAATGTGGTCGAGCCCGGCCGTATCCAAGGTCAATTCGTCACGCAACAGATGGGCGAAACCATGAAGGGCATGGGACTGATCGACCAGCAGAGCATGACGGGCGACCGCAGCACCGTGCCGACTCCGGACCCGAAGGACGCGCCGCCAGCGGCACCCAAGACGGTGTCGGATCAACTCGCGGCAGAGAAGGCTCGCGGACGAGCCTCGGAAGTGGGCGCCCCCACGGTAACCGGTTCTGCACGCGTCGCGGACCAGGATGCCGGTCGGCCGACCGCGGGTGGCAAAACGGAGCAAGGACAACTCGAGGACAAAGCCGCGCGCGAACATGTCCACACTGCCTTCCGCAACATGTTCGTCCAGCTCTCCAGGGCACTCGACAATCCGAAGGTCGATCTATTTACCGACTCGGCCAAGGACCAAGCTCTCAAGCGCGTAGCCACGGCGTTCCAGCAGTGGGCGCTCAAGTCTTTCCCGCATGATCCAAAGAAGTTCAATGCCGCCGAGGTGAAAGCGCTCACCGCTGCACTGAAGGCTAAGATAATGGCGTTCCTACAGACCATAAACTGATCATGTTCAAGGCACGGGTCATCTTGCGGGAAGCGGACATCGGTCCAAGACTCGCCCAGTTGGAAACCATAGCGCTCGCCTGTGGTCTGGACGCCGATGCCACCAGCAAAGGCGACAGTGCCGCGACGCGAAGCTGGCGCACCGGCAATGCAGATGCCGCCCCCGTCACCGCCATGCATGTAACCGAGGACCACGACTTGGCATGCGCCTATGTCGAGATCGTCGGCCATCATCGCGAGGCACTGGCCAACGCCGTGGCGCGGATCTATGCCACGTTGCCAGTGTGCATGCCCACCGAACTCGTGAATGATGCGGTCGCGGCTTGGCGACAGCGACCTAATCTGCTGCAGTGTGCGGCCTTGGCGGTGACCGATGAGACGGCTACGACCTTGGCGACGGCGATCTCCGAGGCTTTGCGAGACTCCGACACGGAGGCGTGGCGTCGCGCGGCGAGTGCGGCCGCCCTGATGCCCCCGGAGATCGCCAAGCGCATCGTTTCACAGGCGCTCGTGACGGAGAGCCTACCGGAACGCATGAATGCGCTGAAACAGCTCCAGAAGTACTTGAATGGATCACCACGGGAAAACGCGTGTTAGGTGCCAAGGCAATCCGCATGAGTCCGGATGAGATCAAGGTTCAATCTTTTCTTGCTGAGCACTCCCTCGAAGCCACCTCGTACTCGAAGCTGGAGCGGCGTAGCGGAAAGAAACCTGACTTCCGAGTATTGAAAGGCGGAGCGTTCGCTTTCTTCTGCGAAGTAAAGTCTATTGAGGCAGATGATGTTGTCGGCCTTCGCAACGACCCGATATTCAACCGCCTAGCAGATGATATTCATACCGCTGTAAAGCAATTTGATGCGGTCAATCCAGATCGCACATATCCAAACGTCTTGGCATTCGTAAACCATGACTCCGCTTGCGGTCCACCCGATCTAATTGGTGTCACCACAGGCCAGTTTGTGTCTGAAGGCGGCCGTCTCCATAAAATTTACACGCAGTACTCCGACGGTCGAATCAAAGACGAAAAGAAGCGCATCGACCTATTCATATGGCTGGATGACTGCAAGCTACGAGGCCTATTGTGGAGCCAAGCACATGACAATCATCATCAAGCTCTATGCCGGGTTATGGGCGTCAACCCGTCCGACATCAGGACTATTTGCACCTAACAACAGTCCAGTGGTACGTCCTCACTTTCGATGAGGCCGCCCCTGAACCTCGGCGATCACCCACAGCCCAAGGGCGGAGCGAAACGTATTTCGCCGGCTGAACGAGTACGTCATAGCAAAATGGGTTTTGACGCGTAACAACGCGGCCATCCAGATCAACCCAGCGCCTGCTCCAGATCACCGTGCAAGTCTTCGCAATCCTCAATCCCCACCGACAACCTGCATAAGGTATCGCTGATCCCGATCTTCGCCCGCGCCTCCGCCGGCACGCTGGCATGGGTCATTATCGCGGGGTGCTCGATCAGGCTTTCGACGCCGCCGAGGCTCTCGGCC
Source organism: Solimonas sp. (assembly GCA_035476855.1). Taxonomy (GTDB): domain Bacteria; phylum Pseudomonadota; class Gammaproteobacteria; order Nevskiales; family Nevskiaceae; genus Solimonas_A. Next base: position 2,697 of record DATILC010000062.1, on the reverse strand, counting down.
AGCGCGAAGATGCGGCAGCGTTCGAGGAAACGGCGCGCGTCGTCCAACCCGCCGCGCAACTCGATCGAGATCATGCCGCCGAAGCCACCCTGCATCTGCCGCCGCGCCAGCGCGTGCTGCGGATGCGAAGGCAGCCCGGGGTAGTGCACCTTCGACACGCGCGGATGCGCCTGCAGCCACTCGGCCAGCCGCTGGGCGTTCTCGCAGTGGCGCTGCATGCGCACGGCCAGCGTCTTGACGCCGCGTAGCGCGAGATAGCTGTCGAAGGGTCCGGCGATCGCGCCGACGGCGTTCTGCAGGAAGGCCAGGCGCTGCGCCAGTTCCGCATCGTCGCCGACCACGACGATGCCACCGACCATGTCGGAGTGGCCGTTGAGGTACTTGGTCGCCGAGTGCATCACCAGATGAAACCCATGCTCCAGCGGCCGCTGCAGGTAGGGACTGGCGAAAGTGTTGTCGGCGCAGGCGAGGATGCCGCGCTCGCGCGCCAGCGCACCGATCGCAGCGAGGTCGGCGAGCTTGAGCATCGGGTTGGTCGGTGTCTCCACCCAGATCAGCCGGGTTTCCGGACGCAGTGCGGCGGCGACGTTCGCGACGTCGCTCATGTCGACATAGCTGACCTGCAGGCCGGCGGATTTCGCGCGCACCCGGGTAAACAGGCGGAAGGTTCCGCCGTAGAGGTCATCCGAGGCAACGATATGCGCGCCCGGCTCCAGCAGGTCAAGGAGCGTCGCGCTGGCGGCGAGGCCCGAGGCGAAAGCGAATCCGCGCGTGCCGCCTTCAAGATCAGCGACGCAGCGTTCCCAGGCAAAGCGCGTCGGGTTCTGCGAGCGCGAGTACTCGTAGCCCTTGTGCTCGCCGGGGCTCTGCTGCACGTAGGTGGAACTGAGCGAGATCGGCGGCATGATCGCGCCGGTCGTCGGGTCCGGCGCCTGGCCGGCATGGATGACGCGGGTGCCGAAGCCAGCCTTCTTCTGGTTCATAGCGTCGCGAGCAGCGTGGAGGGGCCCCACGCCCCGCGTGGGGATCCTAGCGTCGCGAGTCGACGCAGGCATGAGGGAAGCACGCACCTCTGCTTAATTGACATTGGGTAGCCTCATGCAATCTGTTTGCGCAGGTAGTTGAGCAGGTCGATGCGGGTGATCAGGCCGACAAAGCGGCCCTGCTCCGCGACGATGGCGACGTGGTCGCGCTGGAAGATGGCCAGCAGGGCGGACATCGGCGCATCCGGCGCGATGGTCTCGACCTCGCGCACCATCGCGATGTCGACCGGATCGCCGAAGCGCTGCGGATTGTCCTGCAGGTGCAGCAGCAGGTCGGATTCGTCGAGGATGCCGATGACCTTGTCGCCGTCCATCACCGGCAGCTGCGAGACCTCGTAGAGCTTCATGCGCCGGTAGGCCTGGATCAGCGTGTCACCCGCAGCGACGGTGACCGCCGAACCTTCGCGGTATCGGCGCACCACCAGGTCGACGAGGTTGCCTTCGCGCGGACGGTCGAGCAGGCCCTGGTCGAACATCCAGAAGTCGTTGTACATCTTCGACAGGTACTTGTTGCCGCTGTCGGGTACCAGCGTGACGATACGTTTCGGCGTGGTCTGCTCGCGGCACCAGCGCAACGCGGTGGCCAGCAGGGTGCCGGTCGAGGAGCCACCGAGGATGCCTTCCTGGCGCAGCAGCTCGCGCGCGGCGTGGAAGCTCTCGGCATCGCTGATCTCGTAGGCCTTCTGCACCCGCGACAGGTCGCAGTTCGGCGGCACGAAATCCTCGCCGATGCCCTCGACCAGCCAGCTGCCCGCAGGCTTCTGGATGCTTCCCGTGCGCACGACATCGGTCAGCACCGAACCGCGCGGATCGGCCAGCAGCAACTCGACCTGCGGCGCGACGCGTGCGAAGTAGCGCGACAGGCCGGTCAGCGTGCCGCCGGAGCCGACACCGCAGACCACGGCGTCGAGCTGCTGGCCCATTTGTGCCCAGATCTCCGGACCTGTGGTGGTCTCGTGCGCCAGCGGGTTTGCCGGGTTGGCGAACTGGTTGACGTAGAAGGCGCCGGGAATCTCGCTGGCGAGCCGCTCGGCAATGTCCTGGTAGTACTCGGGATGGCCCTTGCCGACGTCGGAGCGGGTGATGCGGATTTCCGCGCCCATCGCGCGCAGGTGCAGGATCTTCTCCTGCGCCATCTTGTCGGGGATCACCAGGATCAGGCGGTAGCCCTTCTGCGCCGCGACCAGCGCCAGGCCCAGGCCGGTGTTGCCGGCCGTGGCCTCGACCAGCGTACCGCCGGGCTGGATGCGGCCGTCGCGCTCGGCGGCCTCGATCATCGACAGGCCGATGCGGTCCTTGATCGAGCCGGTGGGATTCTGGTTTTCGAGCTTGGCAAACAGCCGGCAGCAGCCGGTGTCGAGCCGCGTCAGTTCAACCAGCGGCGTGTTGCCGATCAGGCCCAGTATCGGGCTGCCTGCGGTCTTCGTCATGCGACCTCCGGGCTGTCACAGGCACCATAGCACGGTGCCCGCGACAGTCCGAAGGCCGCAGCGGCTTCAGGGTTTCCAGCGGGCTTCCACGCCCGCCAGAAGGCTGCGGTCCGGACCCGGTTCGTAGAAACGGCCGTTGCCGTCGTTGACGATCACCGAGCCGACGTAGTCCTCGTCGAACAGGTTGTCGACGCGGACGAAGCCGCGCAGGTTCCAGTGCGTCA
>DATILC010000061.1:0-21642 GCA_035476855.1 Solimonas sp. | reverse complement strand
CGAGGATCGACAGCAGCATCTTCTGGTGGCGATGCGGGATCATCGCCCCGGCCTCGGCGACGACGGTGCGCAGCTCCTCGGTGCTGAGGCTGTGCTGCGCCGCTTCCTCGGGGGAGACGCCGATCAGCCGCAGCATGCCGTTGCTGGCCAGGTTGACCAGGTAGACCACCGGGTAGAACACCCGGATCAGCATCCAGTGCACGTAGGCAGAAGGCAGTCCGACGCGCTCCGGGTAGATCGCCGCGAGCGTCTTCGGGATGTACTCGCTGAAGATCAGCAGCAGCAGCGCCACTACGCCCGCGGCGTAGGCGATGCCGATCTCGCCGAACAGGCGCAGGCCGATCACCGTGGTGATCGAGGCGGCGAGGGCCTGGACCACGTTGTTGCCGAGCAGAATCCAGCCGATCAGCTGATCCGGGCGTTCGATCAGGTCCTGCGCCAGCTTCGCGGCGCGCTCGCCCTTTTGGGCGCGGGTGCGCAGACGGTAGCGATTCATCGTCATCAACCCGGTTTCAGAGCCGGAGAAGAATGCCGAGAGCAGCAGCATCAGGATCAGCAGTCCGATGAGGACCGATAGAGGTATGTCGTCCAAGATCGCGCGGTCAGTCTATGGCCGTGAGTAAACACTAGTTATCCAGCCCGCGCCGCGGACTGTCAATGGCAACTGCATCAAGAGTACGGTCTAAGTCCAGCGCTCGCCTAGGAATTGTTCGAGCACGAGCTTGCTGCCGAAGTACGCGAGGATGAGTACTGCGTAGCCGGCCAGCGTCCAGCTGATGGCGGTGCGGCCGCGCCAGCCGTGGCGCCAGCGGCCCCACAGCAGCACGCCGAAGATCAGCCAGGCGCTGATCGACAGGATGGTCTTGTGCGCCAGGTGCTGGGCGAACCAGTTGTGCAGGAAGCCCAGACCTGACAGCAGCGTCAGCGACAGCAGCATGAAGCCGATGGCGATCAGCTGGAACAGCAGGCGCTCCATGGTCTGCAGCGGCGGCATGCCGCGCAGCAGCAGGCGCGTCAGTTCATGGCGGTGCAGGAGCCGGTCCTGCAGGGCCAGCGCGCCGGCCTGCATCGCCGCGATGGTCAGCAGTCCTGCCGAGAACAGCGACAGCACGATGTGCCAGCGCAGTTCCCAGTCGGTGATCGGGGTGCCTTCCAGCGGCGTCGGCATCGCGGCGGCCCAGACCGCGGCAATGGCGGCCAGCGGATAGATCGCCAGTCCCAGCGAGCGCAGCGGTTCCTTCCAGGACAACAGCCACAGCAGCAGGGCCGATTGCAGGGTGAACAGGGACGCGGCTTCGCTGATGCCGATATGCATGGCGCCGCCACCGAGCGTCTGATGACCCAGCACGCCGCCGTGCAGGACGATCGCGCCGATCGCCAGTGAACGCTCCAGCGCCACCTGTCCCTGCGGGAAACGCCAGATCAGACCGGCCGCGGCGGCATAGAGGAAGAGGGCAATGAGAATCAGTGCGAACGTCATGGCGCGGGAGCATACCCGAATGTGAACTGCCTCGCGGTTGTCGCCGCAAGGTGCTGTGATACGATCAAAAACACTCTCAATTCAAACAATACGGAACGCATGCGGATCAAGGTCCTGGGCTGCAGCGGAGGGGTGGGGCCGGGCTTGCGCACCACCAGTCTGCTGGTGGACGACGAGATCCTGATCGATGCCGGCACCGGTGTCGGTGACCTGTCCCTGGCCCAGCAGCGACGCATCAGTCACATCTTCCTGACCCACTCGCATCTGGACCATATCTGCGGGCTGGCCTTCATGGCCGACAACCTGTTCGACCTGATCGACCGTCCGATCCTGGTCCAGACCACCGCCGAAACCTTGGCGGCCGTCCGCCAGCACATCTTCAACTGGACCATCTGGCCGGACTTCTCGAAGCTGCCCAACGAGGAGACTCCCCTGATCCGCTTCAGCGAGATCGGAGTCGGCCAGCCGATCGACCTGGGCGAGGGCCGGCGCCTGACCGCCTTCAAGGTGCTGCATACCGTGCCGGCCGTCGGCTATGCACTGGAAAGCCCGCGCGGGACCTTCGCCTTCAGCGGCGACACCTGGGCCAACGACAATCTCTGGAATTTCCTCAACAGCCTGCCGCGTCTGGACAAGCTGATGATCGAAATCGCCTTTCCCGATTCGGAACAGAAGCTGGGCGAGACCTCCAGGCACTTCACCCCGACCCTGCTGGCCTCCGAATTGCGCAAGCTGAAGCACCATCCGGAACTGTTCCTGACCCACCACAAGCCGGGCTGCGAGCAGATCATCGAGAAGGAATGCCGGGAGGTGCTGACCGACTGGCGCTACCACCACCTGCAGCGTGGCGACCTGATCACCTCCTGATGGTCCGGCTGATGTTCTAGAATTGCCGCCGGTTCTCTTTTCCGGCTGTTCCCAATGTTTGAAACCCTGACTACCCGCCTGTCCCGCGTCCTCGATTCGATCCGCGGGCAGGGCCGGCTGACCGATGACCAGATCAACGCGGCCGCCCGCGAACTGCGCATGGCGCTGCTGGAGGCGGACGTTGCGCTGCCGGTGGTCAAGGACTTCATCGACAAGGTCAAGGTCCGGGCACTGGGCTCGGAGATCCTGCAGTCGCTGACGCCGGGCCAGCAGTTCCTCAAGGTGGTGCAGCAGGAACTGACCGAGACCCTCGGCGGCAATGCCGAGCCGCTCAACCTGCGCCAGCAGCCGCCTGCGATCATCCTGATGGCGGGCCTGCAGGGCTCCGGCAAGACCACCAGCACCGGCAAGCTGGCGCTGTGGCTGAAGGAGCGCGAGAAGAAGAATGTCGTCGTCGTCTCCGCCGACGTCTATCGTCCCGCGGCGATCGAACAGTTGCGCATCGTCGCCGGCAATGTCGGCGTCGAGTGGTTCCCCTCCGAGGTTGGCCAGCATCCGGTGGCGATCGCCGAGGCGGCGCTGGCACACGCGAAGAAGGTTTACGCCGACGTGCTGATCGTCGACACCGCTGGCCGCACCACGGTCGACGAGGCGATGATGAAGGAGATCGCCGAGTTGCATGCAGTGCTGAACCCGGTCGAGACCCTGTTCGTGGTCGACAGCATGACCGGCCAGGACGCCGCCAAGACCGCCAAGGCCTTCGCTGACGTGCTGCCGCTGACCGGCGTGATCCTGACCAAGGTCGACGGCGACTCCCGCGGCGGTGCCGCGCTGTCGGTGCGCCAGGTCACCGGCCGGCCGATCAAGTTCCTCGGCGTCGGCGAGAAGTCGGACCGCCTCGAGATCTTCCATCCGGATCGCATCGCCAACCGCATCATCGGCCAGGGCGACGTGCTCGGCCTGATCGAGGAGACGGCGCGCAAGGTCGATCACGACAAGGCGCTGAAGCTCGCCGAGAAGCTGAAGAAGAACAAGGGATTCGACCTCGGCGATTTCCGCGAGCAGATGGAGCAGATGCAGAACATGGGCAGCATGCAGTCGATCCTGGAGAAGCTGCCGGGCGGCCAGCAGATGCAGGACCAGCTGAAGAACGTCGATGCCGAGAAGCAGATCCGCCGCACTGTCGCCATCATCAACTCGATGACGCCGCAGGAGCGCCGCTTCCCTGACCTGATCAAGGCCTCGCGCAAGCGCCGCATCGCTGCCGGCTCCGGTGTCGAGGTGCAGCAGGTCAACCAGCTGCTGCGCCAGTTCGAGACCACCAAGGACATGATGAAGAAGTTCGCCGGTGGCGGCATGGCCAAGATGATGCGCAGCCTCGCCGGGCGCCTGCCGCCGGGCATGATGCCGAAGCGCTGAACATGCTGGCCCGCCTCCTCGTTGCCCTGAGCCTGCTGCTGGCGCTGCCCGCGCAGGCCGCAACCATTGGCGACATGGCGCCAGAGGCTGCTGGCGTGGTGCTGCGCGGACCGGAGGGCGTCAAGCTGAGCGCGCTCAAGGGCCGCGTCGTGGTCCTCGACTTCTGGGCCTCCTGGTGCGGGCCCTGCATCCAGGCGATGCCGGAACTCGACGCGATGCGGGAGGACCTGCGCAAGCGCGGTTACGGCGACCGCTTCGAGGTATTGGGCGTCAGCATCGACCGTGACGTTGCCCATGCCCGGCGTTTCCTCGACACCCGCCCGGTGAGTTACCCGATCGTGGTCGACCAGCTTGGCTTTGCGCCGCGCTTCTACGAAGTCTGGCGCCTGCCGGCGACCTACCTGGTCGGCGCGGACGGGCGCATCGAGATGGTCTATCACGGCTACGGCGCCGGCTTCACCCAGGATCTCAAGCAGCGCGTGCTGGCGCTGATGATGAAGAAGTAGACGCCAGCATGGCCGCGAAGAAGACGCTCGCGGTCAGCGGCAGCCTGCAGCTCGAAACCCGCCTGGGCACGATCGGCAATCCACGCTGGATCGAATTGCTCGCGGCGCTGGGCGACAGCCATTCCATCACCCAGGCCGCCAAGGCCGTCGGCCTCAGCTACAAGGCTGCCTGGGACGCGGTGGAAGCGATGAACAACCTCTCCGACCGGCCATTGGTGGAGCGTGTCGTTGGCGGCAAGGGTGGTGGCGGTACGCGCCTGACCCTGCGCGGCAGCCAACTGGTCGAGACCTATCGCGCCGTGGCCGCCGAGCACGCGCGCTTCCTTGAACGCGTCAACGGCCGCATCAACAATGCCGAGGCCGACCTGCGGATGCTGGGGAGACTGACCATGATGACCAGTGCGCGCAACCACTTTTCCGGCAAGGTCGTTCGCATCAAGGCCGGCGCGGTCAATGACGAAGTCGAGCTGGAACTCTCCGGCGGCGAGCGCCTGGTGGCGATCGTGACCCATGAGAGCGTCGAGAACCTTGGCCTGAAGAAGGGCGTCGATGCGCTGGCCCTGGTCAAGGCTTCCTGGGTGATCGTCGCGCTGGACGAGGGTCCGGAGATGAAGCTCTCCGCACGCAACCGCCTGCGCGGCAGCGTCAGCAAGCTGACCCGTGGTGCGGTCAACAGCGAAGTGGTGATCGGGCTCAAGGGCGGTAACAGCGTCGCTGCCGTCATCACCAACACCAGCGTCGACGAACTCGGCCTGACGGAGGGCAAGGCCGCCAGCGCGATCTTCAAGGCCTCCAGCGTGATCCTCGGAGTGGCGGGGTGAGCCGGGGCTGTCGTTGATTGCCTTGAATGGCAGTCGACGCCGGCGAACGCCCGGCCATGGAATGTTTGGCCCGGCTGAGGCATGACTCAATGTCATGCTGAAGTAAGCCAAACATGGGCCGGTGTGAGATTGGCTAACCGAGGTTGCGCCATGGATGGCGTCAACGAGTCTTCCAGCGACTACGCGCTCAACTGGCCGCCGTCGATCGCGAGCACGCGATCGGCCAGGTATTCGATCTCGCGCACCGCGTGGCTGACATACAGCATCGGCAGCCGCGTTTCCTGTTTGACGCGCCGCAGGAACGGCAGGATCTGGTCCTTGAGCCGGTCGTCCAGCGAGGACAGCGGCTCGTCCAGCAGCAGCAGGCGCGGCGAGTAGAGCAGGGCGCGGCCCAGCGCGACGCGCTGACGCTCGCCTCCCGACAGCTGCGCAGGCCGTCGCTTCAGCAGCGGGCCGATCTCCAGCAGTTCCAGCACGCTTGGCAATTCGAAGCGCCGCGCCGCCGGCGCGAGATTGCGGTGGCCGTAGAGCAGGTTCGCAGTCACATCCAGATGCGGGAACAGCTGGCCATCCTGGAACACCAGTCCGAAATGCCGCTGCCAGGGCGGGACGAAATTCCCCGGTGCGCACAGCGTCTCGCCGTCGAAGCGGATCGTTCCCCTTTGCGGTTTGAGCAGTCCGGCGATCAGCGCCAGCAGCGTGCTCTTGCCCGAGCCGGAAGGGCCGCAGATACCGGTGACGCCGCCGTCGACCTCGGCTTTCGCCTGCAGCCGGAATCCGCCGCGGCGGAAATCGAGGTCAATGCTCAGCATGGGGGCGATAGCCCAGCAGGCGCTCAGTGCGCCGGCTGATCAGGTGCGCGGCAAACAATGCCGCCGAAGCCAGCAGGATCGACAGGATCACCAGACGTTGCGCCGCAGTTTCGCCGCCGGGGACATGGGTGTAGCCATAGATCGCCAGCGGCACGGTGCGCGTCTCGCCGGGAATGCTGCCGACGAAAGCCATCGTCGCACCGAACTCGCCGAGGCTGCGGCTGAAGCACAGGACGAGGCCGGCAATAAGGCCGGGCAGGGCCAGCGGCAATGTCACGGTGAGAAATACCTTCCACGGCGGCGAGCCCAGCGTGGTCGCCGCCTGCTCCAGGCGTCGGTCGATCATCGAGAACGCCAGCCGCAGTGGTTGCACCATCAGCGGGAAGGCCATCACGGCAGACGCCAGCACCGCGCCTTTCCAGGTGAAGGCGATGACGATACCGAAGTGTTCCTGCAGCGGCCGGCCGATCAGGCCCTGGGTGCCGAGCATCATCAGCAGCAGGTAACCGGGCACGACCGGAGGCAGCACCATCGGCAACTGCACCAGTACCTCGACCAGAGGCTTGGCGCGCGAGTCACGCCGGGCCAGCCACCAGCTGATCAGCAGTCCCGGGGGGAGGCACAGCAGGGTGGCCCAGAACGCGACCTTCGCGGACAGCCACAGGGCAAGCAGTTCGTCGGGGGAGAACACTCAGGGTTTCAACAGGTCGAAGCCGTACTTGCGGAAGATCGCCGCGGCCTCCGGCGAGTGGCGCACATACAGCAGGAATTCGCTGCCCTCGGCACGCGCGCCCTTCACCAGTGCCACCGGGTAGACGATCGGCTTGTGGCTGCCTTCGGGAAAGCGCTCAACGATCTCCACCTTCGTGCTGATCGCGGCATCGGTGGCGTAGACGATGCCCAGCGGGCACTCGCCGCGCTCGACGAAGGCCAGCGCGGTGCGTACATCGTCAGTGCCGACCATGCGGCTCGACAGCGCATTCCACCAGCCCAGCGATTCCAGCGCCTGTCGGGCATAGGTGCCCACCGGCACGACGCCCGGCTCACCGGTGCAGAGCTTGCCCTTGAAGGCGCCGGCGAGATCGAAACCCGGCTCGGTCTTCACTGCGATCGCGCGGCCCTTCGGCGCGATCAGCACCAGCGTGTTGCCCAGCAGCGAGCTGCGGCTGCCGGTGACGATGCGGCCGCGCTGCTCGACATAGTCCATCCATGACAGATCGGCCGATATGAACAGGTCGGCTGGCGCGCCGGCTTCCACCTGCTTGGCCAGCGCCGAGGAAGCGCCGAACACCAGCAATGGCTTCTCGTGCCCGGCCTTCTGCCAGGCGGCTCCGATGTCGGTGACGGCATTGGTCAGGCTGGCGGCCGCATAGACCCGCGCCGGCTCGGCGACGGCGGCGAATGAACACAGCAGCAGGAACAGCGAAAGCAGTCTGGCCTTGGGGCGCATGGCAAAGGACCGGTGGCCTGTGAGAGCATCGATGTATAGCGTTGTATATAACGCCGCAGGCTGTCAATCAAAACCCCAGGGAGTTTCTTCGCCATGACCTACCGCATCCCGGCCGGCCGCGCCGCGCTGTGCGCCCTTCCCATGTTGCTCGCCGCGCAGTCGGCGACCGCCGCCGACGAACTGCTGGAGACGCTGGCGCAGAAGGGTGTGATCACGATGGAGGAGTACGAGAAGCTGAAGGCCGCGCGCAAGGCGACGCCCAGCGTCAGCACCGACGACGGCTTCAGGGTCGTGTCCGGTGACGGCGCAGCCAGCGCGCAGGTCGGCACGCTGCAGCAGCTCGACTTCGCGGCCTACCAGGACGAGACGGGCTATGACCTGCCGGACGGCAGCGAGATGCGCCGCTCGCGCCTGTCGGTGGGTGGCACGTTCCTGAAGGACTGGAGCTACCGCGCCGAGTACGAGTTCGCCGGCACGACCGGCGTCACCGACGCCTATGTCGCCTACAACGGCTACAAGCCGCTGGTGATCACGGCCGGCAACTTCAAGGTCCCGTTCGGCATGGATGCCCTGGCAGCCGACAAGAGCGTGGCCTTCATGGAGCGCGCCTTGTCCTGGGGCTTCGTGCCCTCGCGTGCACCAGGCCTGATGGTCAGCAGTTCGGGCAGCAACTGGTCGGCGGCGCTGGGCGTCTTCGGCGAGCCGGTCGGCAGCACGCAGGCGGGCGATGAAAGCTACGGCGGTGTCGGTCGCGTCAGCTGGGCGCCGATGCTGGCCGAGAACCGCGTGCTGCATGTCGGCGCTGCGGTACAGGTACGCAATCCGACGCAGAACATTCCCGGTCCCACGGCGATCTTCGCCTTCAAGCCCGAATCCAATCAGGTGCCGAACACCCAGCGTCTGCTCAGCCTGACCAGTGCCGCAATCGGCGCGTTGGACCTCGTTTCGGTGGGCGGACTGGAACTGGCCTGGCAGCAGGGGCCGTTCTCGGCCCAGGCCGAGTACACCCACGTGCAACTCGACCGCAAGCTCGGTGCCGGTCTGGATTTCTCCGGCGGCTATGCGCAGCTGGCCTGGACGCTGAGCGGCGAAGGACGCCGCTACAAGATCGACAAGGGCATCTTCGAGGGAGTGCGTCCGGCGGCGAACTTCGCGAAGGACGGCGGCTGGGGTGCTTTAGAACTGGCGGCGCGCTACAGCACGGTAGACCTCGAGGACCGGGCGGTCGATGGCGGCCAGGAGGACAATGCGGCGCTGGCACTGAACTGGTACCTGAACCCCTTTGTCCGGGTGAGCTTCAACGCGATCAAGGTCCTGGAGGTGGACGGCGGGCCGTTCCCCGGCAAGGAGCCGACGATCTACCAGATGCGCCTGCAGCTGGCGATCTGATCCGCGGTTGCGGCGCTGTCGCGGCGGGGTATGGAAGCCGCTCCCTGCGACCAAAGTCGTAGTCCCAATCTCGGATACCGCGCGGCTCCGCGTGGGCGGAACATGGTGGTCACGCAATCAATGCGGGACTTCCGCGATCGCCCTCAGGAGCCGCCCATGATCTGGTATCTGGTCACTGCACCCCACGCCTACACCGTCAGCGAGCACCTGCGTGGCGACTGGGGGGCCGCTCTGCGCAAGCGCATGGTGGTCATGCCCTACGAGCTGCTGACGCGCATGCCGGTCATGCCGCAGGGCAGCTACATCTTTTCCGACCTGGAGCGGCTCGACGCCCTGCCGCGCAAGGTCCTCGGCAAGGTCTGGAAGGGGCTGCAGGCCAACGGTTGCCGGATGCTCAACCATCCGGAGCGCAGCCTGCGCCGGCTGGAACTGCTCGATGCCCTGCACGCGGACGGCAGCAACCGCTTCCGCGCCTTCCGCGCCGACACCGCCGGCGAACCCTGGCGCTACCCCGTCTTCCTGCGGGAGGAAAAGGAGCACAGCGGCGCGCAGAGCCCGCTGCTGCACGACCTGCAATCGCTGCGCGAGGCGCAGCTGCAGCTGGTGCTCGCCGGGCACGCACTGTCCGACCTGCTGGTCGTGGAGATGTGCGACACCGCCGACGCGGACGGCATCTACCGCAAGTACTCGGCTTTCCGCATCGGCGAGCACATCGTTCCGCGGCATGTACTGTTCAGCCGCCAGTGGATGCTGAAGGACATGGATCTGCTGGCACCGGCGCAGCGCGCCGAGGCCGGCGACTACTGCCGGAACAATCCGCACGAGTCCGAGCTGCGCAGCCTGTTCGCACGCGCACAGATCGACTACGGCCGCATCGACTACGCGCTGGACCGGGAAGGCCGCATCCAGGTCTGGGAGATCAACACCAACCCGCAGGTCATGCGCGCGCCGCAGGCGTACCCGGAGGGCCTGCGCCATTTCCACCAGGCCTTCGCCGAGCGCTATCTCGCAGCCATGCAGTCCATCGACAGCGACGGAGAAGAGTCCACTGACGCTCGTTGGTCCGATCTTGCCCAGGCGCTGGTCGCCAAGGGCGGGCGCCGGAGCCGGTCGTGACGGACGCGCTACAGCTCCGGCTGGCTCTTCCGCAGGACGCCGCGGCGATCACCGCCTGCGTGCGCACCGTGCGCGGCGAGCAGTACCCGATCCGGCTGCTCTACGCACCGGCCGAACTCGCGCAGGCGATCGCCGACACCCGTCTCGTCTTCGCGCTGGCGCTGCTGCCGTCCACCGGCGAGGTCGCCGGCCTGGCGGCACTGGAGCCTTCGCCCTACGGCCGCAGCGGCGAACTCGGCGTGATGATGGTGCTGCCGTCGCAGCGTCGCCAGCGTGTCGCCGACGACCTGCGCGCCCTGCTGGCCGACTGGGCACGCGACAACGGCAGGCGCGGCCTCTGGGGAGAAGTCCTCGCCCCGGTCGCGGACTCGCCGGACGCTGCCTGCGTCTCCCAGCGCTTTACCGAGAACGCGCAACTCGTGCCCTGTGGCATCGCGCTGGGCCTGTGGCCCGGGCCCAACGGCGAGCGCCAGAGTTTTGTCCGTTACGCCAGACCGCTGCCGCCCGATGCCATGCCGACGGTCTGCCGACTCCCCACGCGGCACCGTGCCCTCGCGGCCGAGATCTTCGAGCGGCTGAACTGTCCGGTGAGCTTCGCGGCCGATAGCCCGGCTCGAGGAACCGGCATCCTCGATGCGAAGCACGAAGAGGGACTCCGCTCCTGGGTCCTCGCCATGCCGCGCATTGGCAGCGACAGCACCGCAAGGCTGCTGGCCGCCATCGCGCGCATCCAGGCCGATCCCCGCGTTGCCTGCGCGCACCTGGAACTGCCACTGGCACAGCCGGGCGCCAGCGCGCTCTGCGAGCTGGCAGAAGCGAAGGGCTTCTTCTTCTCCACGGTGACGGCCGAGCCCTTCCACGATGGTCCGGGCCTGCGCCTGCAGTGGCTGGCGCAAGCCATCGAGCCCACCGCGCTGGTGCTGCTCAATCCACTCGCGCGGCGTATTGCCGGGCACCAGTCCCGCGAGCTGGAGCGTGTACGACCCTGGGCTGTCGCGGCGGCCGCATGAACCGGGGCCCCGCGCCGATCCTGCTCGCCACCGAACTGGGTAACGGCCAGGGCCACCTCGCGCCGATCGGCGCAATCGCTGCGCACCTCGCTGGACGCGGCCAGCCCTGCCTGCTGGCAACGCACCAGCCCGAGACCGCACAGGCGCTGGGCCTGCACCGCCATGCGGCGATCCTGCCGGCACCCACCGGCAGCGCCGGCATACAGTCCGTGCGCGTGCAGGCCAGCTACGCCAGCCTGCTGCACAACTGCGGCTGGCACGGCGTGATCGCCCTCACGGGTCGCCTGCGCGCCTGGTGCTCGCTGCTGCAGCTCAGCGGCGCCCGGGCCCTGCTGGTCGATCACGCGCCGACCGCGCTGCTCGCCGCACGCGTGCTGGGCTTGCCGGCCGCTGCGGTGGGTACCGGCTTCTGCCTGCCGCCGCCGCAAGGCCCCTTTCCGGCCTACCCCGGCGTGCCCGCACGTGAGCAACGCCTGCGCGACAACGAGACTCGCGTGCTCGCAGTGGCCAATGGCGCGCTGGCCGAACTCGGCGCCGAGCCGCTGCCAGACCTGCAATCCCTGTTCACGGGCGTGGAGCTGGGCTTGAAGAGCTATGCCGAGCTCGATCACTACGGCCCCGGCCGCGAGGTCCAATGGCTGGGCCTGCCGGACTTCTCCTCCGGCCTTGCCGCGGAATGGGGCGAGTCCCGCGAGCCGCGCCTGTTTGCCTACCTGCGCGCCGGTGACGGCCTGGAAGCGCTGCTCGCAGCGCTGCAGGCCACCCGCGCGCAAGTTCTCGTGCGGCTGGCGGACCTGCCGCTGGAAATGGTCGCCCGCTACGAGCGCCCTGGCATGCGTATAACGGACCGCAACATCTGGCTGCGGCAGGCCCTGGAAACCTGCGATGCCTTTGTCGGCTCCGGCTCGCATGGCGCGGTAGCCGAGGCGCTGCTCGCAGGCAAGCCTTGCCTGGTCCAGCACTTCCATACCGAACAGCGCCTGGTGGCCGAGCGCGTCGAGGCGATCGGTGCCGGACTGGCTCTGGCACCCAACCACCCCGAGAACTTCGGCCCGGCCCTGCAACGGCTGCTGGACGATTCCACCCTGCATGACGCGGCCCGGCAATTTGCCGCGCGCTACGCCGGGCGTGACCGGCAAAACATCTTGCCGCAGTGGGTTGACGGCTGGATGGACAAGCTGGCGGCCTAGGGATGGCCACCGAAGCGCAGAAGAGTTGCCGTTCGCCCTGAGCTTGTCGAAGGGTGGGCGGCAACCCGTCGACTGAGGATGGAAAAATCCGCCCGTGCTTCGACAGGCTCGCCTGGAGGCGCCTACTTCTGGCAGCACGAACGGATTCTTCAGAGGTTCCCATCGCTACCTCGATCATCCGGCAAAAAGCTCGGCGCCTTCGTCGCGTCCGCGTTCCGGCCCGGCATTGCGCTGCTCTGTTCAAGGCCTACGACCAAAGTACTAGGACTACTCACGGATGCCGCGGTCGCGCCCGGAAGCGGAAGCTAACACCCACTAGACAAAACATAGGGGGTCACAATGAACCACATCCATAAGATCATCTGGAGCCGCGCGCTCAACTGCCTGGTCGTGGCCTCGGAACTGGCCAGCAACCATGGCGGCGGCAGCAGAGGCACGGTCGGCGCGACACCCCTGCGGCGGTCCACCGTGGTACGCCTCAGCGCCTGGGTCCTGGCGCTGCAACTGGCCTTGCCGCTGATGGGCTACGCCCCGCCGGCGCTGGCCGAGGAATGTGAACTCGACGACGGCACCGTCGGCGGCAGCACCGGTACGGGCGCCACCTCGCTGGCCTGCGGCTACGGCGATGTCGCCAGCGGCCTCAACAGCACTGCCGTCGGCAGCGGCAACCAGGCGACGGCGGAAGGCAGCACCGCCGTGGGCCGCATCAATCGCTCGTTCGGGCAATTCAGCACCACGCTCGGAGCCGGAAACCTGGCCAATGGCGTGCGCAGCACCGCCGTGGGCGCCCAGAGCACGGCGAGCGCCGATTACTCGCTGGCGATCGGCAATTCCGATGTCTCGGCCACCGGCGCGCGCGTCACCGCCGGGGCCACCAACGGCGTCGCCATCGGCCGCAACGCGGCGGTGGCGGCGACCGGGGCCAATGCGATGGCCCTGGGCACCAGCAGCGCCGCCAGTGGCCTGCGCAGCACGGCGATCGGCACCTTCAGTAACGCAATGGGGCAGGATTCGCTGGCCATCGGCAATGCGGCCGTCGCAGCCGAAGGCGCGCGCGTCGGCGCGGGCGCCACCTACGGCGTGGCCATCGGCCGGAATTCCTCCGTCGCCGCCAATGCCACCAATGCCGTCAGCCTTGGCACCAACGCCGCCGCTGCGGCCGTCTCGGCAACGGCCATCGGCGTCAACTCCCGCGCCAGCGGCGTCAACAGCTCCGCGCTGGGCAATACCAATGTGGCTTCGGGTGCTTTCAGCACTGCCGTGGGTACAGGCAGCGTGGCCAGCGGCCTGCGCGGCACCGCCGTCGGCACCAACAGCACGGCGGCGGCCCAGGACTCTCTCGCCATCGGCAGTGCGGACTCCGCGCTCAATGGTGCACACGTCGGCGCCGGCGCCAGCAACAGCATCGCCATCGGTCGCCGTGCCACAGTGGCCGACGACGCCGTCAATGCCCTGGCCCTGGGTTCCACAGTCACCGCCTCGGCGTCCTCGGCCACGGCCATCGGCGTCCTATCCCGGGCCACCGGCGGCGCCAGCACTGCGGTGGGCAGCGACAACTGGGCTTCCGGCGGTGCCAGCTCGGCCTTCGGCTACAACAATTTCGCTGATGGTCCGGGCACTTCCGCTATTGGCAACGACAACGAGGCTGACGGCTCGAACAGCTCCGCCTTCGGTTTCAACAATCTCGTTTCCGGGGAGAACAGCTCTTCTATCGGCCAGTCAAATAACACTTTCGGCGACGGAAGCACCGCTCTTGGCAACTTCAACGAAGTCATTGGATCCAACAGCGCGGCTATGGGCATCGGCAGCTTTGCCTTTGCGGACAACTCGCTGGCGATAGGGGTATTCGGCTCGCTCGACGAATATGGTGGATTCGGTGCGATCGCCTCTGGCGAACAGAGTATCGCGATCGGTGGCATGTCGGCCGCAATCAGCGAAGGCAGCATCGCCATTGGCAACCAGAACACTGCGGGGCTCTTTGAGGAAGACCCGGATACGGGAGCATACGAACAGGTCGGGCTGTATGCCATCGCCTTCGGCACGCAGAACAGCGCCTATGGTGACTCCAGCATCGCGCTCGGCCTGCGCAATATCGCTTACGGTGTTTCGAGCCTCGCCTGGGGCGTGGACAACCTGGCCGACCTCGATGGCGCCATCGCCATCGGACTGGAGAATGAGGCGCTGGGCGAAGATAGCCTGGCTCTGGGTCTCTACAACACAGCATCGGGCGCAGACGACGTCGCCGTCGGCAACTATAACCAGGCGTCAGGCGGCGACAGCAGCGCGATTGGGGTCGCCAACGTCGCCACCGGCGAAGACAGCGCCGCCTTCGGCTTCGACAATACCGCGAGCGGCATCGACAGCGCGGCGATGGGTCACCAGAACGTGGCCAGCGGCACCGCAAGCAGCGCCCTTGGCTACCAGAGCCAGGCGACCGGCGCCTACAGCACAGCGCTGGGCGCCAACGCCAATGCCAACGCCGACCATTCCATCGTGATCGGCACCGCGCTGGACACCGAGGCCGGCACCACGGTCACAGCCGGCGCCACCAACGGCATCGCCATCGGCCGCAATGCCAGTGTCGCGGCAGGCGCGGTCAATGCCACCGCCCTGGGAGCCCTCGCTGCGGCATCCGGGGTCAATTCGATCGCCATGGGCTCCAGCAGTGCTGCCAGTGGCCTGCGCAGCACGGCAGTCGGCACCTACAGCAATGCCGCGGCGCAGGACTCGGTGGCCCTCGGCAATGCAAGTAGCGCGGCTACCGGCGCACGCGTGGCCGCCGGCGCCACCAACGGCATCGCCATCGGCCGCAATGCGGCGGTGGCGGCGGCCGGGGCCGATTCGCTCGCCATCGGCAGCGGTGCCGCGGTCAGCAGCAACCAGAGCGTGGCGGTGGGCTATTCCAACTCCGCGACGCAGACGGTGACCAGCGCCGTGGGCAGCGACAACACCGCTTCGGCCGCGGGCGCCAGCGCGATGGGCGCGCGCAATGTCGCCAGCGGCACGAATTCTTCGGCGCTGGGCTTCACCAATACGGCCTCAGGTGGGGCTAGCACCGCGGTGGGCAACACCAGCGTCGCCAGCGGCCTGCGCGGCACCGCCGTCGGCACGAACAGCACGGCCGCAGCGCAGGACTCGGTGGCCATCGGCGGCGGGGCTACCGCGGCCACCGGCGCGCGCATCGGCACTGGCGCCACCAACGGCATCGCCCTGGGCGCCAATGCCGCCGTGGCGGCCAACGCCGCCGATGCCACCGCGCTGGGCTCCGGCACCAGCGCCTTGGCCGCCGCCAGCACCGCCGTCGGCCGCGCCGCGTCCGCGAGCGGCACCTCCAGCCTGGCGATCGGCCACGGCGCCAGCGCCACCGCGGCCAGCAGCACCGCGATCGGCGCGGGCTCGGTGGCGGATGTTGCCGGTACGGTGTCGGTGGGCAACACCACCACGCAGCGCCGCATCGTCAACCTGGCCGCCGGTACCGCCGGGACCGATGCCGTGAACGTCAACCAGCTCAATGCCGCCATCGCCGCAGATGTCGACATCTGCGAAGCAGGCACCGGCACCGGTTCGCTCCGCTGCGGCAACAGTACGGCCAGTGGGCAGAACAGCTCCGCGGTTGGCAGCGCCAATACCGCCAGCGCCCTCAACAGCAGTGCTTTCGGCTTCCAGAGCACTGCGAGCGGCGTCTATAGCGCCGTGCTGGGCACCAGCAGTACCGCCAGTGGCGCGCGCAGCACGGCGGTGGGTGGGCATAGCACGGCGGCCGCCGACTTCTCCCTGGCCATCGGCAACTCCGACTCCTCTGCGACCGGCGCCCGTATCGCCGCCGGCGCCACCAATGGCATTGCCATCGGCCGCAATGCGGCGGTGGCGGCGACCGGGATCGATTCGCTCGCCATCGGCACCGCCGCCGCCGCCGCGGGCGGGCAGAGCGTGGCGCTGGGCTATTCCAACGCCGCCACGGCGGTCGTCTCCAGCGCCATGGGCAGCGACAACACCGCTTCGGCCGCGGGTGCCAGCGCGGTGGGCGCGCGCAATGTCGCCAGCGGTCAGAACGGCTCGGCGTTGGGTTTCACCAACACGGCAGCGGGTCGCAACAGCACGGCGGTGGGCTCCAACAGCGGCGCGAATGCGGATTTCTCGCTGGCCATCGGTAACTCCGACACGGCCGCGACCGGCGCGCGCATCGCCGCCGGCGCCACTAACGGCATCGCCATCGGCCGCAATGCCAGCGTGACGGCGGCGGGCGTCGATGCCATCGCCATCGGAACGAGTTCCAGCGCCACGGCAGAAGATGCCACTGCCTTCGGACGGGGGAATCTTGCCTCGGGCGAAAGCAGCACCGCCGTCGGCGACGGGAACGATGCCACGGCAGATCGCACCACCGCCATCGGCTCTTCCAATTCTGCGACGGCGGCGGATGCGACGGCGATCGGCAGCTCCAACGACGCCGACGGCATCGACGCGACTGCCATTGGCAACCTCAATGTAGCCTCGGGCATGTACGCCAATGCCATGGGCTTCCACAATTCCGCCACCGGCGAGGGCAGCAATGCCATCGGCGGCAACAACGACGCCGATGCGGAATACGCCATCGCGATCGGCGATCGCAACGAGGCCACCGGCGCGTACAGCGCGGCCCTCGGCAGCGAAAACACAGCCCGGGGCGAACGAAGCAGCGCCATCGGCGCGTACAACAACGCCGACGGCCTGGACAGCGTGGCCATCGGCAACAGCAACGTAACGACGGCGGACAACGCCATCGCGATGGGCATCGAAAACGTCGCCACCGCCGCGCGCAGCAGCGCGATCGGCTACGACAGCAACGCTGATGGCATTGACAGCAGCGCCATGGGGTACAGCAGCACGGCCGGCGCGGTTGCCAGCAGCGCCTTCGGCTACCAGAGCGCTGCGGTCGGTGCGTATAGCACCGCACTGGGTGCCAACGCCAACGCCGACGCCGACCATTCCATCGTCATCGGCACGGCGCTGAATGCGGAAGCCGGAACCACGGTCGCCGTCGGCGCCACCAACGGCATCGCCATCGGCCGCAATGCGAGCGTGGCGGCGGCGGGCGTCGACGCCATCGCCTTCGGCACCAATGCTGCGGTGACGGCAGCGGGCAGCGTCGCGCTGGGCGCGGGCTCGGTGGCGGATGTTGCCAACACGGTGTCGGTAGGCACCGCTACTGCGCAGCGGCGCATCGTCAATGTGGCAACCGGCACCGCGGGCACCGACGCGGTGAACCTCAACCAGCTCAACACGGCCATCGCTGCGGAGATTGGTCTCTGCGGCGCGGGCAGTGGCGCGGGCTCACTGGAATGCGGACCGGCCAGTACGGCGTCGGGGCTCAACAGCTCGGCGGTCGGCAGCAACAACCAGGCGACTGCCACGGGCAGTACGGCGGTGGGTGCGCAGAGCACGGCGGGCGCCGACTACTCACTCGCGATCGGCAATTCCGACACGGCCGCGACCGGCGCGCGCATCGCCGCCGGTGCCACCAACGGCATCGCCATCGGCCGCAATGCGAGCGTGGCGGCGACCGGGATCAATGCGATGGCCCTGGGCACCAGCAGCACCGCCAGTGGCCTGCGCAGCACGGCCATCGGCACTTTCAGCAACGCCGCAGCACAGGACTCGCTGGCCATCGGCAACACGGGCGCCGCAGCCACCGCCGCGCGCGTGGCGGCTGGGGCCACCGGCGGCGTCGCCATCGGCCGCAATGCGAACGTGACAGCGACGGGCGTCGATGCCCTCGCCATCGGTTCGACCACCACGGCCACGGGCTTTGGGGCAACGGCTGTCGGCGCCTTCAATACCGCCGCCGCCATCGGAAGCGCCGCAGTGGGTTCCCAGAACACCGCCGGCGCGCAGTACAGCGCGGCGCTCGGTGCCGGAAACACCACTGCTGCCGCAGCGTCCACGGCAGTCGGCGTGGGGAACCAGGCGGCGGGAACCAATAGCTCGGCAGTGGGCGTATCCAGCAACGCGACGGGCGCTCAGGCTTCGGCACTGGGCTTTACCAATCTGGCCAGCGGCGAGCGCAGCAGCGCCATCGGCTACCGGAACGCTGCGGTCGGCGCCTACAGCGCCGCGCTGGGCGCCAATGCCAACGCCGACGCCGACCATTCCATCGTCATCGGCACGGCGCTGGATACGGAGGCCGGCACCACGGTCGCGGCCGGTGCCACCAACGGCATCGCCATCGGCCGCAATGCCAGCGTGGCGGCGGCGGGTGTCAACGCCATCGCGATCGGATCGAGCTCGGCGGCCACGGCCCTGAGTGCGACCGCAGTCGGATACCTGAGCCAGGCCACAGGCGATCAAAGCACGGCTATCGGCTTCAGGAGCGAGGCGACGGGTGCCTTGAGCAGTGCAGTCGGTCACGACAACGAGGCATCCGGCGGTGAGAGCGCTGCCTTCGGCGACTTCAACACGGCGAGGGGCATCAACAGCAGTGGCTTCGGCCAGTTCAATTTTGTAACCGGTTATGCCGGCAGCGGCTTCGGCTGGGCCAACGAAGCAGAAGGCGACTACAGCAGCGCGTTCGGAGCCCAGAACGTCTCGTCCGGCGAGGAAAGCAGCGCCTTTGGCTTCGGCAACACAGCCAGCGGCCTGCGCAGCACGGCGCTAGGTGCAGTCAGCACCGCCGGTGCCGACTTCTCACTGGCGATTGGCAGCTCTGACGATGATGCGACTGGCGCACGCGTGGCCGCTGGCGCCACCAACGGTATCGCCGTCGGTCGCAATGCCAGCGTGGTGGCGGCGGGTGTAGACGCCATCGCCCTTGGCACCAATGCCAGCGCGACGGCGGCGGGGAGCGTGGCGCTCGGCCTTGGCTCGGTGGCCGACACGACCAACACGGTTTCCGTGGGCTCTTCCACCAACCAGCGCCGCATCGTCAATGTCGGCGCCGGTTCACTGGCCGCGGGCAGCACCGACGCGGTCAACGGCAGCCAGCTGCGTGGCCTGAGCCTGACGCTGAGCAGCTCGCTCGGCGGCGGCGCGGCGGTCAACCCGGATGGCAGCTTCGTGGCCCCGACCTACAACGTGGCGGGCACGGACTACAGCAATGTCGGCGCAGCGATCGACGCCGTGGAGGCCCTCGCGGGTACCGGCGACGCACTGGGCGTGGCATACGATAACGCCAGCCGCAACACCATCACCCTGCAGGGCGCCAGCGGTGCAACGCGCATCACCAACCTGGCGGCCGGTACGCTGGCAGCGGGCAGCACCGATGCGGTCAACGGCGGGCAACTCTTCACCACCAACCAGAACGTCGCTCAGAACACCACCGACATCGCCGGCCTCGATACCCGGCTGTCTACCGCCGAAACGGATATCACCGGCCTGGACAGCCGCCTCACGTCCACCGAAGGCGCCGTCGCGACGAACACCACCGATATCACTTCTCTCGGCAGCCGTGTGACCACTGCCGAAAATTCGATCAGCCAGAACACCATCGATATCACCGGACTCGATACCCGCCTTGGCAGCGCCGAGGGCAGCATCACCGCGCTCGATGGCCGCGTCACCGTTGCCGAGGCTGACATCGGCAGCCTGCAGACCGTGGTCGGCCAGCACACCACCGGCATCGGCGGCCTGGCCAAGGCTTTGGGCGCCGGCGCGTTGGTGAACCCGGACGGCAGCATTGCCGCGCCGACCTATAACGTGGCCGGCACCGACTACGACAATGTCGGGGGTGCAGTCGAGGCCCTGGAAGCGCTGGCCGGGACCGGCGGCGCACTGGGCGTGGCATACGACGACGCCAGCCGCGACACCGTTACCCTGCAGGGCGCCGGCGGATCAACCCGCATCACCAAGCTGTCAGACGGCGCGGTGGCCGCAGGCAGCAGCGATGCGGTGAACGGCGGGCAGCTCTTCGCCACCAACCAGAACGTAGCCCAGAACGCCAGCGACATCGCCGACCTCGACACTCGCGTCGACACCGCCGAAGGCAGCATCACCTCACTCGATGGGCGTGTGACTTCGACCGAGGGCAGCATCACCAGCCTGGATGGCCGTGTCACGACCACGGAGAGCGACATCGCCACCAACGCGGCCGACATCGGCGCGCTGGACGGCCGTGTCACCGTCAACGAAACCGACATCGGCAGCCTGCAGACAGACGTGGGCACGCTGCAAACTACCGTCGGCCAGAACACCAGCGACATTGCCGGTCTCGACACTCGCGTCGGTAGCGCCGAAGGCAGCATCACCTCACTCGATGGGCGTGTGACTTCGACCGAGGGCAGCATCACCAGCCTGGATGGCCGTGTCACGACCACGGAGAGCGACGTCACCGCTCTCGATGGTCGCGTCGGTGCCGCCGAAACGAGCATCGCCAACAACACAGCCGATATCGTCAGCCTGGACGGACGCGTGGGAACGGCGGAAACCAGCATCGGCACGCTGCAGACGAATGTGAGCGGCCTGCAGACGACCGTTGGCACGCACACCACACAGATCGGTGCACTCCAGACCACCGTCGGCCAGCACAGCACCGACATTGCGGGTCTCGACACACGATTGGGTACGGCCGAGGGCGGCATCACTTCGCTCGATAGCCGGGTGACCACGACCGAGGGCAGCATCACCTCGCTCGACGGCCGCATCACGACCACGGAAGCGGATGTCACCGGCCTCGACACCCGCCTGGATACCGCCGAGACCGACATCGGTAGTCTGCAGACCGACGTCACTTCGCTAGGCAGCCGCGTGACCACGACCGAGAGCGACGTCAGCGCCTTGCAGACCACGGTTGGCCAGCACACGGCTGGCATCGGTGGCCTGGCGCAGGCACTCGGTGGCGGCGCCGTCGTGAATGCCGACGGCAGCATCGGCGCGCCGACCTATAACGTGGACGGCACCGACTACGACAACGTCGGTTCCGCAGTGGAGGCGCTGGAGACGCTGGCGGGAGCCGGCGGCGTGCTCGGTGTGTCCTACGACGACGCCAGCCGCAACACCATCAGCCTGCAAGGCGCCAGCGGCACGACCCGCATCGCCAACCTGACGGCCGGTACGCTCGCGGCGGGCGGCACGGACGCGGTCAATGCCGGCCAGCTCTTCTCCACCAACCAGGATGTCGCGCAGAACACGGCCGATATCTCGAACCTGGATGGTCGCGTGGCCACGGCCGAGAACGACATCAGCGGCCTGGATGGCCGCGTCGGTTCGGCGGAAACCACCATCGGCCAGCATACGACCGACATCGCGGGTCTCGATACGCGCCTGGGTTCGGCGGAGTCCGGCATTGTCAGCCTGGACGGCCGTGTAACCACCACCGAATCGGATATCGGTGCCCTCGATGGACGCATCGGCTCTGCCGAAACCGACATTGGTGGCCTGCAGACCGATGTCAGCTCCCTTGATGGCCGCGTGACCACAGCCGAGAACGACATCAGCGGCCTGGATGGTCGCGTCAGCTCGGCGGAAACCACCATCGGCCAGCACACGACCGATATCGCGGGTCTCGACACGCGCCTCGGCTCGGCCGAGACCGATATCGGTGGCCTGCAGACCGACGTCAGCTCCCTTGATGGCCGCGTGACCACAGCCGAGAACGACATCAGCGGCCTGGAT
>DATILC010000060.1:0-8132 GCA_035476855.1 Solimonas sp. | reverse complement strand
AGTTCACCGACACGCGCGGCCCGGAGACGCCGGATGAGCTGTGGTTCCTGCAGCATCCGCCGGTCTTCACCCAGGGCCAGGCCGGCAAGGCCGAGCACCTGCTGCTGCCGGGTGAGATCCCGGTGGTGCAGTCCGACCGCGGCGGCCAGGTCACCTACCACGGCCCCGGCCAGATCGTGGTCTACCTGCTGCTGGACCTGAAACGCCGCGGCTACTCGATCCGCTCGCTGGTGAGCCGCATCGAGCAGGCCCTGGTCGATACCCTGGCCGGCTACGGCATCGCCGCCAACGCCGATCCGCAGGCCCCCGGGGTCTACGTCGCCGGAGCGAAGATCGCTTCACTGGGGCTGCGCGTGCGCCGTGGCTGCAGCTATCACGGCCTGGCGCTGAACGTCGCCATGGACCTGGAGCCGTTCTCCCGCATCAATCCCTGCGGCTACCAGGGCCTGCGCATGACCCAGATCAGTGCACTGGGCGGCCCGGCCGAACTGGAAACGGTGGCCCGCGACCTCGAGCAGAGGCTGCGCCAGCGGCTCGATCCCCTCCACGGCGGGGTGTGATCCAGTACTCGCATCGCTTTGGCCCCGGCCGCGCGACCGACTAGAATGCGGCTCCCCAATATCCGGCGGCCGGAACGTACTTCCCCGGCGGCACTCCAAGAACAATCATGACGACGGTTGGAACTGATGTACTGGTGCGCGTGCGTGGCCTGCAGTTCGGCCACGGCAGCCGCATCATCTACGACGGTGTCGATGTCGACATCCCGCGCGGCAAGGTCACTGCCATCATGGGCCCCTCGGGCACCGGCAAGACCACCCTGCTGCGCCTGATCGGCGGCCAGTGGCATCCGAAGGCCGGCACGGTCGAGTTCGACGGCGTCGATGTGCACAAGCTCAGGCGCACCGAGCTGTACCAGCTGCGCAAGCGCATGGGCATGCTGTTCCAGAGCGGCGCGCTGCTGACCGACCTCAACGTCTTCGACAACGTCGCCTACCCGCTGCGCGAGCATACGAAGCTGCCGGAATCGCTGATCCGCGACCTGGTGCTGATGAAGCTGCAGGCCGTCGGCCTGCGCGGCGCACGCGACCTGCAGATCTCGCAGCTGTCCGGCGGCATGGCACGCCGTGTCGCACTGGCCCGCGCCATCGCGCTGGACCCTGAAATGATCATGTACGACGAGCCCTTCGCCGGCCAGGACCCGATCACCATGGGCGTGCTGATGCGCCTGATCCGCACGCTCAACGACGCGCTGGGCCTGACCTCGATCGTGGTCTCGCACGACATCCACGAGGTGTTGTCGATCAGCGACTACGCCTATGTCGTCGCCGACGGCAAGATCGCTGCCCACGGCACGCCGGCAGACGTGCGCGAGCATTCCTCGCCCTGGGTGCAGCAGTTCCTGTCCGGCGCCGACGACGGCCCGGTCAGCTTCCACGCCAAGGCGCCGGACTACATATCCGACCTGATGGAGGTCTCGCCGTGAGCGCCACCATCGAAATCGTCGCCGCCTTCCTCGCCGGCCTCGGCCGCGCGCAGTTCTTCCTGCTGAGCATCCTCGGCGGCGTGCCGGCGGCGCTGGCGCGGCCACGCCTGGTGGTGCAGCAGCTGTACATGGTCGGCGCGCTGTCGCTGATCATCATCGTCATCTCCGGCAGCTTCATCGGCATGGTGCTGGCGCTGCAGGGCTACCGCACGCTGGTGCGCTTCGGTGCCGAGGATTCGCTGGGCGTGCTGGTGACGCTGTCGATCATCCGCGAACTGGGGCCGGTGGTCACCGCGCTGCTGTTCGCCGGCCGTGCCGGCTCGGCGCTGGCTGCCGAGATCGGCCTGATGAAGGCCACCGACCAGCTGTCGGCAATGGAGATGATGGCCACCGACCCGGTCAAGCGCGTCATCGCGCCGCGCTTCATCGCCGGCGTCATCGCCGTGCCGCTGCTGACCGCGATCTTCTGCGTGATGGCCATCGGCATCGCCGGCGGCCACGCGATCGGCGTCGATCTGCTCGGCGTCGATGCCGGCAGCTACTGGTCGCAGATCCGCGCCAGCGTCGAGATCGAAGACATCCACCAGATGCTGATCAAGTCGCTGGTGTTCGGCTTCACCGTCAGCTGGATCGCCGTCTACCAGGGTTACCACGCTGCGCCCACCTCCGAAGGCGTCTCCCGCGCCACCACCGGCACGGTCGTGGTGTCCTCGCTGGCGATCCTGGCGCTGGACTTCGTGCTGACCGCATTCATGTTCCGTTAATTGCCCGCAGATCAAGTTAGAGCCCACACATGCAATCGAGAGCGCTGGAAATTCTGGTCGGGTTGTTCGTCTGCCTGGGCGTCGCCGCGGTATTCGTGCTGACCTTCCGCGTCGCCAGCCTCGACGCCGTCGGCAACGGCGACGGCTACAAGGTGACGGCGATGTTCGAGAACATCGGCGGCCTCAAGGCCGGTTCCGCGGTCACCCTGTCGGGCGTCAAGATCGGTCGCGTGCAGGGCATCAGCATCGACCCGGACACCTTCGAGGCGGTGGCCACGCTGTACATCTCCAAGCAGTACGCCACCCTGCCCGAGGACAGCAGCGCCAAGATCCTCACTGCCGGCCTGCTCGGCGAGCAGTACATCGGCCTGGAAGTCGGCGGCGCCGATGAGAGCCTCAAGGAAGGCAGCCGCATCAAGTTCACGCAGTCGGCGCTGGTGCTGGAAAACCTGATCGGTCAGTTCCTCACCAACATGGCGTCACGCAACGACGAGCCCAAGCCGGACCAGGGCCAGAAGTAACAAGAAACAATCAGGAGCAGTGATGATGATCAAGCAATGGTTGGGTGGTCTGGTGGCAACCGTCGGGCTCGCCCTTGGCACGCAGGCAGTGGCCGCGCCCAAGGCGCCCGACGAAACCCTGAAGGCAGCGGTCACCGAGATCCAGGGTCTGCTGAACCAGAACCACGCGAAGTACAAGGCCGACAAGGCCAGCTACTTCAAGATGGTCGACGAGAAGATCGTCCCGCACTTCGACGTGCCGTACATCGCGCGCGGCGTGCTGGCGCGCAACTGGAAGACGGCGACGCCGGAACAGCAGTCGCGCTTCCAGACAGCGTTCAAGAACATGCTGATCCGTTCCTACGCCGACGCGATGCTCGACAACCACGACTCGGTGAAGGCCGAGTGGAAGCCGGTGCGTCTGGCCGAAGGCGCCACCGACGCGACGGTGAGCTCCAGCCTGCTGCGCGACGGCAAGCAGCCGGTAGGCATCGGCTTCTCGATGCGCCTGGTCGGCGAGGAGTGGAAGATCTACGACATCACCATCGAGAACCTGTCGCTGGTGCAGAACTTCCGCGGCCAGTTCACCTCCGAGCTGAAAAAGAGCAACCTCGACGCCCTGATCGCGCGCATGGAGAACGGCCAGTACTCGACCTCGACGCCGTCGAGCAAGAGCGCTGCAGCCGGCGAAGGTACGGCGCGGCCGTGAGCCTGACCGGCAGCCTCGACCTGGCCAGCGTGCCGGCCCTGATGCCGCGCGCCGACCAGCTCGCGGCCAGCGGCAGGCTGGACGTCTCCGGCGTGACCGCGGTCGACAGCGCCGGCGTGGCCTTCCTGCTGGAACTGCAGCGGCGCGCACGGCGGCAGGGCAAGGACCTGGTGATCAGCGGCGCCGGCAACCGCTTGCGCCAGTTGGCCGTATTCTTCGAAGTAGATTCACTGCTGCAGCTGAATTGAGCGGTACGACACCCGCGGGGGCGGATGCGATGCGCAACATATTGATCCTGATGGCGGTCCTGCTGTGCAGCGCTTGCGCGCACAGCCCCAGCTACGATCCGCAGGATCCGCTGGAGCCGGCCAACCGTCGCATCTACGCCTTCAACGAGAAGGTCGACCAGTACATCGCCAAGCCGGTGGCACGCGGCTATGTCGCGGCGGTGCCGGGGGAAATGCGCACCGGGGTGCACAACTTCCTGTCCAACCTCGGCTACCCCACGGTCATCATCAACGACATGCTGCAGGGCAAGCTGATGCAGGCGGGCCGTGACACCGGCCGCCTGCTGATGAACACCACCTTCGGCCTGGCCGGCTTTCTCGATCCGGCGACCATGGTCGGCCTGGAGCGCAACAGCGAGGACTTCGGCCAGACCCTGGGGAACTGGGGACTCGGCCAGGGCTGGTACCTGATGCTGCCCTTCCTCGGCCCGACCACCAACCGCGATCTTGTCGGTCGTGGCGCGGACCAGTTCACCACGCCGGTCAGCCACACCGACGAGCTCGAGCTGCAGCTCGCCGTCTTCGGCCTCGGGCTGGTCGATACCCGTTCGCAGCTGCTGGGCAGCGAGTCCCTGCTGCGCGAGCAGTTCGATCCCTACGTATTCGTGCGCGGGCTCTACCTGGAGCGACGCAACTACCTGGTCCACGACGGCAACCCGCCGCGGGACGATTTCGAAGAGTAGGCGCCGCAAGCCGACAGCCCGGGGCCGACTCGCCACGACAGCCCGTCCCTGCCGGCGCTGCGGCAGTCCCGGGCACACCCGACGCCCCCTGCGGCCACGCACAGGGGGCCGGTAGACCTTATCCAGAGTCCCGCCCCTCGGAAGCCGCTAGAGTGGGACCAGCCAGGGATTGGGGAGTCGTCCGATGTCCGTCCGTTTGCCGCAAGCCGCACGCCGACACCGCACGCCGCTTGCCAGTCTCCTGATCCTGGCAAGCCTGCTTGCCGGCCCGGCCCGCGCCGACACCGACGTCGCCGCGCTGCCGGAGGATCTGACCCAGCTGTCGCTCGATGAGCTGCTCAAGATCGAGGTCACCTCCGTCTCCAAGCGCGCCGAACCGCTGCAGCAGGCCGCAGCAGCGGTCTACGTGCTGACCGGCGAAGACATCCACCGCAGCGGCGCGCGCAGCATCGTGGAGGCACTGCGCCATGTGCCGGGCCTGCATGTGGCACGCTCCGGCCAGAGTTATGCGGTGTCGGCGCGCGGCTTCAACAGCACTTCGGCCGACAAGCTGGAGGTCCTGCTCGACGGCCGCAGCGTCTATACGCCGCTGTTCTCCGGCGTGTTCTGGGACGCGCTGGATACCTACCTGCCCGACATCGAGCGCATCGAGGTGATCCGTGGTCCCGGCGCGACGCTGTGGGGCGCCAATGCCGTCAACGGCGTCATCAACATCATCACCCGCAATGCCCGCGACACCCCCGGCACGGAGGTCGGCCTCGGCGGCGGCAATCGCGACCATGCCTACGGTGGCGCACGCCAGGGCTGGCAGCTGGGCAACAACGCGCATGCCCGCCTCTACGCCCAGTATCGCGGCAACGACAACGGCGCCCGCCCCGACGGCTCCGAGCCGGCCAATGGCTACGTGCTGCGCCAGACCGGCTTTCGCGCCGATTTCGCGCCGGCCGGGCGTCACCGCTACAGCTTCAGCGGCGACTGGTACGACGGCAGCAGCGAGGGCACGAGCGGCGATGTCGATCTGTCCGGCGGCAACCTGCTGGCGCGCTGGGAGATGCAGCAGTCGGAGCGCGCCGGGCTGAAACTCGGCGTCTACTTCACCGACTCCGACCGCCGCATCCCGACCACCTTCAGCGAGCAGCGCCAGACCGTGGAAGTGGACCTGGAGCAGCACCTGCAACTGGGGACACGGCACAGCCTGCTGTTCGGCTTGGGCTATCGCAGCAGCCGCGACGACACCGGCGGGCCGCCGCTGTCGCTGATCTTCGACCCGGCAGAGCGCCGGCTGGAGACCTACGACGGCTTCATCCAGGACCAGATCCGCCTGCTCGACGGCCGCGGCACGCTGACGCTGGGCTCGAAGTTCGAGCACAACGACTTCACCGGCTTCGAATACCAGCCCAGCCTGCGCCTCGGCTGGAACCTGCACGACAATCTGTTCACCTGGGCCGCGGTGTCGCGCGCGGTACGCACGCCCAATCGCCTCGACTCGGACATCGCCATCTTCTGCCCGTCACCCAACGGCATCCCCGGTGTCTGTGGGCCGGGCCGGTTCCGCCTGGGCAATCCCGAGCTGGACGCCGAAACCCTGCTCGCCTACGAGTGGGGGCTGCGCGCCTGGGCGTCGCAGCCCGTTTCAGCCGAACTGGCGCTGTTCTACAACGACTACGACCACCTGCGCAGCCAGGAGCCGGCGGCGCCACTGTTCCGCTTCGACAACAACCTGCAGGCCCGCAGTGTCGGCGGCGAGCTCAATCTCAGCTGGCGTCCGCGCGAGTCGCTGCGCCTGACCGGCTATTACAGCTATCTGCAGATGGAGGTACAGACCCGTGACGGCGGCAGCGACACCCGCACCGCCAACACCCTCGAGAACGGCAATCCGCGGCACATGGCCGGACTCGAGCTGGCCTGGGCACCGTCGACGCGCTGGAGCTTCAGTGGCTTCCTGCGCCACATCGACGACCTGCCGGCCAGCGGCGTGCCCGGCTACACCGAACTGAACCTGCGTGCGGCCTGGCGCCTGCGGCCGAATCTCGAGCTGGGTCTGGTCGGCGAGAACCTGCTCGACAACCAGCATCCGGAATTCGGCAGCAATACCGCAAACCGTATCGAGGTGCAGCGCCAGGGCCTGCTGCAACTGCGCTGGTGGCCACAGTGAGACGCCGCGCTGCGGTCGCCCGGCGCCAGGCCTCAGCCCTGCTGCTGGCGCTGTGCTGCGTCGGCGCCGGCCTGCTGCCGTCGCTGGCGATGGCGGGCGACGACCTGGAACTCAAGGTCAAGGCGGCGTTCCTGTTCAATTTCGTCAAGTTCGTCAGCTGGCCGCCGGAGCGCCGCCCGGCGGACGGCCAGCCCTACCAGCTGTGCATGATCGACGCCGCGGCCTTCGCCTCGGTGCTGACCGAGGCCGTGCGCGACAAGCAGATCAGCGGCCACCCGCTGCAAGTCCGGTCACTGCATCCCGGCGACGCGCTCGACGGCTGCCATGTGGCCTACGTTGCCAGCGATGACCCGATCACCGCCGAGGCACGCTTGCGCGCCGGTGCCGGCCTCGGCGTGCTAACCGTGCACGAGGCCCGCAGCGCCATCAACTCCGGCGTCGTGCGCTTCTTCCAGGAGGACCGGCGTGTGCGCTTCGAGGTGAACACCGCCGCCGCCGACCAGCAGCACCTGCAGCTGAGCAGCCGCCTGCTGGGCGTGGCCACGAGACTGTGATGGCCGACGGCGCCGGCAGGCCGCTGATCCGCAGCTTTCGCGATGCGCCGATCCGCAGCAAGCTGCTGCTGCTGTCGCTGCTGACCAGTGCGGTCGGCCTGCTACCAGCGGCCACCGCATTGATCATCTACGTCTGGAGCTCCACCCAGGCCAGCTCGGCCCGCGATCTCGACACACTCGCCCGCATCACCGCTGATGGTGTCGGCGCCGCGCTGACCTTCAACGATACGACCACCGCGCGCGAAACCCTGGCCGCGCTGCGTGCCAAGCCCGAGATCGACCGCGCCTGCCTCTACGCCAATCCGGCCGCGAACCGCCTGTTCGCGTCCTACCAGACCAGCGCCACCGAGGCCTGCCCCGGCGCAGCCGGCGCGCCCGGCACGCACGAGGACTTCCGCCATCTGGTCTCGGTGGTGCCGGTGCGGCTGGCCGGCGAAACGATCGGCGGGCTGCTGATCTCGCAGGATCTGGACACGCGGCAACGCGCGATCGCGGTGCAGGCAGCGGTGGTGCTGGCGATTCTTGGCGCAGCCTTCGTCGCGAGCTTCGCGCTGGGCCTGCGCCTGCAACGCGGCCTGTCCGAACCGGTGCTGGACCTGGCCGACACCGCACGCCGCGTCTCCAGCTCCGGCGACTACAGCCTGCGTGCCGAGCGCCGCGGCGGCGACGAAATCGGTGCACTGGTCGACGACTTCAACCGCATGCTCGGGCAGATCGCCAGCCGCGACCGCGACTTGCAGCAGGCACGCGACGCGCTGACCATCGAGGTGCAGGAAAAGAGTCACGCCAACACCGACCTTGAATCGGCGATGCTGAAGCTGCGCGAGACCCAGGCGCAGCTGGTGCAGAGCGAGAAGATGGCCTCGCTCGGCTCGCTGGTCGCCGGCATCGCGCACGAGATCAACACGCCGATCGGCGTCGGCGTCACCGCCGCCTCGACCCTGCAGGAGTGGGCCCAGCGGCTGCAGAAGCAGCACGTCGAGGGCAAGCTGACGCG
>DATILC010000059.1:0-37805 GCA_035476855.1 Solimonas sp. | reverse complement strand
CCGTCCCGCCATGGATGGCGATCCAGGTCCCAGGCTGTAGATCTGCAATGCAGTACCCAAGCAGGTGCGACACATGAACTTCACCGACATCTTCATCAAGCGTCCGGTCCTGGCCAGCGTCATCAGCCTGGCGATCCTGCTGCTGGGCCTGCGCGCCGGCTTCAACCTCACCGTGCGCGAGTATCCGTTCCTGCAGAACGCCGAGCTCAGCATCAGCGTCGCCTATCCGGGTGCGGATCCGGAACTGGTCGAAGGCTTCATCACCACGCCGCTGGAGGCCGAGATCTCCACCGCCGACGGCATCGACTTCCTGACCTCGAACACCAGCCAGGGCATGGCGACGATCACCGCCAGCCTGCGCATGGACAAGGATCCGAACGAGGCGATGACGGACATCTCGGCCAAGGTCAACAAGCTGCGCAACCAGCTGCCGGATGGATCGGAGGACCCGATCATCCAGATCGCCGAGAGCGGCGCGACCGCGGCGATGTACCTGACCTTCTATTCCAACGTGCTCGACAAGAGCCAGATCACCGACTACCTGACCCGCATCATCCAGCCGCAGCTGGCCACGGTGCCGGGCATCCAGGTCGCGGAGATCCAGGGTGCGCGCACCTACGCGCTGCGCATCTGGCTCAAGCCTGACCGCCTGGCCGCGTACAACCTGACGGCCAGCGAGGTCTACTCGCGCGTGCGCAGCCAGAACGTGATGTCGGCGGTGGGCGAGACCAACGGCAACTACGTCAAGATCGGCCTCTCGGCCCAGACCGACCTGCGCAGCGTCGAGGAATTCCGCCAGGTCATCATCAAGTCCGAGGGCGACTCGGTGATCCGGCTCGGCGATATCGCCAATGTCGTGATGGGCTCGGATACCTACGAGGGCGGCGCCGGCTGGGACGGCGATCCGGCCGTGTTCGTGGCGATCAAGATCCGCCCCGATGCCAACGTGCTCGACGTGACCGAGGCGGTCAACGGCATGTGGCCGGCGATGAAGGCGGCGCTGCCCCAGGGCCTGGATGCCACCATCGGCTACGACTCCACGATCTACATCAAGGAAGCCATCGCCGAGGTGATCAAGACGCTGATCGAGGCGATGCTGATCGTCATCGTGGTGATCTTCCTGTTCCTCGGCTCGATGCGTACCTCGCTGATCCCTGCCGTGACGGTGCCGCTGTCGCTGGTCGGTGGCCTGTTCATCATGCTGCTGCTGGGCTTCTCCATCAACCTGCTGACCCTGCTGGCGATGGTGCTGGCGATCGGCATGGTGGTGGACGACGCCATCGTCGTGATGGAGAACATCCATCGCCACATCGAGGAAGGCATGAAGCCCTTCGATGCCTCGATCAAGGGCGCACGCGAACTGGTCGGCCCGGTGATCTCGATGACCATGACGCTGCTGGCGGTCTATGCGCCGATCGGCTTCCTTACCGGCATCACCGGCACCCTGTTCAGCGAGTTCGCCTTCACCCTGGCCGGCAGCGTGCTGATCTCCGGCATCCTGGCGCTGACGCTGACGCCGATGATGTGTGCCCGCATCCTCAAGCCGACGCACGGCGAGGGTGCCGAGGAGAACAAGCTCGCCGACTACCTCGACCGCAAGTTCGACCAGTGGCGCGACGCCTTCAAGCAGCGCCTGCACGGCGCGATGGACACGCGTCCGGTGATCCTGGTGTTCGGCATCATCGTGTTCGCCTCCTGCTACTTCCTGTTCAAGTTCACGCCCGCGGAACTGGCGCCGGAAGAGGACTTCGGGTTCGCCTTCTCGATCACCGAGAGTGACGGCTACGCCTCGCAGGAGTACCAGGACCAGTACTTCATGGAGACGCAGCAGATTGCGATGAAGCACCCGGTGCTCGACCACATCTTCACCTTCTCGATCAACACCAGCCAGGCCTTCATGGGCATGGTGATGAAGCCCTGGACCGAGCGTGAGATGTCGACCAAGGCTGCGATGGACGAGATGAACGTCGACATGCAGAAGGTCACTGGCGTGCGCTGGATCGGCGTGCAGCCGCCGCCGCTGCCGACGCCGGGCACCGGCTACCCGCTGGAATTCGTGGTCAAGTCGACCGCGGACGCGGTGACCACCGCCCGCGTGGGCGAGGAGATCATTGCCAAGGCGCTGGCGACCAAGAAGTTCTTCCATGTCGCCTCGCGCGTGCGCATCGACCGGCCAGAGGCCGTGCTGGAGATCGACCGCGAGAAGGCCGCGGTGATGGGCGTGGACATGTCGCAGCTGTCGGCGGACCTGGCGGCGCTGCTCGCCGGTGGCGAGGTCAACCGCTTCTCCTACGACAGCCGCTCCTACAAGGTGATCCAGCAGGTGGAGCGCGGCGACCGCCTGAACCCGGAGCAGCTGACCGGCTTCTACACCCGCGCCCGCGACGGCACCCTGGTGCCGCTGTCGACCCTGATCAAGATCAGCAACCGCATCATGCCCCGCGCCATCGAGCACGCGCAGCAGCTTAGCGCCAGCACCATCGTGGCGGTGCCGCGTCCCGATGTGACTCAGGGCGAGGCGCTGGAGGTCTTCGACAAGATCTTCGACGAGGTTGCACCGGCTGGCTTCCAGAAGGACTACGCGGGCAGCTCGCGCCAGTACAAGCGCGAGGGCGCGGCCCTGCTGGTGACCTTCGCCTTCGCGATGATCGTGATCTACCTGGTGCTGGCGGCGCAGTTCGAGTCGTTCCGCGATCCGCTGATCATCCTGGTGACGGTGCCGATGTCGATCTGCGGTGCCTTGCTGGTGATGAACATCCTGGGCATCACCAACGGCATGCAGCTGACCTCTTTCCCGGGCATGACACTGAACATCTACACCCAGGTCGGCCTGATTACCCTGATCGGTGTGATCTCCAAGCACGGCATCCTGATCGTGGATTTCGCCAACAAGCTGCAGGAGCAGGGCATGGGCAAGCGTGATGCGATCGAGGAAGCCACCGCGATTCGCCTGCGACCGGTGCTGATGACCACGGCGGCGCTGGTGGTCGGCATGGTGCCGCTGCTGATGTCCTCGGGCCCCGGTGCCGCGTCGCGCTTCTCGATGGGCCTGGTGATCGCCGCGGGCATGACCATCGGCACGCTGTTCACGCTGTACGTGGTGCCGGCGATGTACCTGTACATCGGCCATGACCTGTCGCACAAGCACGCGGCGACGCCGAAGACAGCGGCGCCGCAGCTGAGCCACTGATGCGCTGAAGCAGGAAAAAGGCCCGCAATGCGGGCCTTTTTCTTGCGGGCTTAGAATCTGCCGGAACAGCGGGAGCGTGCAGGCATGTGTGACACCCAGGTCCTGGTCGCCGGCAACGGCATCTGGTTCGCCAAGAACAGCGACCGCGAGCCGCAGGAGCCGCAGGCCGTGCTGCGGCTGCCGGCGGTGCGTGGCGACACGGCGCGCAGCGTCCGCACCACTTATATCGATGTGCCGCAGGTCCCGAATCGCCACGCCCTGATCCTCAGCAAGCCCTGCTGGATCTGGGGCGCGGAGATGGGCGTCAACGAGCACGGCCTGGCGATCGGCAACGAGGCGATCTTCTCGCGCCAGCGCAGCCGCCAGCCGGCGCTGCTGGGCATGGACCTGCTGCGCCTGGCGCTGGAACGCGCGGCCGATGCGCCGGCCGCCATCGAGGTCATCACCACGCTGCTGGAAGCGCACGGGCAGGGTGGGCCGGCCGGCTACGCCGACAAGGATTTCCACTACGACAGCAGCTTCATCATTGCCGACCCATGCCAGGCCTGGGTGCTGGAGACCGCGGGCCGGCGCTGGGCGGCGAAGCGGGTGCAGGGCCACGCAGCGATCTCCAATGCCCTGAGCCTCGGCGACGACTACAGCCGCGCCTCGGCCGGCCTTGCCGGGCCCTTCCATGTGAACGACACGCGGCTGATGCCGTACTTCGCCGCCAGCCGCTCGCGTCGAGAGCTGAGCATGGCCTGTCTCGCCGACACCGCAGCGCGCAGCGCCACGCCGGGTTTCGGCGATTTCGCTGCGCAGCTGCGCCGCCATCACGCCGGCAACGAGGCACCGCTGGCGGGCAGCAACCGCGATCTGTGCATGCATGCCGCCGGGCCGATCCGCCGCAGCCAGACCACCGGCTCGATGATCGCCTGGCTGCGGCCGCAGGGCGCAAGGATACTGGTGACCGGCACGTCCGCACCCTGCCTGTCGCTGTTCAGGCCAGTGGATTTCGCGCAGGACACGCATGTTGTTTCGCCGAGCACGGATTCCGCGCCGCTGTGGCAGGCCTGGGAGCCGGTGCATCGCGCGGCGCTGTTCGATGCGGACTATCGCCAGCGCCTGCGCCGGCAGATTGCCGCCACCGAACAGGCGCTGTTCGCCGGCTGGATGCAGGAGCAGCCGGATATCGCGGCGCTGGACCAGCTGGTGCAGGACAGCAGTGCGGCGATCCTTGCGTGGCCGCGCCCGGCGCTGCGTCGCGGCCTGTCTGCGGCGCGCCGCATCTGGTGCTGAGCGCCGCCATGCCGGCCGACCCGCGCCTGTTGTTGAGACAGATGTTCGATGCCGCCGTCGCCGCGGCGCAGCCGGACCGGGTCCTGCCGCCGCAGCTGCCGCCACCGCCGCGTGGGCGCACCGTGGTGGTCGGTGCCGGCAAGGCCGCGGCGGCGATGGCCCGCGCGCTGGAGCGCCACTGGCCGGGGCCGCTGT
The DNA here is from genome assembly GCA_035476855.1 of Solimonas sp. GTDB lineage: Bacteria > Pseudomonadota > Gammaproteobacteria > Nevskiales > Nevskiaceae > Solimonas_A. The sequence goes on along the minus strand of DATILC010000059.1, from coordinate 33,142 downwards.
CGGGACTGGTGGTGACGCGCTACGACCATGCCGTGCCTTGCGACCGCATCGAGATCGCCGAGGCCGCGCACCCGGTGCCGGATGCCGCCGGCGAGCAGGCGGCGCGGCGCATCCTGCAGTGCGTGCAGGGCCTCGGTGCCGATGATCTGGTGATCTGCCTGATTTCCGGCGGCGGCTCGGCGCTGCTGAGCCTGCCGGCCGCCGGCCTGACGCTGGCCGACAAGCAGGCGGTCAACCGCGCGCTGCTGGCCAGCGGCGCGACCATTCGCGAGATCAATACCGTGCGCAAGCAGCTGTCGGCGATCAAGGGCGGGCGCCTGGCCCTGGCCTGCGCGCCGGCCGCGGTGCTGACGCTGCTGATCTCCGATGTGCCCGGCGACGATCCCGCGGACATCGCTTCCGGCCCCACCGTGGCTGATCCGGGCTGTGCCGCCGACGCGCTGGCGGTGCTGCAGCGCTACCGCATCGCGGTGCCCGCAGCGGTGCTGGAGCATCTGCGCCGCGGTGCCGGGGAAACCCCCAAGCCCGGCGATCCGCGACTGGCCCGCAGCGAGGTCCGCATGCTGGCGACGCCGTGGCAATCGCTGGAAGCGGCGGCGGCCGTGGCCCGCGCCGCCGGCATCACGCCGCTGATCCTCGGCGATGCGCTGGAAGGGGAGTCGCGCGAACTGGCCCGGACCCAGGCCGGGCGGGTGCGCCAGGTGCTGCAGCAGGGACAGCCGCTGCCGGCGCCCTGTGTGCTGCTGTCCGGCGGCGAGACCACGGTGACCCTGCGAGGCCGCGGTCGTGGCGGGCGCAATGCCGAATTCGCACTGGCTTTGGCGGTCGCGCTGGACGGCGAGGCGGGGGTGCATGCGATTGCCTGCGACACCGACGGCATCGATGGCAGCGAGGACAATGCCGGCGCCGTCATCGGCCCGGACACGCTGGCGCGGGCTGCCGCAGCCGGCCTCGACGCGGCGGCGATGCTGGACGACAACGACGCCTGGGGTTTCTTCGACAAGCTGGGCGACCTGGTGATGACCGGACCGACCCTGACCAACGTCAACGACTTCCGCGCAATCCTGATTTCCCGCTGAGCTACTCCGAATGAGCGGAGCAGGCTGCCTCGGGCTGCGCTAAAAGCAGCAGATTGGCCACGGATTTACACGGGTCACACGGATAAACGCGGATCAAGCCAACGCCGAAAAATCCGTGTCATCCGTGTAACTCCGTGGCAAATGCTTTTGCCTTTTCCGGTGATTCCTTTCGAGCTCCCATCCCATGGCCCTGAACGCGCAGTCGATCGTCCGCCTCGTCGAACCCGCCCTCTACTCCCCGCGCGGGCGTCGCATCAGCGTCACGCTGCTGGTGCTGATGACGCTGGCGATGCTGTGGCAGGCGCTGCAGCTGCAGCCCGACGCCAGCTTCGACAAGACTGTGCCGCTGCAGCACCCCTACATGCAGGTGCTGCAGCGCTACCAGGAAGACCTCGGCGGCGGCGCCAACGCGGTGCTGGTGGCGCTGGTGCAAAATCAGGGCGACATCTACAACCCGGAGTTCATGGCCAGCCTGAAGGCGGCCACCGGCGAGGTCGAGTTCATTCCCGGCATCGATCGCGCGCGCCTGTCGTCGATCTTCACGCGCAACGTGCGCTACCTGGAAGTCGTGGATGGCGGCTTCCGCGCCGAGGACGTGATCCCGGCCAGCTACCAGCCGACACCGGAGATGCTGGATGGAATCCGTGTCGCGGTCGGCAAGGCCGGCGTGATCGGGCGGCTGGTGAGCCAGGACCAGCGTGGCGCGATGGTCTATGCCGAGGTGCTGGAGCGCGATCCCAGCAGCAATGCGCGCACCGACTACCAGCGCGTCGCCCACGGTTTGGAGAGCGATGTGCGCGGGCGGCTGATGAGCCCGGACAAGTACCTGCTGAAGCTCAAGGCGGACCATGCGCCGTTCAAGGCGGGGCAGGTGGTCGCCGAACGCTACGCCGATCCGGGCTGGCAGCTGTGGTTCCGCAGCATCGACACCGCCAGCCAGGACGAGAACGGCCAGCCGATCGTCCTGCAACTGCCGGGGCGCTTGCTGCAGGCGGAACGCGTCGCCAACCCGCAGTACAACCCGCGCATCTCGGTGCACATCGTCGGCTTCGCCAAGGTCGTCGGTGACGTCACCGACGCCACCCGCAGCGTCGTGCTGTTCTTCGCGCTGACCGTGCTCGGCACCTTCGTCGCGCTGCTGCTCTACCTGCGCGACCTGCGACTGGCCTGGCTGCCGCTGGCCTGCTCGGTGGTGGCGGTGGTCTGGGAAATGGGCCTGCTGCACAGCTTCGGCTACGGCCTCGATCCCTTCGCGATCATGGTGCCGTTCCTGGTGCTGGCGATCTCGACATCGCACGGCGTGCAGTACGTCAACACCTGGGCCGACCAGGTGGTCCACGGCGAGGCGCCGTTCGAGGCCTCGCGCTCGACCTTCCGCCGTTTGTTCATCCCCGGCAGCATCGCGCTGGTGACCAACGTCGCGGGCTTTCTCACCATCGCGCTGGTGCCGATCGGCGTGATCCGCGAGATGGCGGCCAACGCCTGCCTCGGCATGTTCGCGGTGATCATCACCAACAAGGTGATGATGCCGATCTGGCTTTCGCGCCTGCGCGTCGCCGATCTGGAGTCGTTCCGTGCGCGGCGCGCGCAGCTGGCACGCAGCGGCGAGGCCTTGTGGCAGCGCATGGCGGTGATCACGACCGCGCCGGTGGCGGCGGCATTGCTGCTGTTCGCGGCGGTGGTGCTCGGCGCCTGCTGGGTCCTGCAGGGCCAGCGCATCATCGGCGACGCCCAGCCCGGCGTGCCGGAACTGCGGCCGGACTCGGTCTACAACCGCGACTCGCGTGTCATCGCCGACAACTTCACCATCGCCACCGACATCCTCACCGTGGTCGCCGAGGCCGATCCCTGGGACTGCATCGAGCACGATCCGCTCGACCAGGTCGACCGCTTCGCCTGGAACATGCGCAATGTCGAGGGCGTCGCCTCGACCCGCGCGCTGCCGGACATCGCCCGCGCGGTCTACTCCGGCTTCTGGGAGGGGCATGTGAAGTTCCGCGTGCTGCCGCGCAACCACGACTCGCTGGTGCTGTCGACCAAGCCGGTCGAGACCTCCACCGGCCTGCTCAACGTCGACTGCAGCGCCATGCCGGTCTACGTCTTCACCTCCGACCACAAGGCGACGACGATCCATCGCGTCACCGACGCGGTCGAGCAGTTCAACCGCGACAACGCGCGGCAGTTCTTCGCCGACCGCCCCGGACTCGATCCGGCAATCTGCGAGGCGGGCAAGCGCGATCCGGCGACGCGTGGCGAGCCGGGGCCTTCGCCCTGTCCGGTGCACTTCGCGCTGGCCTCGGGCAATGTCGGCGTGATGGCGGCGACCAACGAGGTGGTCGAGGCCAGCGAGCTCAAGGCCGTGCTGTGGGTCTACGCGGTGATCGGGGCGCTGGTGCTGCTGTCCTACCGCTCCTTCACCGGCCTGCTGGTGATCGGCGTGCCGCTGTTCCTGGTATCGATCTTCGCCAACGCGCTGATGGCGGTATTCGGCATCGGCCTGAAGGTGGCGACCCTGCCGGTGATCACCCTGGCGGTCGGCATCGGCGTCGATTACGGCATCTACGTCTACGACCTGCTCCGCCACAAGCTGCTGGACGAGGGCCTGCCGCTGCGCGAGGCCTATGTCGCCACCCTGCGCCAGACCGGCAAGGCGGTGATCTTCACCGGCATCTGCCTGGCCGGCGGGGTGGTGTCCTGGCTGTTCTCGGGCCTGCAGTTCCAGCGCGACATGGGCCTGTTGCTGGCCTTCATGTTCACCGCCAACATGCTCGGCGCGGTGCTGTTGGGGCCGGCCCTGTGCCGTTTCCTGATGCCGGCCGCCCAGCGCCGCTAAGCCCCCGTTTCCAGACCCCGTTTCCAGGCCCCTGCCGGGCGGCGGCAGGGGCCTAGTCATTTCGGATGATGACCGGCCGGCGCCCCTGTGTGAGCCTGTCGCGACTACGAAAAGCCCCCCGCCGCGGGGCGTTCCCAGGAGACTCATCGATGCAAGCCAAACCCCAGACCGTCACGCCCGAAATGCTGGTCCAGCGCGCCCGTGACCTGGTGCCGGTGCTGGCCGAGCGCGCCGCCAAGTGCGAAGCCGACCGCAGCGTGCCGAAGGAGACCGTCGCCGACATGCAGGCTGCCGGCCTGTTCGACGTGCTCAAGCCGAAGATGTACGGCGGCTACGAGATGGACCCGCAGGTGTTCTATGACGTCTGCATGACCCTGGCCGAGGGCTGCATGTCCACCGCCTGGATCTACGGCGTGATCGGCGTGCACAACTGGCAGATCGCGCTGTTCGATCCCCGCGCCGCGGCCGATGTCTGGGGCGGTGGCGACCACTCCGTGCTGATCGCCTCGACCTACATGCCCAAGGGCCAGGTCAAGCGCGTCGAGGGTGGCTTCCAGTTCAGCGGTCGCTGGGGCTTCTCCAGCGGCATCGACCATTGCCAGTGGGTGTTCCTCGGCGGCCTGATCTTCCCGGAAGACGGCAAGGGCGCGCCGGAATACCGCACCTTCCTGCTGCCGCGCTCGGACTTCGAGGTGGTGGACACCTGGTACACGATGGGCCTCAAGGGCACCGGCTCCAAGGACATCGTCGTCAAGGGCTGCTTCGTGCCGGAATACCGCACGCACAAGGCCTCCGACGGCTTCATGGGCACCAACCCCGGCGGCGATACCTTCACCTCGACGCTGTACGACCTGCCGTTCGGCCAGATCTTCGTGCGCGCCGTTTCCAGCGCCGCGATCGGCGGCCTGCAGGGCGCGGTCAACAGCTTCGTCGACTGGGGCAAGGCCTGGACCGGCAACATGGGTTCCAAGACCGCAGAGCAGGGCCCGGCGCAGCTCGCCGTGGCCGATGCGATGCTGGCCGTGGACGAGATGAAGCTGATCCTGCGCCGCAACTTCGACGTGCTGCTGGAGCAGATCCGCAGCGGCCAGCCGCTGGACCTCAACCAGCGCCTGCACTTCCGCTACCAGGCGGCGCAGGTGGTCGAGCGCTCGGCGCGTCACGCCTACCAGCTGTTCTCGGCCTGCGGCGGTCGCGGCATCTTCAGCGACTTCCCGCTGGTGCGCTTCTTCCTCGACATCCACGCCGCACGCGCGCACTACGCCAACAACCCGGACATCTTCGGGCGCAACTACGGCGGCGTGCTGCTGGGTCGCGAGAACACGGACTTCTTCCTGTAAGCGACAAACGTATGCGGCCCCGTTCGTGCTGAAGTCCTGAGCCTGTCGAAGGATCGAAGCACGGACGGGGCTGTTCACCAAGGGGGCGGCGCACGGCCGTTCACCCTTCGACAGGCTCAGGGCGAACGGCTGCTGGGCAAGCGTCAACACTCAAGGTGTCTGCATGAGCGCCAGCAATTTCGACCAGCAATTCGACGTCGTCGTCATCGGTTCCGGTGGCGGTGGCATGACCGCGGCGCTCTGCGCCCAGGGACACGGCCTGTCCTCCGTCGTGCTGGAAAAATCCGACAAGTACGGCGGCACCTCGGCGGTGTCCGGCGGCGGCATCTGGATTCCCTGCAACGACGATATCCCGCGCACCGGCGGCAGCGACTCCTACGAGGAGGCGCTGACCTACCTCAAGACCATCGTCGGCAATGAAGTGCCGCAGGAGCGCATCGAGGCCTACCTGAAGAACGCGCCGGAAATGGTGCGTTACATGGCCAGGACCTTCGACGTGAAGTACCGCAACGTGCCGAAGTACCCGGACTACTACTCCGACCGTCCGGGTGGCAAGGACGGCTGGCGCTCGATGGAGCCGGCGGACTTCGACGCGTCCTTGCTCGGTGACGAATTCGACAAGCAGCGCGAGTCCTTCAAGGGCACGCTGCTGATGGGCCGTGTCGCCATGAGCCAGCTGGAGGCGCACACGCTGTTCTCGCGCGGCGCCGGCTGGATCTGGCTGACCGTCAAGATGCTGCTGAAGTACTGGTTCGACATCGGCTGGCGCCGCAAGACCCATCGCGATCGCCGCCAGGTGCTGGGGCAGGGCATGGTCTCGGCGCTGCGCTACGCCATGCTGCAGAAGAAGGTGCCGCTGGTGCTGGAATGCGGCATGGATTCGCTGATCACCGAGAACGGCCGCGTGGTCGGCGTCAATGTCACCGAGAAGGGCCGCAAGCTGCGGTACGGTGCGCGCCGCGGCGTGATCCTGGCCTGCGGTGGCTTCGAATCCAACCAGCAGATGCGTGACCAGTACCTGGCCAAGCCGACCAAGGTCGAGTGGACCGCCGCGCCGCCGATCAACCACGGTGACGGCATCACCGCCGGCCAGGCCGTCGGTGCTGCGCTCAAGGGCATGGACCAGGTCTGGGGCTCGCCCACGGTCAGCAAGCCGGGCGCCGCGCAGCAGATCACCCTGTTCGTCGAGCGCGGCATGCCGGGCTGCGTCGCGGTCAACAGCAAGGGCCACCGCTTCGTCAACGAAGCCGCCGCCTATCCGGACTTCCGCAATGCCATGTATGTCGACGACGCCAAGGGCAACGGCTGCGTGCCGGCCTGGCTCGTGTTCGACGCCACCTTCCGCTACAAGTACCCGATGGGCATCTTCCTGCCCGGCCAGATCGAGCCGGACGTGAAGTTGCCGAAGGACTGGCTCGACAAGGTCTACTACCGCGCCGAGTCGCTCGATGCGCTGGCGGCCAAGATCGGCGTCGATGCCACCGGCCTGAAGCAGTCCGTCGACAAGATGAACGAGTACGCCAAGACCGGCGTCGACCTCGAGTTCGGCAAGGGCCGCATCGCCATCGACCGCTACTACAGCGACCCCAGCGTCAAGCCCAACACATGCCTCGGCCCGATCCTGAAGGCGCCGTTCTACGCCGTGCCGATGTACCCCGGCGAGATCGGCACCAAGGGCGGCCTGGTCACCGACGCCAATGCCCGCGTGCTGCGCGAGGACGGCAGCGTCATCCCCGGCCTCTACGCCACCGGCAACACCAGCGCCGCGGTGATGGGCCCGACCTATCCGGGTGCCGGCTCCACGCTGGGCCCGGCGATGACCTTCGGCTATGTCGCGGCCAGGGACATGGCTGCGGCTGCGGCCGAGCAGCCGGCGAGGATTTCGGCAGCGGCCTAGCGGTCTTTCCTGCAGGAACAAAAAAGGGGCGGCCAATGGCCGCCCCTTTTTTGTGCTGCCTGGCTTCAGCTGAATACGAAATCGCTGGCGTGGATCGCCGCGGAGTTGCTGAAGTTGATGACTTCCTGGATGGCGTTGTCGAAGGAATTGATCTGCCACTGGGTGGCATTGAGCTGCACGAAGGTCGCCCCTTGGGCGACGGTGCCGTAGCCGATGAAGCGCAGGCTGTCGGCAGCGGCAGCGGCGTTGCCGAAGAAGTCGGTGAGGGTGTCGCCCTGGGCCTGGCCGGCATTGAAGATGAAAGTGTCGTTGCCGAGGTTGCCGGTGAGGCTGTCGACGCCGCCCTTGCCGTTGAGCTGGTTGTTGCCGGCATTGCCGGCGATGCTGTTGTTGATGCTGTTGCCGATGCCGTTGATGTCGCTGACGCCGTCCAGGTCAAGCTGTTCAAGGTTGTTGGCCAGCGTGTGGGACAGCTGTGCGAAGACGAGGTCCGTGCCTTCCCCGGCCAGCTCGATGATGCTGTCGCCGGCGTTGTCGACATAGTAGACATCGTTGCCGTTACCGCCGCGCAGGGTATCCAGGCCGGCGGCGCCGTCGAGCGTGTCGTCGGCGAAGCTGCCGATCAGGATGTTGTTCAGCTCGTTGCCGCCGAGGTAGACGCCGTTGCTGCCCGTGGCAACCATGCGCTCGATGGCCTGGCCGGCACCGAGGGTGGTGCTGACGCTGGTCTTGATGATGTCGTTGCCGCCGCTGGCGGCCTCGATCGCGCTGTCGCTGCTGTTGTCGAAGATGAAGGTATCGTCGCCGTTGCCGCCGGTCATGATGTCGGCGCCCGCGCCGCCGATGAGGTAGTCGTTGCCGTCGGCGCCGTTGAGCGTGTCGTTGCCGGCGCCACCGTTGATGCGGTTGGCCGTGCCGCTGCCGGTCAGCGAATCGTCGGAGCCGCTGCCGAGCAGGTTCTCGATGGAGTCATAGCTGTCGCCCTGCGCATGGCCGCCGTTGAGCGCCGCGTTGGCCAGGTTGACGGTGACGCCGCTGCCGGTGCCGCTATAGGAGGCCGTGTCGATGCCGGCGCCGCCGAGCAGTTCGTCTGCGCCGGCGCCTCCCTCGAGCACGTCGTTGCCGCCATTGCCCTCGAGCACATCGTCGCCATTGCCGCCCCGGATGCGGTCAGTGATGGCGTCGCTGCCCAGGATCGTGTCGTTGCCGTCGCCGGTGGAGATGAAGCCGTTGATGCGCCCCTGCTGGGTATCGATGCTGTCATTTCCCTGACCCAGGGAGAGGCTTCCGTCGATCACGCCGGTATTGAGCAGGGTCAGCGGGGTTGCGGCATTGCTGGAGACGCTGCCGCTGATCCGTCCATGGTTGGTCAGGTAATCCGTGCCGCCGCCCAGCGCAACGGAGCCCAGGATCAGGCCGCTGCTGCTGTTGACGACGGTGTCGCCGGAGTCTCCACCCAGGGTAATTGCAGCAAGGCCGGAAACGCCGGCAGTATCGCCCAGGCGCTCGATCACGCCGGTGTTCTCGATCAGGTTGTACTCGCCGGGGTTGGAAGTGATCTGGATGGCCTCGTCGCCCTGTCCGGAGATGCTGCCGTGGTTGTGGATGGTGTTGCCGCCACCCTGCAGGAAGATGCCGTCCGCGCCAGAGCCGACGCCGCGCATGCTGCCGTAGTTGGTTACCGTGTTGTTGCCGGCCTGGGCCCGCAGGGCGATGTCGTTGGACACGATGCTGCCGTAGTTGCTCACCACGTTGGCCCCACCGGCGAAGAACAGGCCAGAGAGTTCGGCGGAGATCAGCCCCAGGTTGTTCACCCGGTTGTTGCCGGTAACCCCCGCGCAGAGGACGCCGGTGTTATCGCTGTACAGGCTGCCGCCCTCGGCGATCGTCAGGTCCAGGAAATCGCCGGCGCTGATGCCGCTGCCAGCCGCCGCGTAAAGGGTGCCTTCGACGCTGATGCGGTTTGAGCTGGAGGCCTGCACGACGTCGCTGCCGAGGCCGCTGGAGACGATGGTGGCGTCCTGGCCGATGAACAGGGTATCGGATGTGGCGAGGGTGATCGCGGGAGTGCTGGCGGCAGAGTTGTTGACGTTGCCGAGATAGACCTGACTGGCCATGGGGGTATGTCCTGTTCTTGCAAGAGTGGTGTCGGAGCTGCGTCCCAGCCCCGACGATCAGTTGAAGACGAAATCGCTGGTGTGGATCGCCGCCGAGTTGCTGAAGTTGATGACTTCCTGGATGGCGTTGTCGAAGGAATTGATCTGCCACTGGGTGGCATTGAGCTGGACGAAGGTCGCCCCCTGGGCGACGGTGCCGTAGCCGATGAAGCGCAGGCTGTCGGCGGCGGCAGCGGCGTTGCCGAAGAAGTCGGTAATCACGTCGCCGGCGGCCTGGCCGGCATTGAAGATGAAGGTGTCGTTGCCGAGGTTGCCGGTGAGGCTGTCGAGGCCGCCCTTGCCGTTGAGCTGGTTGTTGCCGTCGTTGCCGGTAATCGTGTTGTTGATGCTGTTGCCGATGCCGTTGATGTCGGCAGCGGTCAAGAGGGTGAGTCCCTCGATGTTGTTGCCCAGCGTGTGCGACAGCAAGGCAAGGACCGTGTCGGTGCCATCGCCTACCTGTTCGATGACACTGTCGCCGGCATTGTCGACGTAGTAGCTGTCATTGCCGCCAGCGCCACGCAGGGTATCCACGCCAGCGCCGCCGTCGAAGATATCGTTGCCGACGCTTCCGATCACGATGTTGTTCTGTTCGTTGCCGACGACGTGCACGCCGAAGCTGCCGGTGGCCACCACGCGCTCGATTGACTGGCCGAAGCCGATGCTCATGTTGACGCTGGTCCTGATGATGTCGTTGCCGCCGCTGGCCGCCTCGATCGCGCTGTCGCCGGCATCGCTGAAGATGAAGGTGTCGTCGCCTGCGCCGCCGGTCATCACGTCGGCGCCTGCGCCGCCATCCAGATAGTCGTTGCCGTCCAGGCCGCCGAGCTTGTCATCGCCGGCACCGCCGGAAATCCGGTTGGCAGCACTGCTGCCGCTGAGGTCGTCATCGAAAGCGCTGCCGATCAGGTTCTCGATGGCTGCATAGCTGTCGCCGGTGGCGTCGCCGGTGTTGACGGCCGTATTGCCGAGATTGGCGGTGACGCCGACGAGTGCACTGCTGTAGGAGGCGGCATCGATGCCGTCGCCGCCGTTGAGTTCGTCGGCGCCGGCGCCGCCGATCAGCGTGTCGTTGCCGCCGTTGCCGTCCAGCACGTCGTCGCCGGCCTGGCCGTTGATGCGATCGCCGGTGGCGTTGCTGCCGCTGACCGTGTCGTTGCCGCCGCCGGTGCTGAGCGTGCCCTGGATGCGGCCCTGCAGCGTGTCGACGCTGTCGTTGCCGTTGCCGAGAGAGACGTTGCCGATCACTGTTCCGGTGTTGACCAGGGTGGTGATGCCGTCGCCGTCGATGCCGATCGCATCGCCGGAGCCACCGGCCCGTTCGATCAGGCCGCTGTTGTAGATCTCGTTGGTGGTGCCGGCGAGAGCGAAGATGTCGATGGCGTCATCGGTGTGCCCGGAGAGGGTGCCGTAGTTGCGGATGATGTTGTCGCCGCCGGAGGTGAAAACGGCATCGGCGCCTGCTTTCGCGCCGCGGATCGTGCCGTAGTTGATGAGCTGGTTGCCGCTGCCCTCGAAGTCCACGCAGATGTTGCCGGCGACGATCGTTCCGAAGTTGGTCACCGAGTTGCCGTTACCGAAGGCTGCGAAGCCGTCAGCGTTGACGTTGATCTCGCCGGAGTTGACCAGGGTGTTGCCGCCGCCGCTGCAGTGGACCCCCCTGAACGCACCGAAGATCGCGCCATCCTCGCCGATCCGCAGGTCCAGCGTGCCTCCGGAGATCACGGTGTGGTTGGCTGCGCTGTAGAGGGTGCCCTCCAGGGTGATCAGGTTGCCGGTGCCGGTTTGCACCGCCTGGCTGTTGCTGCCGGTGGCGGTGACGGTGGCGTCCTCGCCGACGAACAGCGTGTCGGAGTTGGCCAGGGTGATGGCCGGTGTGCCGGCGGTCGTCGTGTTGAGGTTGGTGAGCTGGACGAAGCTGGCCATGGATGTTCCCCGGGAGGTATGGGACCGTGCCCTGCAGCCTATGCCGGCCCTGCTTTCCACGCCATCCCCCGGGGCAGGAAGACCGGGCGCGGCGTGATGTGCATCACGTTGGGGGTGGTGGCGGGGCGATCGCGGCGGGCGTACCGTTATTCAGTCCCGCCAGTTCCCTGCCTGTTTCCCCGGAGACCCACGATGACCCGACAGATCCATATCGAGCGGCGCGGCCGAATCCTGCTGGCGACCCTCGACAACCCGCCGCATGCGCTGATGAGCGCGACGATGGTGGCCGAGCTGGGTGCGCTGGTCGACCAGGCCGAGGGCGACGAGGGCATCGGTGCCGTGGTGCTGACCGGCGCCCACCCCGAGCGTTTCATCGCCCACTACGACGTCGCCGAGCTGCTGCAGCTGGGCCGCAGCGCGCCGGCGATCTCCGAGGCCATCGCCAAGTTCGGCATCAGTGCGCTCAGCGCGCTGGAGAAGGTCCCCGGCAGCGGCAGCCTGCTTGACCGCACGCCGGCTGCCGGCCTGGCGCAGCTGCGCGGCTTCCACGACACCCTGTCGCGCATCGGCCGCAGCGGCGCGGTGTTCATCGCCGCGATCAACGGCATTGCCCTCGGCGGCGGCTGCGAGCTGGCGCTGTCCTGCGACCTGCGCCTGATCTCCGATGACGGCCAGCTTGGCCAGCCCGAACTGCTGCTGGGCATTCCGCCGGGCGGCGGCGGCACCCAGCGCCTGGCGCGGCTGATCGGTCGCGGCCGTGCGCTGGAGCTGGTGCTGGAAGGGCGGCCGGTGCCGGCGGACGAGGCCGAGCGCATCGGCCTGGTGCATCGCGTGCTGCCGCGGGGGCAATTGCTCGACGAAGCCCTGGCCACTGCGGATCGCCTGTCGCGTCGTTCGAAGGCAGTGGTGGCCGCCACCAAGCGTGCGGTGCTCGAAGGCGGCAGCCTGCCGCTGGAGATGGGCCTGAAGATGGAGCAGGCCGCCTTCGTGATGGCACTGGGCCTCAAGCCGACGCAGCGCGCGATGCAGGCCTACGTCGACGAACTGCAGCGCAGCGGCAGGTTGCCGGCGGCCGATCCGCAAATCCAGCAGCGCCTGCTGGATGGACGCTTCGTCGATTTCGGCTGACGCGGCGTTGCCCGGGGCAGGCCGCGGGTGCCCTCAGTTGAAGATCAGGTCGCTGGCGTGGATCGCCGCCGAGTTGCTGAAGTTGATGACTTCCTGGATGGCGTTGTCGAAGGAACTGACCTGCCACTGTGTTGCATTGAGCTGCACGAAGGTCGCGCCCTGCGCGACTGTGCCATAGCCGATGAAGCGCAGGCTGTCGCCGGCAGAGGCACCGTTGCCGGTGAAATCGATGATGGTGTCGCCGTTGGCCTGGCCGGCGTTGAAGATGAAGGTGTCGTTGCCGAGGTCGCCGGTCAGGAAATCGAGGCCGCCCTTGCCGTTCAGCTGGTTGTTGCCGCCGTTACCGGTGATGGTGTTGTCGCTGCTGTTGCCGATGCCGTTGATGTTGCCGGCACCGCCTAGCACCAGCAGTTCCACATGGTTTGCCAGGGTGTGGCTGATGGTGGTGGTGACCGTGTCGAAACCCTCGCCGGACAGCTCGACGGCGCTGTCGTCTGCGTTGTCGATCAGGTAGCTGTCGTTGCCGCCGCCGCCGCGCATCGTGTCCTTCCCAGCGGCACCGTCGAGCACGTTTGCCGCGCCATTGCCAATCAGCAGATTGTCCAGTTCATTGCCGGTGAGCGAGAGGGCATTGCTGCCGGTGGCCAGGACGCGTTCCACTGCCTGCCCACTGCTCAGGGTCCAGTTGCCCCCGGCCCTGGCCACGTCGTTGCCGCCGCTTGCGGCCTCGACCACGGCATCGGCACTGTTGTCGATGATGAAGACATCGTCGCCGCCACCGCCGGCCATGGTGTCGGCACCGCTGCCGCCATTGAGATGGTCGTTGCCGTCGGCACCATTGAGCGAGTCGTTGCCGTTGCCGCCGCTGAGCCGGTTGGCTGAGCCATTGCCAGTCAGCGAGTCGTCCAGGCTGCTGCCTACCAGGTTCTCGATGGTGTCGTAGTTGTCCCCCTGGGCGTCGCCAGCATTGAGCGACGCATTGGCGAGGTTGGCAGTGACGGAGCTGGCGGCGCCGCTGTAGGACACGGTATCGATGCCGGCGCCGCCGGAGAGTTCGTCCGCACCGCTGCCGCCGGTCAGGGTGTCGTTGCCGCCGTTGCCTTCGAGAAAGTCGTCGCCGCCGCCGCCGATAAGGCTGTCACCGGCCGTGTCGCTGCCGATCAGGCGGTCGTTGCCGAGATCGCCGATGACGGCGCCGTCGATACGGCCATGCAGCGTGTCGACGACATCGTCGCCGGATCCCAGCTGCACATTGCCGATGATCGTGCCGGTATTGGTAATGGTGATGGCGGCAGGGCCGTTGATATTGATGGCGGCGACGCTCGGGCTGCCGATGCGCTCGATCAGGCCGGTGTTGACGATATCGTTGTAGGTGTCGGCGCCGAAGCTGATGAGCTGGATGCCCTCGTCCCCCAAGCCGGAGATCGTGCCGTGGTTGTAGATGCGGTTGTCGCCGGCGGCGCAGTAGATGCCGTCGGCGCCGATCGCCGTGCCGCGGATCGTGCCGTAGTTGGTCACGGTGTTGCCGCCTGCTTCGAAATCGACCCCCAGGGACGACGAGGAGATGAGGCCGTAGTTGGTCAGGCTGTTGTTGCTGCCGACGCAGAAGATGGCCGCGAGATCGGTGAGTATTTCACCGGAGTTGATGATGGTGTTGTTGCCGCCGTTGACGTTGATACCGGAATTGTTGCCGAAGATCGCGCCATCCGTTCCGATGCGCAGCTCCAGGGAATCGGTGGCGACGATGGTGCTGCCGGCGGCAGAGTAGAGGGTGCCGTCCAGCGTGATGCGGTTGCCGCTGGCCGCCGACACGGCAGGGCTGCTCGCGCCTGTGGCGGTGATCGCGACACCCTCCAGAACCAACAGGGTGTCGGTGCTGGCCAGCGTGAAGCCGGGGGTGCTGTTGGCACTGCTGTGGATGCTGCTGGTCTGGACGAAGTGTGCCATGGGGGATATCTCCGGAGATCTGCTGGGGAAGTTCCGTCGCGGTCTAGTTGAACACGAAGTCGCTGGCGTGGATCGCCGCGGAGTTGCTGAAGTTGATGACTTCCTGGATGGCGTTGTCGAAGGAGTTGACCTGCCACTGGGTGGCGTTGAGCTGCACCAGGGTGGCGCCTTGGGCGACAGTGCCATAGCCGATGAAGCGCAGACTGTCGCCGGCGGCCGCGCCATTGCCGGTGAAGTCGACGATGGTGTCGCCGTTGCCCTGTCCGGCATTGAAGATGAAGGTGTCGTTGCCGAGGTTGCCGGTGAGGCTGTCGACGCCGCCCTTGCCGTTGAGCTGGTTGATGCCGTTGTTGCCGGTAATCGTGTTGTTGATGCTGTTGCCGATGCCGTTGATGTCGGCAGCGGTCAAGAGGGTGAGTGCCTCGATGTTGTTGGCCAGCGTGTGCGACAGCAAGGCAAGGACCGTGTCGGTGCCGTCGCCGACCTGTTCGATGACACTGTCGCTGGCGTTGTCGACGTAGTAGCTGTCGTTGCCGCCGGCGCCACGCAGGGTGTCGACGCCAGCGCCGCCGTCGAGGATATCGTTGCCGACGCTTCCGATCAGGATGTTGTTCAGCTCGTTGCCGACGACCTGCAGTCCGATGTTGCCCACGACCACCACGCGCTCGATCGACTGGCCGATGCCGAGGCTGGTGTTGACGCTGGTCCTGATGATGTCGTTGCCGCCGCTGGCGGCCTCGATCGCGCTGTCGCCGGAATCGCTGAAGATGAAGGTGTCGTCGCCGCCGCCGCCGGTCATGGTGTCTGCGCCCGCGCCGCCGATGAGGTAGTCGTTGCCGTCGGCGCCATTGAGCGCGTCATTGCCGGCACCGCCGTTGATGCGGTTGGCCGCGCCGCTGCCGGTCAGAGAATCGTCGAAGATGCTGCCGATCAGGTTCTCGATGGAGTCATAGCTGTCGCCGGTCGCCTCGCCGCTGTTCAGCGCCGCATTGCCCAGGTTGGCGGAGACGCCAGTCGCGGCGTTGCTGTACAAGGCGGTATCGATGCCGGCGCCGCCGTAGAGTTCATCTGCGCCGGCACCGCCATCCAGGCTGTCGTTGCCGCCGTTGCCCTCCAGTAGGTCGTCGCCGAAAAAGCCATTGATGCGATCGGTGGCGCTGTCGCTGCCCAGGATGGTGTCGTTGCCGTTGCCGGCATTGATCGTGCCCTGGATGCTGCCCTGCTGGGTATCGATGATGTCGTCGTTGCCGCCGGCGAAGACATTGCCGATGATCGTGCCGGTGTTGGTCAGCAACATCGTGTTGTTGCCCCCGGCAACATGGCCGGTGATCGTGCCGGCGTTGCTCAGGATCATGGTGCCGCCGATTCCTGCCACGCCAATGGCGTTGCCGGCAGTGCCACTGCGCTCGATCAGGCCGGCATTGAAGATCTCGTTGCTGCCCTGGCCAATGATCTCGATGGCCTCGTCGGAATGGCCGACGATGTTGCCGTAGTTGCGGACGACGTTGCCGATGCCGGCGATGTAGATGCCCTCGGCGCCTGCCTTGGTTCCCTGGATCAGGCCATGGTTGAGAACATGGTTGTTGTCGCCCACCAGGTCCACGCTGCCGATGCCGCCGACCAGGCTGCCGTAGTTGCTCAGCGCATTGCCGCCGCCGTAGAAGCCGAGCGCGATGTAGCTGGTGTTGATCTCGCCGGAGTTGAAGACGGTGTTGCCACCGACCTCCATGTAGACCCCGTAATCCTGGCCGTAGATCGCGGCGTCCGCCGACAGGCGCAGGTCAAGGATGCCGCTGGCCATGATGCCGGCACTGGCGCCGCTGTACAGCGTGCCTTCCAGGGTGATGCTGTTGTTCCCCGCGGCCTGTATCACCGGGCTGCCCGAGGCAGTGCTGGTGAGGGTGGCCGATTGCAAGACGAACAGGTTGTCGTTCAGGGCCAGGGTGATGTTCGGCGAATTGGCCGTCGTATTGTGGACGCTGCTGCTCTGCACGAAGTTGGTCATGTTCAGGCTCCTGGCAGGCTGCGGGGCAGCCAGATCGTTGCCGGGTCGCGCTACGTCCCCGGAAAACATGTACCTCCGCCACAGGGCAGGCGGTGAATCCGGTCACTCTCCAATATCGCGCCGGTTCTCTCCGCCACCGCTTGGGGCCGATTCAGTTGAAGATCAGGTCACTGGCGTGGACCGCCGCCGAGTTGGTGAAGTTGATGATTTCCTGGATCGAATTGTCGAAGGAATTGACCTGCCACTGTGTTGCATTGAGCTGGACGAAGGTCGCGCCCTGCGCGACCGTGCCATAGCCGATGAAGCGCAGGCTGTCGCCGGCAGCGGCACCGTTGCCGGTGAAATCGATGATGGTGTCGTCGTTGGCCTGCCCGGCATTGGAGATGAAAATGTCATCGCCAAGATCGCCGACAAGGGTGTCGATGGCACCCTTGCCGTTGAGCTGGTTGTTGCTGGCGTTGCCGATGACGAGGTTGTTGCCGCTGTTGCCGATGCCGTTGATGGCCGCAGCGCTGACGAGTACGAGCGTCTCCACATTGTTGGCCAGCGTATGAGAGATGGAGGCCGTGACCTGGTCGATTCCCTCGTCGAACAGTTCGATGATGCTGGCGTCGATGGCATTGACGATGTAGGTATCGTTGCCGGTTCCGCCGCGCAGGGTGTCCTGGCCACCGCCACCGTTGAGGGTATCGACGCCGCTGTTGCCGATCAGGGTATTGTTCAACTCGTTGCCGGTGACCGTCAGGCCACCGGGGCCGGTGACTACCACGCGCTCGATGGCCTGGCCGGCGCTGAGGACGGTGTTGACGCTGGTCTTGACGATGTCGCTGCCGCCGCTGGCGGCTTCGATCACAGTGTCGCCGAGGTTGTCGAAGATGAAGGTGTCGTCGCCGTTGCCGCCGGTCATGATGTCGGCACCGGCGCCGCCGTTGAGGTAGTCGTTGCCGTCGGCGCCGTTGAGCGCATCGTTGCCGGCGTCGCCATTGATACGGTTGGCGGTGCCGTTGCCGGTCAGGGAATCGTCGAAGCCGCTGCCACTGAGGTTCTCGAGGGAGTCATAGCTGTCGCCCTGTGCCGCGCCGGCATTGAGCGAGGTATTGGTCATGTTGACGGTGACGCCGGCAATGGCCGAGCCGTAGGACAGGGTATCGGTGCCGGCGCCGCCGTAGAGCTCGTCGGCGCCGTTGCCGCCGTCCAGCGTATCGTTGCCGCCGTTGCCCTCGAGTACGTCATCTCCGCCGCCGCCGAGCAGGCGGTCGTTGGTGGTGTTGCCGCCGATCAGGAGGTCGTCGCCGTTGTTGCCGAGGATACGGCCGAGGATGCGCCCGTCGAGGCTGTCGACGGTATCGTTGCCGCTGCCCAGGCTGACATCGCCGATGATGCTGCCGATATTGGTCAGCAGCGTGGTGCTGCTGCCGGAGACCTCGACCGCGAAGCCGCTGCCACCGCGCTCGATCAGGCCATCGTTGAACACTTCGTTGATATCACCGACACCTCCGCCGTTGAACCACACCGTGGATCCGCCAAGACCGCTGATCGTGCCGTGGTTGAGGACCTGGTGACTGCCGCCCCCAAGCAGCAGGCCGGAGTAGCCGCTGATCTGGCCTGAATTGACGATCTCGCTGCCGCCAGAGAACTCGATGCCGGCGGTGCCACCTGAAATCATGCCGCTGTTCTGCACGCTGGCGCCTCCGCCGAGGGAGACCGCGGCGGCGTTGAGGGCGTTGGTGGCGATGTGGCCGGCGTTGTGCAGCTGGTTGCCGGTACTCACTGCCGAAATGACCTTCGCCCCCTCGGAAGTCATCGTCGCGCCGGCCGCATTCTCGATGCGATTGCCGGTGCCGGTGATGGATACCGCGACGGCGAAGCCGGACGAAATGCCCCCCAGGTTGGTCAGGGTGTTGTTGCCGGTGCTGAGGCTGATATCCACCGCGTTGCCGCCGCCGTGGATCTCGCCGGAATTGTAGACGCGGTTTTCGGCGCCGTTCAGGTAGATGCAGTTGAAGGCCGAGCCGATGCTGGGCTGCAGGTTGGAGATGTGGCCGTAGTTGTTGATGACGTTGTTGCCGCCGGAATTGCCGATGCTGATGGCGGCAAAGTGGTTGGCCATGATCGAGCCGGAGTTGTCGATCTGGTTGAACCCTACGGTCGAACTGATGCCGCCCGCCCCCACGATCGAGCCCTCTTCGGAAATCGTGATCCGCAGCGTGCCCAGGGCTTCGACGGCGTGGGTCTCGGCCGAGTACAGGGTACCTTCGAGGCTGATGTCGCCGATCGTGCCCCCGGCGCCGGCCGTGACCCTGACTGCCGGGCTGCCGGTGCCGGTGGCGCTGACCAGGGCGGTCTCGAAGACGAAGAGATTGTCGCCGCCGGTGATGGTGATGGTCGGCGTGTTGGTGAGCGTGCCCGCGCTGTGGCCGGTGATAACCTGGTTTGCCATGTCGAAACTCCCTGTCGCGTAGGTACTGCGTGTCTGGACTGTACGCCCGCTTCAGTTGAAGACGAAGTCGCTGGAGTGGATGACCGCCGAGTTGCTGAAGTTGATGACTTCGTGGATGGCGTTGTCGAAGGAATTGATCTGCCACTGGGTGGCGTTGAGCTGCACCAGGGTGGCGCCCTGGCCAGCAGTGCCATAACCGATGAAGCGCAGGCTGTCGGCGGTGGCGGCGCCATTGCCGAAGAAGTCGGTGAGGGTGTCGCCGTCGGCCTGGCCGGCGTTGAAGATGAAGGTGTCGTTGCCAAGGCCGCCGGTGAGGCTGTCGATGCCGCCCTTGCCGTTGAGCTGGTTGGTGCCGCCATTGCCGGTGATGCTGTTGTTGATGCTGTTGCCGATGCCGTTGATGTCGGCGCTGCCGTTGAGGGTAAGCCCCTCCACGTTGTTGGCCAGCGTGTGCGTCAACAGGGCGAAGACCGTATCGGTGCCCTCGCCGGCGAGCTCGATGACACTGTCGCCGGCATTGTCGACCAAGTAGAGATCGAGGCCGTTGCCGCCGCGCAGGGTGTCCATGCCGGCACCGCCGTCGAGGAAATCGCCGCCGTCGTTGCCGATCAGGGTGTTGTTCAACTCGTTGCCGAAGACATTCACGCCGGTGCTACCGGTGACCACCACGCGCTCGATCGCCTGGCCGGCGCCGAGGGTGGTGTTGACGCTGGTCTTGATGAGGTCGTTGCCGCCGCTGGCGGCCTCGATGGCGGTGTCACCGGCATTGTCGAAGATGAAGGTGTCGTCGCCGTTGCCACCGGTCATGGCATCGGCGCCGGCACCGCCGTTGAGGGTGTCGTTGCCCTCGGCGCCATTGAGGGTGTCGTCGCCGACGTCGCCATTGATGCGGTTGGCCGCGCCATTGCCGGTCAGCGAGTCGTTGAAGGCACTTCCGCTCAGGTTCTCGAGGGCGTCGTAGCTGTCACCCTGGGCCGCGCCGGTATTGAGCGAGGCATTGGCCAGGTTGGCGGTGACCCCGGCGGAAGCCGTGCCATAGGACGCGGCATCGGTGCCGGCGCCGCCGTAGAGTTCGTCTGCGCCGCCGCCGCCATCGAGGGTGTCGTTGCCGCCGTTGCCTTCGAGCACGTCGTCGCCGCTGCCGCCGAGCAGGCGGTCATTGCCTGTGTTGCTGCCGATCAGCAGGTCATCGCCGCCGCCGCCGAGGATGCGGCCGAGGATGCGCCCGTCGAAGCTGTCGACGGTGTCGTTGCCGCTGCCCATCGAGACTTCGCCGATGATGGTGCCGAGGTTGGTCAGCAGGGCGGTGCCGTCGCCCGCGAGGAAGACCGCAATGCTGCCGCCGACGTTCTCGATCAGGCCGTGGTTGACGACATGGTCGGTCTGGCCGGCGACTCGGCCGCTGGTGACCAGGGCAGCTCCCGACATGGCGGTGATCGTGCCGTGGTTGTTGATCCGGGCGTCGCCACCGATGATTTCCATGCCGGTGCCGCCGGAGATCCAGCCCGAGGCCTGGTTGGTGAGGAGGTTGCCGGCGCCATTGACGTAGATGCCCGTGCCGGTGGCGTCGATGTGACCGGAATTGAGCAGGGTGTTCGAGCCGTCTTCAAGCTGGAGGCCGAAGGCATTGCCCGAGATCGATCCGCTGTTCTGCAGATAGCCCGAGCCACCGCAAACCACGGCACCATTGGTATCCGATCCGGACCGGATCTCGCCGGCATTGCGCAGGTCATTGAGTGATCCGAACATGTAGAGGGCGGCTCCCGGCCCGGCGGTGATGGAGGCCCCCGCCTCGTTGACGACCTGGTTGCCCGATCCGCCGAGATCAAGGGCGCGGCTGCTAGAGCTGAAGGTTCCGGCGGCAATGTTGCCGCGGTTGGTGATGACGTTGTCGCCGCCCTGGAAAAGTAACGCGTCGCCCGAAGTGCGGATCGTGCCGCTGTTGAACAGCTCGTTGCTGCCGCTGCTGCTGAACACGCAGACACTGCTGCTGCCGCTGCTGCTCAGCTGGTTCTCGATGATCCCGTAATTGTCCAGCCTGAGCCCAGCGCCCTGGATGGCAGTCCGGGTCACGCTGATGATTCCGGAGTTGCTGATCTGGTTGAAGGTATTGCTGCAGTCAATGCCGGCATTGCCCAGGATTGCACCGGTCTCGGTGATGCTGATGCGCAGGTTGGCATCGGCGGTGACGGCGTCGTCCGCAGCGGAATAGAGCGTGCCTTCCAGCGTGATGGTAGCGATGCTGCCGGCGACCCCGACAGTGGCGAGGACGGCGGGGCTGCCGGCGCCGGTGGTGGTGATCGTGGCGGACTTGCCGACCAGGAGACTGTCGCCGCCGGTCATGGTGATGGCCGGTGTGCTGGCCGCCGTGGTCGCAATATTGCTCAGAAATACCTGATTGGCCATGTCACATCTCCCTGTGCCGTGGTGCCGCCGGATCACTGGTAGCAAAGCATAGTCGCTTTGCGCCGGGGGTGACTTCTGTCACGAAGCCGGCGCCCCAGGGCGTGGCGGAATCCGGGGCGTGCCGGAAAAAGCGCTCAGGGCCGGGTCTTTTCCCCCGCAGCTGCCTTGGCCGAAGCGGGGCGCAACCCCGCCCTGGCGGCCGACAAAAATGGCCGCCCGACCATCAGCAGGCTTTGCGGCGAATGGCAGTCAGATCAGGGGTTTAGTGGAACACCGCCGAGGCCGTCCCGAGCAGGCGTGCCGGCACGCGCACGCTGAAGCTGAAGATGACGTCGTGGATCAGGCCCTTCTCCAGGGCATCGCCCAGATCCAGCTTCAGGAACGGTGGCAGGGCATCGCCCTGCGCCGGCTTGGCCGACAGCAGCGGCACGCCGTCCGGCAGGGCGAGTTTGGCCGCGCCCCATAGCTCCTTCCAGCCGACCTGCCTGAGCGCGCCGGGGTCGGTCATCAGCAGTCGCTTCGACACCACCGCGTTGAGCTGGTCCTTCTGGTCCAGCGTCGGCAGCAGGCGGCCCAGCAGCGGGTCGATCTGCGCAGTGATCCTGGCGTAGGCCGCGGCGTTCTCCGGTTTCTTGATGTCCACCGCCGGCACGATCGCCAGGCCCATGCCGGCCAGCTCGCCGGCATCGCTGCCCAGCAGGCTGTCGAGCTGTGCCAACAGCTGCGATCCGCCCGGCAAGCCGAAGTCCTCCGGCGTCAGTGCGATCAGCTGGGCCAGCGCGCCCAGCGAGGTCGGCTTCTCGCGCTGGAACTGCAGGGCGATGCTGCGCAGCGGCTTGTCGTCCTTGTCGCGCAGGGCGCGCAGTGGCTCACCGGCGGCCAGTGGCTTGAGTCCGTCGAGTTTCAGCGGCAGCGGATTGGTAGCGCCCGTGCCGAGGGCGCCGAGCGCAGCCTGGGCCAGTTGCACGACGTTGTCGCGATGCGCGCGCAGGCTGAGGTTGAAAGTGCGGATCGAGGTCGGCGTGAAGTCGCGCTTCGGCAGGCTGCCCGGCAGGGTCAGCACGCGGTTGGCGCCGGAGGCGATGGCATTGGCGCGCTCCAGCAGGCCGGCGCGCTGCGAGCGGCTGGCCTTGACCGCGGCGGCGAGGTTCTCGTCGAAGCAGGCGCGCACCGTGACCTCGAACAGCAGGTCGGTCAGCGTTCCCAGCGGCAGCAGCGTGTCCAGGCTCAGCAGGAACTCGCTTTCCAGCGGACGGTTCTCGAAGGGGCGGTATTGCAGGGTCGACAGCGCGGTCGGCGGCTGCTGCCCCGGCAGGCCGGCGGGGCTGCCGGTCAGGCTGCCGAGCATCGGCGTGGCATCGGGCAGCAGGTTGAAGATCGCGCTCTCCGCCGGCAGGTTCTGCTCCATGGTGACAAAGCCGAGCGCACGCACATGCGGATCGCGATCCTCGGTGAAGCTGGCGCCGCCCCACTTGGCGATGCGGCCGCATTGTTCGCGCAGGGCCCGGTCGTGCGCGTCCAGCAGCATCGTGCCCAGACCGGCGAAAGTCTTGCGCTGGTTGCTGTTCAGCGGGTTGATGCTGAGCGGGTAGCCCAGGCGCAGGTTGTCGAACAGCTTGCGCTGCTCCAGTGCCGTGCGCAGCTCGGCCTCGCTGCGGTGGGTGACGCTGCTTTCGTCGACGATGTCCTCGGGGAAGTCGGCGGCGAGGACGCGCTCCTGGATGCGACGCACCTGGCGCGCGACATCGCCGGCACCGAGCAGGCCATCCGTCACGGTCGCCAGGAACGTGCCGAGCTCGTCGGGCAGCGCCTCCAGGGCGCGGCGAATCTGCGCAGTGTTGGTTTCGCCCACTGGCGGTTGCAGCAGCAGCGGCCCGGGTTTGGCGCGAACGCCGCACTGGTCGTTTTCCGGGTTGACGTCCTTCACGAAGTCGGTGGTGTTGATGCTGTAGTAGTGCCGCACGCCGTCGACGTGGTTGTAGCGGTGCAGCGGTACGCTGCCCGGCGTGCCCAGTGCCTGTACGTGACAGGCGATCCATTTGTTCGCGATGTCGAACTCGTTCGCGGCATCGTTCAGCTCGTTCTGGTCGGTGGTGTAGAAGTGGTCGAAGGGATCGGTCTTGCGCACCACGCCGAACAGCGGCGTCGTGCCGGGCAGCGGATTGCGGAAGGCATGGAAGGCCAGGGTCTCGTAGTCCCAGTCCTTGCCGGCCGTGGTCTTGTGGAAGTTGCCGTCCTGGTTGAAGCCGTTGAAGCGCTTCGTGCGGTGGATGTAGCGGTGGATCGGCACGGTCCACTCGCCGAAATTGAAGAGCTTGGCGGCCGCGGCGACGGCGCGGTCGATGGCAGCCTTGACCACGTCCTCGACCAGCCGCGGCGGCGGCAATATGCCCTTCTGCAGCGGGTTCTCCAGTGCCTTGACGAACAGGCCCTGCTCGACGGTGCTGCCGCCCAGGCGCAGCAGCCGCGCCAGCTCCAGCGGCGGCGCCGAGGGATTGGCATCGCGCTTGACTCGCGTGCGTGCCGGCCCGAGGTGGGTGATGGTCAGCGGCAGCGACAACGGCAGCAGGTACTGCGCCTTCGACACCGCCTGCCCGAACACGCCGACCGGACGGATGTCGCTGATCAGCACGCGGTACAGGCCGGGGAAGCCCTGGTCGACCAGCACGTCCTCGGTGAGGCGCAGCACCAGGCGGCCGCCGGAAAGGAATTCGTTGAGCGCCTTGAGCACCTCGCCGCTGGCGGCAGCGGGATCGCCGGTGCCGCCGAGCAGGCGGAACAGCGACAGCCGGTGCGTCAGCACCATCTCCTTGCCCTCGAGCAGCTTGGCGCGCTGCGCGTCGAGCAGGTTGAGGTCGCGCAGCAGCGCCGGGCCGCCGAGCAGCGACGGATCGGCGCCGCCGGGCAGCTGCGGTGCCGGCGTCAGCGCCGGCTTGTAGTCCGGCGAGATCAGGTCGAAGGCGGTGCAGTGCTCCAGCCCCAGTGCGCGTTCCGCGGCCAGCGCCAGCTGCGTGCCGGTCTGCATGATGCTGCGCCGCGCCTGGCCCAGCAGCGAGGCGGCGTCGGTGAGGAAGGCCTGTGGCAGCAGCGCGCGCAGCTCGGCGAGATTGCCGGCCACCAGGCGCAGTTCGTCGGCGCCGCCGTCGAGCGTGTTCATCACGCGCTCGAATACCAGGCCGAACTGGCCGACGAGCTCCTCGACCTTCTTGTAGGCGTCGGCGACCAGGTCCAGCAATGGTCCGGCAAGCCAGCGCGCGACCATGCGCAGCAGCTCGATGCCGGCTGCCATCACGATCGCGGCGATGATGCCGGCAGCGATGGCACCACCGGCGAAGGAGATCACCAGGATGCCGAGGATCGGGTAGACGATGAAGGCCTTGACCAGTTTGATCAGCAGGCCGGTGCCGCCGAGTGCGGCATCGAGCGCTGCACGGATCGACTGCTTGATGCCCTCCAGCACCGAGACCAGGGTGCCGTCGAGCTTGCCGAGCACATCCTGCAGCGGCGCCAGCGGATTGCCGTTGGGCAGCAGTTCGCCGCTGCCCGGTGCCACTGCCTGCAGCAGCGGCGGATCGCCGAAGGCCAGCATCACGTCGCCCAGTGCCTGCTTGGTGCCGGCGATCACCTCGGCCACGGCAGCACGCAGCGGTGCAGAGAGGTCGTCGACCAGCTGGTCGACGCGCTTGATCAGCTTCTTGATGTACTCGAGGATTTCCTGGGCGATGCCACCGAAGTATTCCTTGAGGAAGTCCTCGGTCTTCTGCAGTTTGGTGTCGAAGCAGGCGATGTCGCAGATCATGCCCTCGAACAGGCCGATCCAGAAATTGAACGGCGAGCGGTCCATCAGGAACAGGATCAGGCCCTCCAGCGAGACCGCGGTGGCCGCCGCCTCGCCGACCTGGCCTATGATGCCCTTGACCGTATCGGAGCTGGCCAGGCCGCTGATGTCCTCGATGTCGCCCTTGACCTGGTCCAGCACCTTCTGCAGCACCGGGCTGACGATCATCTCCGCGGTGTGCACCTTGGACAGCGCCATCTGCATCAGCTGCGCGATCTGTGCCTCGTAGACCATCGCGTCGTTGACCGACTTCACCGCCAGCGACTTCAGGTACTCGGCGCGCCACTTGGTCGCCATCGACAGGGCGCCGCTCATGCGCTTGGCCAGTTCCTCCGGCTTGAGCTGGCTGTCACCGAGATTGAACGGCAGCAGCTTGTCGGTGGAGAAGGGCAGCAGCGGTGGCTCGAAAGGCGAGGGCGCCGGGGCGTAGGCCAGCGCCGTCGACAGTGACTCGTTGCCGTAGCCGCCCCGGGCAATGGCGCGCACGCCGAAGCTGTAGCTGCCTTTGGCCAGGCCGCTGAAGGCGGTGCTCTGGCTGCCGCCGACGACACTCTTGCGTGCCACCACGCGACCGGGCACCGCCGGGTCGTAGACGCAGACGCGGTACTCGACCACGGCCGGGCCGGTAGCCGGTGCAGTCCACTCCACTACTGCGAGCGTGCCGCTGGTGCGCGCGGTGACGGGGCCTGGCACGCCCGCAGGCTTCTCGCCGATGGTGACGGTGTTGGACGGTGCGGAGTCGCTGCCGGGGCCGTCGGCATTGATCGCACGCAGCCGGAAGCTGTAGCTGCCGGCCACCAGCCCGCTGACAGTGGCGGTGCTGCCGCTGTAGGACACGGTCGCCAGCAGGGGCTTGGGACTGATGTCCAGTTCGTACTTGCTGATCGGCTTGCCGTGGTCATCCGGCACCTCCCAGCGCAGGCCGACTCCGCCCGCGCCCAGCAGCACCGGCGGCTGGTTGGCCGCCAGCAGCTCCAGCGGTGCATCCGGCGGTGGATCCAGCAGGCAGGCTGCCTCGGGGGCGCAGGATTCGCTCATCGCCGCAGCCGCAGAAGCGACCGGCTGCAGCGTCGTCTCCGGCGCCGCGGCGGAAGCGAACAGCGTGTCGGTGGTCGATGCCGCCTGCAGGTTCACATGGCGCGCGAGCACCGCCTGGTAGAAGCGCCTTCGTGCCTGTTCGCGCAGGACCGAAGCCTGGGGCTCCGCTGCAGTCTGGGCCTGCAGCTGCAGCTGGCGTGCGTGCTGCTGGAAGGCACGCACCACCATGCGACGCGCGCCGGCGCCTGCGGTGGTTGCGGGGTCGATCTGCAGTGCCAGCGGCAACAAGGCTTCGAGTGCCGCGGCATCGCCGCGCATGGCCTTGCGCCAGCTTTCGAGCAGGACGGGAGGGGTCTTGCCTGCCGCAGTCTTGCGGCCCGAACCCCTGGACGAGTGCGCACGCGGCGCGGACTTCCCTTTCGCCATGGCTGCCTCCTTGTAGCCGCCGCCGGGGACTGTTCCTGCTTGCTGAGGCTCCCGTCCCGGGGCCGATCCGACGACGCGAACCCTAGCACCGGCTCCCGGCGTTTGTCCTGAGGCCGTTGTCAGGTTGGCGGCCGGATCGTTCGGCTACCCCCGCTGCCCGCACGCCCCTCAGTTGAAGATCAGATCGCTGGCGTGGATCGCCGCCGAGTTGCTGAAGTTGATGACTTCCTGGATGGCGTTGTCGAAGGAGTTGACCTGCCACTGGGTGGCATTGAGCTGCACGAAGGTCGCGCCCTGGGCGACGGTGCCGTAGCCGATGAAGCGCAGCAGGTCGCCGGCGGCGGCGCCGTTGCCGGCGAAGTCGCTGATGGTGTCGTCGCTGCCCTGGCCGGCATTGAAGATGTAGGTGTCGTTGCCGAGGCCGCCGCTGAGGCTGTCGACGCCGCCCTTGCCGTTGAGCTGGTTGTTGCCGTCGTTGCCGACGACCATGTTGTCGACGCTGTTGCCGATGCCGTTGATGTCGGTGACGCCGGTCAGCAGCAACTGCTCGATGTGATTGGCCAGGGTGTGGCTGATGCTGCTGATCACGATGTCGAGGCCTTCCGCCAGCAGTTCGACGGTGCTGTCGGCGGCGTTGTCGATGATGTACTGGTCATTGCCCTTGCCGCCGCGCAGGGTATCGATGCCGCTGCCACCGTTCAGCGCATTGTTGCCGCTGTTGCCGATCAGCAGGTTGACCAGCTCGTTGCCGGCGAGGTCGAGGTTGGCCACGCCGGTAGCCTGTACGCGTTCCACCGCCTGGCCGGTGCCGAGGACCCAGCTGACGCCGGCCCTGACCACGTCGCTGCCGCCGCTGGCAGCCTCGATCACCACGTCGCCCGCCTGCTCGACGATGTAGAGGTCATCGCCATTGCCGCCGGTCATGCTGTCGTCCCCAAGGCCGCCGCTGAGGGTGTCGTTGCCGTCGAGGCCGTTGAGCGCATCGTTGCCGGAGCCGCCGCTGAGGCGGTTGACGGCACCGTTGCCGGTCAGTGTGTCGTCGAAGGTGCCGCCCGAGAGGTTCTCGATGGCCTCGTAGCTGTCGCCCTGCGCGTCGCCGCTGTTGGCGGAGGCATTGCCGAGGTTGGCCGAGACCCCGCTGAAGGCACTGCTGTAGGACGCCGTGTCGATGCCGGCGCCGCCGGACAGGTCATCGGCGCCCGCGCCGCCATCGAGAAAGTCGTTGCCGCCGTTGCCCTGCAGGACATCGTCGCCGCCTCCGGAGAAGATCCGGTCGACCGCGGTGTCACTGCCGATGATCTGGTCGTTGCCGACGCCCGTGGTGATGTCACCCGCGATGACGCCGCTGAAGCTGTCCAGCGTGACGTCGGCGCCGGCAGTGGTGTTCAGGCGGACGTCGTCGCCGAGGTATCCGCGGTTGTCGACCGAAACCCCGTTGCTTGCGTTCAGGGTGAGCTCCCCGTCGATGGACCCGACGTTGGTCACGGCGATATCGGCACCGGACATCAGGACATCACCGACGATCTCGCCATTGTTGGCGAGCGTGATGTCGGCGGCGGGTCCGAGCAACAGAACGCCGTGTCCGTCACGCAATTGCTCGATGTAGCCGTCATTCCTGATGTCGATGCCGACGTAGCCGACACCGGTGTCGATGAAGATTCCCTGTGCCGCAGAACCCGAACTCAGGATGGTTCCCACGTTGTGCACGGCCAGGCTGGTGTTGGCGGCAGCTTGCAGATAGAGGCCGCTATCGCCGTGGATCGTGCCGTTGTTGAGAACGAAGATGCCGCCGCCGCCACTAGTGCCATTGATGTAGACGCCGCTGGAGCTCGAGCTGAGGATCTGCCCATCGTTGACGACGTAACTGTTCCCCCCGTTGATGTAGATGCCATCGAGGTTGACATTGATTTCGCCGGCATTGGTGACGCGATTGCCGGCCCCGGCCATGTCCACGCCGTAGCGGGCGCCGAAGATATTGCCGCTGGAGCCGATGTGCAGGTCGGCATTGCTGAGCGTCCCTTCGAGGGTGGCCGCCCGGGCCGCGTAGAGCGTGCCGTCGATGGTGATGTCGGTGCTGCCGCCGAAGCGCAGGGCCGGGCTGCCGACGCCGCTGGCGGTGACGGTGGCCGAGGCGCTGACGAAGAGCGTGTCGCCGTTCGCCAGCGTGATCGCCGGCGTGTTGTCTGCGGTGGTGGCGAGGTTGGTGGTGACGACCTGAGGCATGGCGATTTCTCCCCGGCTGGGCAATGAAGACGGCTGACCCTACACCCGCTGCCCGAGGGGATGCCAGCCTTTGCGGCAACCGGCCGCCGCGCAGCGTGCGCTGCATCACAGTGCCGGCATGGCGAGGGGCGGGTAGCAGCAGGCGTCCGGTCCAAGTCGACGCTCGTGGTAGACGCTACCATCGCGGCATTCCGCCGACGAGCCTTCCGCATGAGCCTGCCTGTCCTGCCGCGTGTTGCCCTGATGCTGTTGCTGCCCCTGGCGCTGGCGGCCTGCTCCCGCTCCGACGGCGTGGGGGCGACTACGCCCGGTGGCGGCCGCAATGTCGGCGACGTCCCCGCCGCCGACTGGCAGCCGCTGCCGCCGGCAGCACCGGTCTCTCCCGGGGTGCAGGCGGAGCGTGAACGCATCCTCGGCCCCGGTGCCACCGATCCGGCGACGGTGAAGCTGTGGTGGTACGGCGTCTCCAGCTTCATCGCCTCGGTCGGCGGCCACCTGTTCCTGTTCGATGCCTGGGAGACGGTGGGCCTGCACGAGGACTACGTGCCGATCGGCCGCGAGGAACTGGCCGCGATCCAGCCCGAGGCGATCCTGATCGGCCATGGCCACTTCGACCATGCGGCCGATGCCGGCTACGTCGCCGGCCATACCGGCGCGGCACTGGTGGCGGGGCAGACGGTGTGCAACACGGCGCGCGAACGTGCAGCGTCGCTGGGTGCGATGGCGGACTTCCCCTGCCTGGTGCTGGGCAGCCGCGAATCACCAGGGCCGGGTACGCTGCAGTCGATCCGGCTGTGGAGCGACCTGCCTGCGGTGCAGGTGCTGCAGCACATCCACTCCGCCGCCGATCCCTCCGACCTGCTCACCGGCGGCCTGCCGCTGGTGTTCGTGCCGGACATCCTCACCTACCTGCAGAACCTCAACACCGACCCGCAGGAGATCGCCGCCTTCCTGCAGACGCTGATGGACGACGGCGCGGTGGGCCAGCCCGAGGGCGGCACCTGGGCCTACCAGCTGCGGGTCGGCGACTTCAGCCTGCTGTGGCACGACTCCACCGGGCCGATCAGCGACGACCCGCAGGGGCCGGCGGTGGTGGAGTTGCTGGAGAGCCTGCCCGGCTGCGTCGACGTGCAGGTCGGCGCGATCGTCGGCTTCGGCATGGTCACCAGCGGCCTGCGCGATTCGACCAACTACGTCGCCAGCGCACACCCGCAGCTATTCCTGCCCAGCCACCACGACGCCTGGGCACCGGTGGTCGGCGGCGGCGCGGCGGCCTACGAGACGCAGTGGCGCGCGGCACTGGCGACGCTGCCGAATCCGCCGGAGCTGGACTACCTGCGCGATCCCGAGGACTACATGAAGGCCCGCAGCTTCCGCGTCGACGATCCGCGCTGGAAGACGCCGATGGCGGGGTCGCGCTGCGCGGGTGCGTAACAGTGCAGGCGGCGCGAGCCGGAAGACGGCGTCCTGCGCCTGCCTTCAGTTGAAGATCAGATCGCTGGCGTGGATCGCGGCGGAGTTGCTGAAGTTGATGACTTCCTGGATGGCGTTGTCGAAGGAATTGATCTGCCACTGCGTGGCATTGAGCTGGACGAAGGTCGCACCCTGGGCGACGGTGCCGTAGCCGATGAAGCGTAGCTGGTCGCCGACGGCGGCGCCGTTGCCGGTGAAGTCGGTGATGGTGTCGCCGTTGCCCTGGCCGGCATTGAAGATGAAGGTGTCGTTGCCGAGGTAGCCGGCCATGCCGTCGACGCCGCCCTTGCCGTTGATCTGGTTGTTGCCGTCGTTGCCGATGATGACGTTGGCGACGCTGTTGCCGATGCCGTTGATGTCGAGGACCAGGCCGGGGCCGCCGAGGCTCAGCTGCTCGAGGTGGTTGCCCAGGGTGTAGCTGACGAGGGCGCCGACGGCATCATTGCCCTCGCCGAACAGCTCGGTGACGCTGTCACTGGCGTTGTCGACGATGTACTGGTCGTCTCCCGTGCCGCCGCGCAGGGTATCGCCGCCGACGCCGCCATCGAGCAGGTTGTTGGCGCTGTTGCCGATCAGCTGGTTGACCAGTTCATTGCCGGTAAGGTTGACCGCGCTGCTGCCCGTGGCCACGACGCGCTCCACCGCCTGCCCGGCGCCGAGGGCCCAGCTGACCGCGGCGCGGACCACGTCGCTGCCGCCGCTGGCGGCCTCGATCACCACGTCGCCCAGCTGCTCGACGATGTAGATGTCGTCGCCATTGCCACCGGTCATGCTGTCGTCGCCGGCGCCGCCGCTGAGGGTGTCGTTGCCATCGAGGCCACTGAGCGCATCGTTGCCGGACCCGCCGTTGAGGCGGTTGACGCCGCCGTTGCCGGTGATCGAGTCGTTGAAAGTGCTGCCGGAAAGATTCTCGATACCATCGTAGCTGTCTCCCTGGGCCTCGCCGGCGTTGACCGCGCTGTTGCCGAGATTGGCAGTGACGCCGGCGCCTGCGTCGGCGTAGGAGGCTGTATCGATGCCCGCGCCGCCGTAGAGCTGGTCGGCGCCCACGCCGCCGTTCAGGGTGTCGTTGCCGGCATTGCCCTCGAGCACGTCGTCGCCCGCCTGCCCGGAAAGGCGGTCGGCCGCGAGTTCGCTGCCGATGAGGTTGTCGTCGCCCGCTCCGCCGTGGATGGTGCCCCTGACGATGCCGTGGAAGTTGTCGACGACTACCGGATCGGTGCTGATGGCCACGCTGAAGTCGCCGCCGATTTCGCCGCTGTTGATCGAGGAGCCGCCCGCAGCCGAGAAGATGTTGACGTTGCCGCCGATGTAGCCGCTGTTGTTCAGTCCGGCGTCGTTGCTGTCGAGGATGACCCCGCCGCCGATGTGCCCGCTGTTGTTCAGTCCGGCGTTGAGGCCGACGAGGTGGACCGTGCCGGAGATGTCGCCGCTGTTGAGCAGCGACAGGTTGGTGCCGAACAGGAACACGCTACCGCGGATGTCACCCCCATTGTCCAGGGAAATATTGGCGCTGCCTTCCATTCGCACGGCATTGGAGGTGTTGATCCCGCCGACGATTTCCACGAGCCCCTCGTTGACGATCGTGACATCGTGTCCTGCGGCCAGGGCAGATCCCCGGAGCGAGCCGTCTATCGAGCCCGAGATGCTGCCGTAGTTGTGGATGGTGCTGTCCTGGACCGAGCTGCCGCTGAAGTGCACGCCCGTGACATGACCCCTGATGTCGCCGTGGTTGATCAGCCGGCTGCTGCCATCGGTGATGAGGACGCCGTGCTGTTTGCTGCTCAGGATCAGGCCATGGTTGACGATATCGTTGTTGCCGCCGTGGATTTCGATGCCATCGGCGGTGACCTGGATGTCACCGGCATTGCTGATTGTGTTGCCGCCGGCATCGATCAGGATCCCCTCCCTTTCACCGTAGAGGTTGCCGCTGGAGCCGATCTTCACGTCGACGAAACCGGCGCCTGCAATGCCTTCCAGGGCCGCATTGAACTGGGAGTACAGCGTGCCGTCGATGGTCATGTCGGTGCTGCTGGCGAAGCGGACCGCCGGGCTGTTGCTGCCGGTGGCGCTGACCGTCGCCGAGGACGTGACCAGCAGGCTGTTGAACTGGGCCAGCATGACCGCCGGCGTGTCGGCGGCGGTGGTGGCAATGTTGCTGGTGATGATCTGGGCCATGGCGCTACTCCCCTGATGTCTGCTGGCTGGCGCCGACAGTACACCCGCCCGGGGCCAGGCGGCCATAGCGGCGCGCGCGGGGCGGGCCGTTCCCGTGAAGTCCATCACATTGCCTGGCGACCGGGGTGAATCGCCGGGCGATCCTGCCATTGCTCGATGCGCGTTCTTGTTCCTACCCCAACGGTGCGATCGTCGGCTTCGGCATGGTCACCAGCGGCCTGCGCGATTCGACCAACTACGTCGCCAGCGCACACCCGCAGCTGTTCCTGCCCAGCCACCACGATGCCTGGGCGCCGGTGGTCGGCGGCGGCGCGGCGGCCTACGAGACTCAGTGGCGCGCGGCACTGGCAACGCTGCCGAACCCGCCGGAGCTGGACTACCTGCGCGATCCCGAGGACTACATGAAGGCCCGCAGCTTCCGCGTCGACGATCCGCGCTGGAAGACGCCGATGCCGGGTTCTCGCTGCGCTTCCTGAATCGCGACTTGTTTTTGCCCCGCGCAGGCGCATGATGCGCCCAGGCCTGCAGCGGGGGCTCACATGCCCGGCACGAAGACCTTCGCGATCATCTTCGGCGGCACACTGGCCGCGGTAATGCTGCTCAGTTTCGTCGTGCAGCGCCTGGTCGATGCCGGCGAGACCAAGGCGCCCGGCGACTTCGAGCTGCCGGCCAAGCTCATTGCCTTCGCCCTGTTCCTGCTGCTCGGCTTTTCCGGGCTGGCGCTGATGGTGAAGCTGTTCATCGCCGGCCAGGTCCGCATCGGCAATGGCGAGCTGGCGCTGGTGCGCCTGCTGCGCGAACACGAGACC
>DATILC010000058.1:0-16935 GCA_035476855.1 Solimonas sp. | reverse complement strand
CAGCGGCACTTGCGGCGCTGCGCGCGACGCCACCGGACCTGGTGCTGCTCGACCTCGGCCTGCCCGACCGCGACGGCCTGGACCTGCTTCGCGAACTGCGCCGCGAATCGCCGGTGCCGGTGATCGTGCTGACCAGTCGCGACCAGGAGCAGGTCAAGGTCGAGGCACTGGACGGCGGCGCCGACGACTACGTCACCAAGCCCTTCGGCGCCGAGGAGCTGATGGCGCGGATCCGCACGGCACTGCGTCATCGCCTGCAGCAGCAGGGGGCACAGCCGGTCTACCGCAACGGGCGCCTGACCGTGGACCTGGTGCGGCGGCAGGTGCTGCTCGACGACGCCGAACTGCACCTGTCGCCGAAGGAGTACGACATCCTGCAGCAGCTGGTGCTGCATGCCGGCAAGGTGCTGACGCACCGGCACCTGCTGCGCGCGGTCTGGGGCAGCGAGCTGGAAGCCGACGTGCAGTACCTGCGTGTCTACGTGCGCCAGCTGCGCACCAAGCTGGAGGCC
Organism: Solimonas sp.; assembly: GCA_035476855.1. GTDB lineage: Bacteria > Pseudomonadota > Gammaproteobacteria > Nevskiales > Nevskiaceae > Solimonas_A. Next base: position 16,423 of record DATILC010000058.1, on the reverse strand, counting down.
GATCCGCAGCGCCCGGGCCTGATCCTGACCGAGGCCGGCGTCGGCTACCGCCTCAAGCCACCGGCTTCCTGAGCTGCGGCCAGCCACTGCCCCGGCGCCTTGCCGAACCAGCGCCGCGCGGCGCGGCTGAGGCTGCTGGCATCGTGGTAGCCGAGACGTTGCGCGGCGTCTTCCAGCGACACGCCCTGCTGCAGCAGCGTCATCAGCGTCTCGCGGCGCGCGCGATCGACCACCGCGGTCCAGCTGCTGCCCTCGGCCTTGAGCTGGCGCTGCAGGCTGCGCAGCGACATCTCCATTGCCACGGCGAGGTCGCCGATGCGCGCTGCGCCGCTGGCCTGCCCGGATAGCCACTGCACCGCAAAGCCGGTGACGTAGCCGATCTGCGGCAGCTGTGCCAGCTGGCGCTCGGCCAGCTCGCAGTGCATGCGGCAGAGGTCGGCATCGGCCTGCGGCAGGGCCAGCTTCAGGTCGGCGGCGCGGATGCCGATGGCATGCACCGGCGCCTCGAAGCGCGGCTCGATGCCGAAGAACTTCCGGTAGTCCGCCAAGTCTCCCTGCGGCCCGTGGCGAAAGCTCACCGACAGCGGCAGCAAGCTGCTGCCGGCGAAGCCGCGCGCCTGCAGCAGCAGGCCGCCGATCACCGCCTCGACCTGCTGCGGCAGCATGCGGAAGCGCATCGGCTGCTCGGTATAGCTGACAATGCTGTTGCCCTTCGCATCGACCTGCGCCGCCAGCATGCCGGCCTCGCTGACCAGGCGCTGGTAGCGCAGCAACACCGCCAGTGCCTGCGCCAGCGTGGCGCTGCTCACCGCCGCCAGTCCGAGCACGCGAAAGCTGCCGGGCTTCATCTGCTCGGCCATGCGCAGGCCCAGCAGCGGCTCGCCGGTGAGCGTCACCGCGCGCTTCCAGATGCGATGGATCAGGGCGACGCTGATGCGACCGCTGGCATCGGCCAGCTGCGCCTCGTCCACCGGCAGGCCCTGCAGCACCTGCGCCGGTGCCACGCCACAGGCCTGCGCCGTCGCCAGCAGGGTACGGGCGTAGGTATTGGCGACGCTGCGCGGTTCGAGCATGCGGGTTCCGTGGTGATTGGCATGAAATGTCAATCTTCGGCCGGGGTCCTGTCAATGCGGGGCGATGGCGCGCTGCGCATGATGGCGCCGTTCATTGATGTCACGGAGCCCGCCATGCAGTTCAACAGTTTTGCCGAGTTCTATCCCTACTACCTGGGCGAGCACAGCGATCGCCGCTGCCGCCGGCTGCATGTGGTCGGCACGCTGCTGATGTTGGCACTGGCGCTGTTCGGGCTGCTGACCCTGAACCCCTGGGTGCTGCCGCTGCTGCCCCTGCTGGGCTACGGCTTTGCCTGGGTCGGCCACTTCGGTTTCGAGAAGAACCGGCCGGCGACCTTCCGTCATCCGCTGTACAGCCTGCGCGGCGATTTCGCGATGCTGCGTGACGTGCTGGGCGGCCGCATCCCGTTCTGATCCGCGAAAGGACAGACCCGTAGCCCGGACGCAGTCCGGGGAGCGAAGGTCGTTCAAGCCCCTGCCCGGAGCCCCCGGACTGCGTCCGGGCTACATCGCTGAAGCCACAACGAGACAGGCCCGCCGTAGCGGGCCTGTCTCGTTGTCACCGCGCCGGCTTACGGCGTGGTGTTGTGCAGCACCGACAGCACGCCGCCACTGGCAATGCCCACCGTGGCGAGATCCTTCTTGCCGTCGAGGTTGACGTCGAGCACCACCGGCGTCTGGCAGGAGAACGAGGCCGCGAAGCCACCGCCCTGGACGAACGTACCGTCACCGTTGCCGAGCAACATCACCAGCTGGCCGCCGAGCGTGTCGCTGGCGATGATGTCCGGGTGGCCGTCGAGGTTGAGGTCGGCGATCTCACCCGACACCGGCGCGAGGCCACCGTCGTAGTAGCTGCCGGTCTGGCTGACGAAACCGCCGCTGCCGTTGGAGATGAACACCACGGCGTTGCGCACGCCGGCGTTGAACTCCGGCATCGCCACCGCATCGTCGATGCCGTCGTGGTTGAAATCGGCCGCAAGGCCAGTGCCGAGGATGAAGCCGGCGATGCCCTGCGCGCCCTGCACCTGGGTGAAGCTGCCGGTACCGGTGCCGAGCAGCGGGATCACCTGGCCGGCGCCGTCGATCAGCAGCAGGTCGGGATTGCTGTCGTAGTTGAACTTCGCCTTGTCGATGCCCGAGGGGAAGATGCCCGGAACGGTCTGGCCGGCGAGCTGCGTGAACGTGCCGTTGCCATTGCCCTTCAGCACCTGGATGCCGGTGCGCGTGATCGCGACCGCATCCTTCTTGCCGTCGTTGTTGAGGTCAAGCGTGACGATGTCTTCCTGCCCACCGGTGTACACCGAGTACGAGGCGCCGGCGGTGAACGTGCCATTGCCGTTGCCGAGATAGACCTTCAGCGCGGTGGTGGTCGACACGATCAGGTCGACCTTGCCGTCGAAGTTGAAGTCGTCGGCGGCGAGCGCGCCGGCACCGTTGGCGCTGGACGGCAGGCGCGTGCCGGGGCTCTGGAAGCCGCCGCTGCTCAGGCCCAGCTGCACGATCGGTGCCGCCTGCGGGAAGGCGAACAGGTCGGTGGAGGCGACGTCGGCGCGGCCATCGTTGTTGAAGTCGGCGGTGACCAGCGTGGTCTCGCTCCAGCCCGGAGGCGCGAGAGCACCGGTGGCGTAGTTGAGCGGCGCAGCGAAACTCACCGGCGGCGGCGTGGCCTGGGCGGCGAACGACAGGGTAGCGAGCGCAGCGGTGGCGATAAGGCTGCGGTGTGTGGAAACAGACATTGGAATCCTCCGTGATTTTTCTGGTGCCTTCGGCACGCGCTGCACGATGGTGCAGTCGTGGCAGCACACTAAGCGCGGGGCGGATAAGGTCGTGATGGGAGGAAATGCCAAGCTCGTTAACTTTCAGGGCCAATGTGGCCCTGCAGGGCCCGTAGCCCGGACCCAGTCCGGGAGGTGAAGCTCGTTCAATCGCCTGCGCAGAGACCCCGGACTGCGTCCGGGCTACTGTGCTGCCGAATACGCTTGCATAAAACGAAACAGGCCCGCCGAGGCGGGCCTGTTTCTTTACCGCGTAGCGCTTACGGCGTGGTGTTGCGCAGCACCGAGATCTGCGAGGCCCCGGTGAACAGGCTGGCGATGCCACCGACGGCGATGTCCACCTTGCCGTCATGGTTGAAGTCCGCCAGTGCCGGGCCCTGCGGGCTGGTGGCCACCGCATAGCTGCCGCTCGGCAGGAAGCCACCGTTGCCGTCGCCGACCACCACCGTGACCTTGTTGGTGACCACGTCCGGCACCAGCACGTCCGGGTGTCCGTCGTTGTTGAGGTCGGCCATGCCGGCGTTGCCGCTGAAGTTGCCACCGTTGAAGCGCGCCGGCTGCGTCGCGTTGCTGAATCCGCCGGTGCCGTTGCCGAGGAACACCACGACGTTCGCGGTGGGCACGAACTCTGCCAGCACGACGACGTCCTTCTTGCCGTCGCTGTTGGTGTCGCCAATCATCACCTCGCCCGGCACGCCCGGCGCCACGCCGATGCTGGAGAAGCTGAAGCTGCCGTCGCCGTTGCCCAGGTAGGTCAGGATCGACTGGCCGATGAAGGCCAGCGATACCACCAGGTCAGGCTTGCCGTCATTGTTGAGATCGCCATAGGCGAAGGCCGAAAGCGTCGGGTCCGGCACCGCGGTCAGGATGCCGGCGCCGAACGTGCCGTTGCCATTGCCGAGGTAGGTCTTCACGCCGTAGCGCAGCTGCACGCCGAGATCGAGCTTGCCGTCGCCATTGACGTCGGCCAGTTGCACGCCCTCCTGCCCGCCCTGCGGTTCCAGCTGGGTCCAGGCCTGCGTGAACGTACCGTTACCGTTGCTGAGCAGCGCCCAGACACTGCCGGCATTGGTGGCGACCAGGTCGTCCTTGCCATCGCCGTTGAGATCGACGGCCTCGACCACGCCGACGAACTGCTGCAGCGGCACGATGATGCCCGGCGCCTGGAACGTGCCATTGCCGTTGTTCAGCATCACGCGCGGGCCGGCGCCGGAGAAATAGTCGGCGGAAACGATGTCGGCGTAGCCATCGCCGTTGAAGTCGCCGGCAGACATCGCATTGGTGTGCGGGCCAGGGCCGCCGCTGCCGCCGATGGCGTAGTTGACCGCGGGGGCAAAGCTGGCCGGTGCAGCCTGGGCCGAGAGGGAGACGAGACCGATAACTGCAGCAGCCGCGCTGATCAGGCGGCGGGGGTAGACAGACATGTGATCCTCCATGATGTGGTTATGTTCGCGCGACGAAAGTTCATCGTCGTGGCCGTCACCTTATTTCTCGCAGCGCCCTGCCGTGAGAGGCGAAAATGCCAGTGTCATTAACTTTCGGGGCCAACCTCTTTGCCGTGTAGGCCATTGCCGATGACACGCGTAGGCGAAGCTACTCGGGCTGCGTGACCGCGCTGTACTCGCGGCCTTGCGCGCTGTCGAGCGCCGTGCCGGCGATCACGTTGGTGAACTGCAGGACCGTGTCGCCGCCGAAACCGGCAAGGTCCTGCGCGATCACGCGGCCGTTGCACAACAGCAGGTTGCAATCCGGCAAGGAGTCTTCGCCGACGCCGAGCAGGATGCCGGGCAGGCTCCAGCCGAAGACATCCAGGTATTCAGGGATGGCGTCGAACTGCCCGGCAGGCGCGGGATACGTCAGCGGCCCCGGCTCGGTGATGCGCGGCGCGTCGTCGATCGCGTCGCTGACCAGCCGGATCAGTTCCTTGTACTTCAGGCCCTCGATCGTCGAGGCGCCGTCGCCGGGACCACCGTTGCGCACGATCACCAGGTGACGGCTGGGGACCGCGACGATCATCTGCCCCAGCGCGCCCATCGCGCCGTAGGCATCGCGCGGCACGCCCGGCAGCAACGCAGAGTCGATGCGCACCGGCCGGCCAATGGCACTGCCCTTGTGCCAGTCGCCCTCGTTGGTCCAGATCAGGAAGCCGTAGCCGGGATTGGCCTGGGTACCGCGCACGCCCTCGCGCAGGTAGGCGGCGTCGATCAGCTGCTCACCGTTCCAGCGGCCGCCATAGAGCATCAGGTGGCCGATGCGCGCCTCGTCGTCGGGTCGCATCATCAGGCCACCCATCACGATCGTGCCGCCGCTGCGGTCGCGCAGCCACAGCCAGTGGTTGCGCGACACGCCCAGGTGATTCATCAGCTCGCGCTGCGCGTACTCCTGGAACTCCACACCGCTGGCGCGCTCGACCACGCGCGCCAGCGTCGACAGCGTGTTCTGCGCATACATGTATTCCGTACCGGGCTCGTACCAGAACGGCATCGACAGCGTCTGCTGCACCGGATCGCTGAGCAGGCCCGCGATCTCGTCGGCCAGCACCAGCGCCAGGCCAGACGTCTGCGTGAGCAGATGCCGCACGGTCAGCGCGCCATGCGTGGCGTCCGCCTCCGGAAGGTATTTGCCGATGGGATCCTCCAGCTTCAGATGGCCCTGCGTCACCGCCCGGCCCACCACCATCGCCAGCACGGTCTTGGACGCACTGGCCATCAACTGCGGCACCCAGACGCTGACCTGGTCCTGCTGGGTCTCGGCGGCGAGGCAGCCATAGCGGTAGACACGGATCGAGCTGCTCAGCAGGCGTGTGCCGTAGTCCAGCGCCGCGTCGAGGCGCGCCGGGTCGAAGCCCAGCGCAGCCGCATCGACCGGCGGGAACAACTGGCCCTCGGCCGGCTGCGCGCACTGCGGTGCGCTGCGCGGGATCGGCTGCAGGCCGCCGTTGCCTGCAGTGCTGCCGGCACTGCCATCGACCGGCGATGAGCGGCTGCAGGCCGACAACAGCAGGGCCAGCGTCAGTCCGGCCGCAAGGGCCGCGACGTTTCTTGTCATGAGTCTCTACTCCTCGGAGGCCAGGCCATGACCTGGCCCTTCCTGCGCAGACTAGCGTCGTGCGCCCATCCCGGTGAGCGGCGCGGATGCCAAGCTGCTTGGCTTTTGCGGCCAGCCTGCGTGCGCAGGCCTGTGTAGCGCTGACACTGCCGCTCAGGGAAGTCCGATTACACCGCGCATGCGCCGTCTCCTGTCCTGCGTTTGAAGTCGAGCGCAGTCTGCGCGCGCCACGCCGGCGCAGTGAGTACCGATCGCGCCAGCTTGCATGGCATTACAGGTCAACGACAGGCCTGTCCCGATATGCAAAGAATCTTGGCACGAACGGCTCTCGTGGACGCTGCGACGGATCGCCACACTCGCGCCACGCTCCGGACAGCGGCCTGATGATCGTGCACGGCCCTGCAGCGCAGTTTCCCGGAACAACTCTCCTCGGAGTTGCGGGGCCCGTGGGTTTTGGGCCCCGCCTCTTTTTTGGGCCCGTCCACATGAGCGACCTGCAGGAAATGTTCAACGCCTCCGTGGCGCGCTTCCAGTCAATGCTGCTGCCAGGCGGCGCCTATGGCATCAACGAGCTGCAGTTGCGCATGTACGCGCTGTCGCGCCAGGCAAGCGAAGGTGATGTGCGGGGGCCACGCCCTCAGATGCGCAAGCTGCATGCCTGCTTCCGCCATGACGCCCGGGCGCGCCTGCGCGGACTGAGCCGCGAAGCAGCGATGCGTCGCTACATCGCCGAGGTCGAGGACCTGTCCAGCGCGCAGTCCAGCGCAAAGTCGCGATGCAGCGGATTGAGCTGCATGTCCATGCAACTCGATCCGCCGTGCGCTCCCGGCATCACTGCGCCCCGAACAGACTGCGTGGCGATGGAGGGACACATGATGCCATTGGCAACAAACCACACGGAGACCCGGTTGGCACATGTCTGACCTGAGCGCTGCCGCTGCCTGCACGGCCACTGCCGCCTTCGTGCACCAGCGCGCGGCCGGCTACCGCATCCCGACGCTGGCGCAGCGGCGCGCGGACCTGCTGCGGCTGGAGCGGCTGTTGCTGGAGCAGCGCCATCGCCTCGCCGCTGCGATCGATGCCGACTTCGGCGGACGCGCGGTGGTGGAGACCCTGCTGATGGAGCTGTTCGGCGTGATCGACGAGATCCGCCACACCCGCTCGCGCCTGCGCCGCTGGATGCGACCACGCCGGGTGTTCGCCAACTGGCAGATGCAGCCGGCGAGCGCCTGGCTGCGCCACCAGCCGCTGGGCATCGTCGGCGTAATCGGCGCCTACAACTATCCGGCCTACCTCTGCCTGTCGCCGCTGGTCGGTGCGCTCGCCGCCGGCAACCGCGTGCTGATCAAGCCCTCGGAGCAGACACCACGCACGGCGGAGCTGCTGCGCGAGCTGCTGGCTTCGCTGTTTCCGCCGGAGCAGGTGGCGGTGGTCACCGGCGATGCCGCGGTCTCGCGCGCCTTCGCCGCCCTGCCCTTCGACCACCTGCTGTTCACCGGCTCGGCACGCGTCGGCCGCATGGTGCTGCGCCAGGCCAGCGAGCAGTTGGTGCCGGTGACGCTGGAACTCGGCGGCAAGTCGCCGGCGATCCTCGGCGAACACTATCCGCTGGCGCCGGCCGTACGCAGCATCCTGCACGCGCGCCTGATCAACGCCGGGCAGACCTGCGTCGCCCCGGACTACGTACTGTTGCCGGAATCGCAGTTGCTACCCTTCGTCCTCGAGGCTCGCGCCGCGGTGCAGGAGATGTACCCCGCGCTGGTGGCCAACCCGCAGTACACGCGGATGATCAGCAGCGCCGCCTGGGATCGTCTCAACGGCTGGCTGCAGGAGGCGCGCCGCCACGGCGCGCAGGTCGAGACGATCAATCCCGCCGGCGAGTCCTGCAACCGCGACAACCGCGTGCTGGCGCCGACGCTGGTGTGGAACTGCCCCGCCGACGCGGCGCTGCTGCGCGAGGAAATCTTCGGGCCGGTGCTGCCGCTGCTGACGTATCGCAATCTCGACGAGGCGCTCCAGCACATCAACGCCGGGTCACGGCCGCTGGCGCTGTACCTGTTCGAGCACGACCGCCGTCGCGTCGAGCAGGTGCTCGACGGCACAGTCTCCGGCGGCGTCACGCTCAACGGCTGCATCTACCACGTGGCCCAGCACGAACTGCCGCTGGGCGGTATCGGCATGAGCGGCATGGGTCAGTACCACGGCCGCCACGGGTTCGAGACCTTCTCGGCAAAACGGGCGGTGTTCCGCCCTGGACGCCTGTTGCCGCTGCACTGGCTGCGGCCACCCTTTGGAAAGCGCATGGCCTGGCTGCTGGGCCTGCTGCTGCAGCGCTGGCCACGGCCTGAACGCGGGCCCTGACCGACAAGAACACGACAAGGAAACTGCGATGAGGAATCTGCAAACGGCACTGCGCCTGACGTTGGGCCTGCTGCTGGCCGCACCCTGCGCGAGCGCGCTGGCGCTGAACTTCAGCCTGCCCTGGGGCGAGGACGCGCAGATCGATGGAGTGCTCAACACCACGTTGACCGCCGGCGCCGCCTGGCGCATGGAAGACCGCAGCCCGGACCTGGTCGGCAAGAGCAATCTCGATCCCGATCTCTGTGGCCGCACTGCCGACGGCCACACGCTGTACCAGAGCTGCCAGGGCCTGTTCCGCACCCAGAGTTTTCCCGCCGAGCGGCTGGCGCAGGGCCGCGGCCAGTACACGGTCAATGCCGACGACGGCAATCTCAACTACGACAAGCACGACCTCGTGCAGGCGCCGCTCAAGGTCACCAGCGACCTGACCCTGTCGCTGGGCGACTGGGGCCTGTTCGTCAAGGGCCTGTACTTCTTCGACTTCGTCAACAACGATTTCACCGAGCGTCATCCCAACCGCATCACTGCGTCGAATCATCTCGACGTCGGCCACGCCTCGATGCCGGGACAGGAGATCGTGCCGCTGGCCCTGCCGCTGCCGGTGTCGCTGTTCGTGCGCAATGATTCGACGAAGTGTCCGGACTATCGCAATCCCTCGGGCGGCCCCTGCGGCATCGTCTACGGCCGCGGCGGCGCGGTGCGCGAAAAGCGCTCCGACGGCGAGACCCTGCGCCAGATCGGCACCGACCTGCAGCTGCTCGATGCCTTCGTCTACGGCCGCCTGCCGCTGTGGGGCGAGAAGGAACTGACGTTCAAGCTCGGCCGCCAGGCAGTGAACTGGGGCGAGTCGACGTTGCTGGTGTTCGACTCGATCAACACCGTCAACCCGGTCAACGCCAACAACTTCTATCGCACCGGCTTCCAGGTCGAGGAAGTGTTCCAGCCGGTCGGCATGGCCTTCCTGTCGATGGAGGCCTTCGAGAACACCACGCTGGAAGGCTTCTACCAGTACGAGTGGCAGCCGCTGGAGGCGCCGGCGCCGGGCTCCTACCTGTCGTTCCTCGACGTCGGCAGCAACAACGCCATCAGCAACCTCAACATCGGCTTCGGTGGCGGTGCGGAAGACCCGGACAGCATGGGCATCCTGCTCGACAACCCGCTGTCGGGCCTGACCAATACCACCAGCACAGCGCAGCGCCTGCGCGACCGCGAGCCGGATGGCGGCGGCCAGTACGGCATCGCGCTGAAGTATTACGCCGAGTGGCTCAACGAAGGCACCGAGCTGGGCTTCTATTTCAGCAACACGCATGCGCGCAATCCCTACGTCAGCGTGTATTCGGTGGACGAGGGCTGCGCCAAGCACACCAGCAGTTCGGTGGCCTTCCTGCTGGCCTGCGCCGACATTCCGCTGCTGCATGCCGCGCTGGGCGGCGCCAACGATCCTGCCGGCGCCACCGACAATGCCGTGCCCTTCGACACGCTGAAGATCCAGCTGGAGTATCCGGAGGACATCCGCATGTACGGGCTGTCCTTCAACACCACGGCGGGCGATCTGTCGCTGCAGGGCGAAGTGGCGTACCGGCCGGATGCACCGCTGCAGGTCGACGTCGAGGACCTCGCCTTCGCCGGCTTCGGCCCGACCCTGAGCAATTGCCACCTGCCCGACGCCGGCTGCGCCGGCACCGGCAATGGCAGTGGCCTGGTCACCGGCCTGCTGCCCCTGCCGCTGCAGCGCCTGGTCACCGGCCTGCTCGACGGCCTCAGCCAGGCCGGCCTGCCGCTGGACATGGTCGGCGGCGTCGGCGTCTACCAGGACCCTTCGGTCTGCGCGTTGCGCGCACCGGTGCTCGATGCTCAGGGGGTCTGCGTCTACAGTGGCAGTGACTTCGTGGTCGATGCCGCCGGCACACCCGGCGCCTACACCGACAGCTACGACCTGCTGATCGGCCACATGGTCGGCTCCGGCCGCGCCTTCCCCTCCTTCATCGTGCCCTACCGCGGCGGCGTGGTCGGCACCAACCCGGCCAACAGCTACATCCGTGGCTGGGAGCACTTCGACAGCTACCAGTTCAACTTCGGCGGCACCTACGTCGCCGGCGCCACCGACAACCCGCTGGGCGCCGACCAGGTGATCCTGCTGTTCGAGACCGGCGCCACCTGGGTGCCTGAACTGCCGGCACTCAATGAGCTGCAGCTGGAAGCCCCGGGTACCTTCAACCACGCCAGCGCCGGCGCCGACGGCAGCGGCAGCCAATACCGCGACGCCGCCTCGCAACGCCAGGCCTGCTCATCCAACCAGGCCTGCTCCTGGGGCCCTGATGGCGAACGCTTCAACCCGCACCAACAGGATCTGCGCGGCTATCCCGACAAGGTTTCCTGGGGCTATGTGCTGATCAGCCAGATCAAGTACGAATCGGTGCTGCCGGGCATTTCGCTGATGCCGCAGATCATCTGGAAGCACGACGTCGATGGCACCTCGCCGGGCCTGGCCAGCAACTTCGTCGAAGGCCGCAAGACCGCCGCGCTGGTGGTGGAGACGCGCTACAAGTCGGCGCTGTCGCTGAACCTGGGCTACACCTGGTTCACCGGCGGCGGCGTCTACAACCTGTACCGCGACCGCGACTTTGCGCAGGCTTTCGTGAAAGTGCAGTTCTAAGCCCTACTCCGTTCGCAGCAAGCCGGCACTCCGGACCTGGCAGGTAATAGGCCATCGCCAGGCCCGGAGGCCGACCCATGCTGCAGTGGCTGCGCAGGTTGTTCGTCAATGCACCGCGCGCGCCGCGCGTGGACCTCCAGGGCCGCCGCATCATCGTTACCGGCGCCAGTCCGGGCTCGATCGGCTACGAGACCGCGCGCACGCTGGCCGCCTGGGGGGCACAGGTGACCGTGACCACGCGCGGCGCGCCGGAGGCCGCCGCCATGCAGCTGCGGCAGGCCAGCGGCGGTGCGGTCGATGCGCATGTTCTGGACCTGGCCGATGCGAGCTCGGTGGCAACCTTCGCCGACTGGTACCGCCAGACCCACGGCGGACAGCTCGACGTGCTGGTCAACAATGCCGGCATCCACCTCGACCTGATGTCGGAGTGGAAACAGCCGCGGCTGTCCGCCGACGGCCACGAAATCCAGTGGCGCACCAACTACCTCGGCAGCGCGCAGCTGACGCAGCGCCTGCTGCCGCTGCTGCAGGCCACGGCGGCGCAGCGCGGCGAAGCACGCATCGTCAATGTGGTGTCGATGCTGCATGCCCGCGGCAGCAATGCCGGGCTGTTCGCGCCGCCGGCGCGCTACAACTCCTGGGCCGCCTACGGCAACTCCAAGCTGGCGCTGGTGCATGCCAGCTTCGAGCAGCAGCGCCGCCACGCACCGCAGATCCAGAGCTACTGCCTGCACCCGGGCGCGGTCTACACGCGCATCGCCGACAAGGGCCTCGCCGGCCATCCCGGGATCGCGCGGCTGCGGCGCCTGATGGCGCCGGTCGAAGCATTCTTCCTGCTGACGCCGGAGGAAGGCGCACAGACCTCGGTGCTCTGCGCGACGCAGCCACAGCTGCAAGGCGGCCGCTACTTCCGCAACTGCCAGCCGGCCACGCCCAGCCGCGATGCGCAGGATGCGCAGGTCTCGGCGCGGCTCTGGGATGAAACCCTGGCCTGGATCGGAACGCAGCCATGAGCACTTCCTGGCTGGGCCCGATCCGGCAGATCAGCTACGCCACCGACGATCTCGATCGCCTGATCGGTTTCTGGGAAAGCCGCGTCGGTGTCGGTCCCTGGAGCGTCTACCGCGGACTGACCCTGCAGATGCAATACGAGGGCCGGCCGGTAACGCTGCCCTTCGACGTCGCGCTGGCGATGCACGGCGAGCAGCTGATCGAGCTGATCCAGGTGCAGGGCCGCGGACCCTCGCCGTTCCACGATGCGCTGGACCGCCCGATCATCGGCCTGCAACGCCTGGCCGCGCTCAGCGACGACATCCAGCGCGACAGCGAGGCCGCGGTGGCGCGGGGCATGGAGCGCTTCGCCGAGGGCGTCGACCTCAGCGGCCAGCGCTACGTCTATTTCCGCTCGGCCGAAGCACCGGGCGTGATCCTCGAACTGCTGGAGAACACGCCGTCCTTTGCCGGCTTCCTCGGACTGTTGCAGGCACGCAGCCGCGGCTATGCGCGGGCCGCACGCGCCGTCACGCCTGCCGCCATGCCCGTCGCGGGAACGATGCAGGCGGCGCTGTTGCAGGGCTATGGCGGCGTCGAGCAGTTCCGCATCGAGACTGTCGCCGAACCGCTGCCCGGCCCCGGCCAGGTGCGCATCCGCGTCGCCGCGGCCGCGGTCAACCCGGTCGACCTCAAGGCGCGGCGCGGCGATCTGCGCGCCTGGATGCCGCTGAGCTTTCCGGCACGGCTGGGCGGCGATGTCTCCGGCATCGTCGATGCGGTCGGCAGCGGCGTCAGCAGCTTTGCGCCCGGCGACCGGGTGATGGGCATGGTCAATCCGATCGCCGACGGCGCTTATGCCGGCTGCATGGTCGCGGACGCAGCGAGCCTCGCTCGGGTACCGGAAGCGCTGGACCTGGTCGATGCCGCCGCGCTGCCGACCGGTGTGCTGACCGGCACCCAGCTGGTCGAACGGGGCATCCGTCCCGCGGCGGGCTCGCTGGGCCTGGTCACTGGCGCGGCCGGCTCCAGCGGACGCGCCGCACTGCTGGCGGCGCTGGACGCCGGAGCCCGGGTTTACGCCGGCATCCGCGGCGCGGACCACGGGCAGTTCGCAGGCCTGCCGCTGGCGGGCGTGATCGACCTGGAGGACGCGGCCGCCGTGGTCGCTGCCGGCCCCTTCGACTTCGTCGCCGACACCGTCGGCGGCGGCGTCGCGGAGCGGCTGTTCGCAGCGCTCAAGCCGGAGGGCGTGCTGGCCTCGACCGCCTTCCCGCCACCGAACCCGCCGGCCGCCTCGACACAGCGCTTCACCTCGCTGGTGGTGCGTTTCGACGGCCCGCGTCTGCTGCGCTTTGCGCGTGAGATGGATCGGCCAGGACGGCGCACGCCGATCGCGCATCGCCTGCCGCTGGCGCAGGTCGCCGAGGCGCACCGGCTGATGGAACAGGGCCGCGTCGGCGGCAAAATCCTGCTGTTGCCCCGGGGGTAAGACTCAGAGCGCCGGCGGCGGCCGCTGCTGCATCCCGACCAGGGTCTCGCCGGCACGCTCGGGGGACATGCCCTCGGCGATCAGGGCCTCGCGCAGCAGCAGCATCATCTCGCGCCACTCGGGGCTGGAGCCCTCTTCCAGCGCGCGCATCTCGACCTCGTCGACCAGGCGTTCCATCAGCTGCAGGCCCTGCTTCCAGCCATCCGCGTCGCCACCGTCGCGCAGCAGGCGCTTCATCAGCAGCGGGCCCCAGATGGTCTTGAGGAACTTCAGCGTCGCCGGCGTGATGTTGCGGGCAAAAGTCTGGCGTTCGACCTCGCGCGACACCAGCCGGCGGCACTCGTTGAGCACCGCCTGGCGACGGACCTCGGCTTCCTCGCGCTTCATCTCGAGGAAGCGCTGGATCTGCGCCTCGTCGATCGGCTGCTGCGTCAGCATCGCCTCGCGCACGAACTCCGGCGCGAGGTCGAACTGCACCAGCACCTGTTCGAGCCGCTCCACCGCCATCCGCGCCTCGACATTGCCGGTCAGGCGCGAGGTGGCGGACTTCAGCATCAAGTCATTGACCAGGCTGTTGATCGGATGGCTGGCGGCGGTGAACACAGTGGCGTCGGCCAGTGCCGACTTCACCACCGGAAAGCGCACCGACTCATGGCGCGAGCGCAGCTCGTCGGTGATGAAAGGGTCGGAGATGGCATCGCTGACGAACTGGCCGGCCAGCGACATGCGCTGCAGCGGCACATGGCGCAGGGCGTCGGCCAGCCCCTCCAGCGACTTGTTCTCGGCCAGCGACAGCAGGTCGGCCGCCAGCGAGCCGTCGTTGTAGCCGGTCTGGCTGGCGTCGACGGCAAAGTGCTGCAGCATCGACACGGTATGGCTGTCGACCTTCGGCAGCGGCACGTGGTGCACCACCACCTCGGGCAACGGCGCCGCCGACGGCGCAGAGTGCTCAGGGATCGGTGCCGCCAGCGTCGGCGGCCGGCTCGGCGCCGGGCCTTCGGTCATGGCACGCGCCGCCATCGGCTAGATCACTCGCAGCGCGCCGATCAGGGCACGGTAGAGCGAGGCCAGGTTGCCGAGGACCCGCTCCTCGAATTCACGGAACAGCAGCGGCCGGAAGCTGGACGGCCAGCCCAGGGCATCGGCGGTATCGCTGAGCGCCTCGACCAGCCCCACCGGCGCCAGTGCCCGGGTGTAGATCGGCAGGAACAGCGTCAGGCGGATGCGATCGACGCGGGTGTTGAGTTCATTGACCAGCTTGCGATGGAAGGCCTCGGCGTTGACCAGGGCCTCGCGGTACTGGGTGACCTCGGCCGGCGTGCGCTCCGGCAGCGCGGCACCGTTGGCGCGATGGCCCTTGCCGCCGAGGATGTGCGCATCGACGCGCTGCAGGTAGGTGTCGAGCCAGCTCTTGTGGTTGTCGCTGAGGGTAAGGGCCAGGTCGGCCCCTTCCGGGCCCTGTCCCGCCAGCACCGGCGGCAGCTGTGCCAGGAATTCGCCGAAGTGATCGCTGATGCCGGAGCGCACTTTCTTGCGCAGTTCATCGCCCGCGGCATGGCCCAGCCGCTTGAGGTGGTCGGCCAGCGCCAACGAGGGCGGGCGCGCGCCGTCCGGATCGCCCGGCAGGGGTCGTTTGCTCATCTGCTGACCGCCGCATCGACCTGGATGGAAAGCTCCTGTCCCGCGGGATCGCGGGATGCCACTACCCAGCCCGATGACTCTCGGCATTCTCCCTGTCGCATTGATGAATCCGTTCTACGCCGGCTATGCGCGCCATCTATGTTAGCCGATTGCACCGCAGCCGCCAGAGCAGCCTGGCGGACCGCTCGCCGGGCATGGCGGAACTCCGGTCCGGCACCACGGCGGCCCCGGCTGAATGGCCATTTCGATACCCCCGTCCAGGCCCGGCCGCTGAAATCCCCGTTCAGCGGAGAACTGGTAGAACTGCAGCATGACTGCCGCCGCCTCCCCGTCCGGGGCCGCCGCCTGGCAAGCCCCGCGCTACCGCCCGGGGCAGGGCGATGGCCACTACGAAAGCTGGTTCCTGCGCGCCAACCACCCGACGCGGCCGCAGGCCTTCTGGATCCGCTACACCCTCTTCGCGCCCCGGGGGCGCCCGGACCTCGCCGAGGGCGAGTTGTGGGCAATCCACTTCGACGGCGATTCGCGGCAGATCCGTGCCGGCAAGAGCGAAATCCCGCTGGCGCAATGTGCCTTCGGCGGCTCCGGCCTGGACCTGCGCATCGGCGAGGCGATCCTGCGCCCCGGACTGCTGCAGGGGGAGATCCGACAGCCGCACCGGCTGTGCTGGGACCTGCGCTACAGCGGCGGCGGCAGCCCCCTGCTGTTCCTGCCGGAGCCGCTGTACGGGCGCAGCTTCCCCAAGGCCAAGGCGGTGACGCCGCGGCCGCTGGTACGTTTCAGCGGCACACTCGAGGTCGATGGCGAAAGCCTGCAGATCGACGACTGGGTCGGCAGCGAGAACCACAACTGGGGCAGCAAGCACACCGACAGCTACGCCTGGGGCCAGGTCGCCGGCTTCGACAATGCGCCGGAGGCCTTCCTCGAACTGATCAGCGCCCGGCTCAAGGTCGGGCCGCTGTGGCTGCCAACGCTGACCGTGGCGGTGCTGCGCATCGGCAATGAGGAGCACCGGCTCAACGGCATCCTGCGCGGCTTCCGCGCCCACGGTCAGTGGCGCTATTTCCGCTGGGAATTCGCCAGTAGCCAGGGCGGCGTGCGTCTGCACGGGCATATCGAGGCCTCGCGGGAAGACTTCGTCGGCCTGACCTACCGCAACCCGCCGGGTGGCACCCACCTGTGCCTGAATTCCAAGATCGCCTCCTGCGAACTGCTGCTGGAGCGGGAGGGCCAACCATCCTTGAAGCTGGAGACCCGGCACCGCGCGGCCTTCGAGATCCTGACGGACGATCCGGACAGCGGCGTGCGGATCGTGGTCTGAGAATCTGGTGCGCTTGGAGGGAATCGAAGAAGCAGCCCCTTGATACAGGACACTGGTTGAATTGGC
>DATILC010000057.1:0-6083 GCA_035476855.1 Solimonas sp. | reverse complement strand
GGCCAGATCCAGCCGCCGTAGTTCTGCAGCCAGCGCAGGGTCTCGGCGCGCACCGTCGCCAGTGCACGCTGCGGCGTGCCGCGGTCGCTGCGCGGCGCATCGCTGAAGTTGCCGGCCAGCGGACCACAAAGGTAGATCGAGGCCAGCGGCGGGTTCGGGCCCCAATCCTCGGTGGCGATCACCTGGCTCATGTCGGCCCAGACGTTGTGCGGCTCCGGCGCCGCCACCATGGTGGCGGTACGGCCGCGCCAGCCGAGTTGCTCGGGGCTGCGGTTGAGCCAGATCTGCGCCGACTGCGTCTCCACCACCGGCAGTTCGCGCAGCATCAGGTCCCAGGCCTCGTTGTGCTCGCGCAGCGGTGCGCAGATCGGCGCCAGCGCGCCCAGCGAAATGCCCAGCACCACCACGTCGTCGGCCGTCACCTCGAGCACCGTGCTGCCGACGTCCTCCCAGTCCGACCAGTGCGACTCCAGCTCGACGCCGCGCCGCTGCAGTTCCTCGCCCTCGCGCAGCTGCGCGTAGAGCGGCTCGGCCGGCCAGCAGGGCAGCTGGCCGGCACCGACCGCGACCAGCGGCTGGTACTGGTCGACGCCGGCGGCGACCGTCGCCTGGAGGCCGAGGTGGATGCGGCCGATGCGGCGGCGATCCTGCGGATCCGGTTCCAGCCGCGTCACCTGGTGGAAGAAACGGAACTTCACGCCGCGGCGCTGCAGCACCTGGTACAGCGGCGCGATCACGGTCTCGCCCATGCCGGCCTGCATCTTGTACATGGCATGGCCGCGCCAGCACAGGCCGATGCGCAGCAGCAGGCCCAGCGCCACGCTGGCCGCCATGTTCGGACGGTTGAGGTCACCGTCCTCGTAGGCCAGCGTCGCCGAGTACAGCGCACGCACCGGCGTCGAGGCCAGCGCCTCGGCACTGGCGCCATGGCGTCCCAGCCAGGCGCGGAACTCCAGGTGATCGACACAGCCCAGGCCCTGGCGCAGCACGCCGTCGCTGACGACGCCGCGCAGGATCGTCAGCCCCAGTTCCAGCAGCAGGCGGACCTGCGGCAGCTGCGGCCGGTCATCGTCTGCCGGGGCCGACTGCCGGGCCGCGCTGCGCAGGCGGCCGAACAGCTCGCCCAGTTCGCGGAACAGCAGGTCATCGAGGGTGAACAGCGCGGGCAGCGACTCGAACAGCCGCCGCAGCTGCTGTAACGCGCCGCCGCCATTGCCGGATTGCCGGGCCTGCGCCTGCTGCAGCCGTGGCAGGCCCTTGAGATAGGAGGACCGCCAGGGCAGCCAGCCGGGCGCGGCGCTGCGCGCCTGCTGCGCCAGCATGCCGAGCAGACGGCCGAGCAGTTCGTAGGCACCGGGCTCGCGGTAGTGGCCGTCTCCGGGCGCGCCGGCGGAGGCGTCATGCCCGAAGGCCAGCAGCTCGCGACGCCAGCTGCTGCCGTCGAAGCGCATCAGCGACACCTCGTCGCGGCCCTCGAAGGCGGCGTCGAAGCTCGCCAGCGGCGAACCGGCCGGCCGCGCCAGTTGCGGATCGGCCTGCCGCTCGGCGTAGCAGCTGCGCAGCATGTGGAAGGCGTTCTCGTAGAAGCCGAACCACATGTGCAGGCCGTGCTCTTCGTTGCGCCAGCCAGCCTGCGGATTGCGGCTGCTGGCGCACTTGCCGCCGAGCCGCCAGCCCGGCTGGTAGACCGTGATCTCCGAGTACTTCTGCTGCCAGTCGGGCTCGCTGCTGAGATGCCAGGCCGTGCTCAGCGCGCCGATGCCGCCGCCGAGGATGACGACCCGGCGCGGTGCCGGCTCAGCCTGCGGCGCGGTCATGCGGCACCCGCACGGCGGTGATCAGCTGGTGCTGCCAGGAGCCGGCACGCAGGGCCAGCGCCTGGCGCCGCGAGCCGCGCACGTTGGCGTGTTGCGCCGCGGTGCGCAGGCGCAGGCAACGCAGGACCCATTCGCCGAAGCCGAGCAGCCAGGCCAGCAGGTGCAGGCGCCGCAGCGAGGGGCGTACGTTGTCGGTGATGTCGACGACCTCGATTTCGGCAAAGCCGGCTTCGGCCAGCCAGCTGCGCCACTCGTCCTCGCTGCCGAGGTCGGGAATCGCCCAATCCCGCAGCCAAGCCAGCAGGCCGCGCTCCTGCCGCGGCGGTAACGGCCGCTCGCGGCGCAGGTATTCGGCGATGCCGATGCGACCGCCGGGGCGCAACAGCCGCGCCGCCTCGCGCAGGGCCTGCGGCTTGTCCGGCGAGTGGCACAGGCTTTCCATCGCCCAGTAGGCGTCGAAGCTGGCATCGGTGAAACGCGTGGCGTTGAAGTCGCCCAGCGAGAAGGTCGCCGCGATGCCGCTCTCGCGCGAGGCCCGCTGCGCGCGCTCGACCTGGTTGGGCGCCAGGGTGATGCCGCAGACCTGCGCGCCATGGTGCTGCGCCAGCCACAGGCTGCTGCCGCCGATGCCGCAGCCGGCATCGAGCACGCGCATGCCCGGCTGCAGCCGCATGTGCCGCGCCAGCTCGCGGTTGAGGTTGAGCTGCGCTTGCGCATCGCTGCGGGTGTGCTCGTCCCAGTAGCCGAAATGCAGCGCCAGCGAGTCCTTCGAATACCACAGCATGCGGTAGTCGAGATGGGTCTCGCGGTAGTAGGTGCGGATGCGGTCGTGCAGGCCGGCCGCCACGGCAGTGCCGCTGGCCTCGGTCATGACGGCCGCCTGCGGCCCGCCGGACAGCGGCCGATGATCGAGTGCTCCAAGGGAACTCCTTGCCCGTTGATCTCGGGTTCATCCGAGCCTGCATTTTTACCGCCGGCACCTTAGCGGGCGGAACCGGCCGGCCGCAATCGGCCCGCCCCGCTTTCCACGACGCCGTTCAGGCCAGGCGGATGCCGCCGTCCACCGGCAGGATCGCACCGGTGATGTAGGCCGCCTGCGGCGACAGCAGGTAGGCCACCGCGTGGGCGATCTCCGCGCCGCCCCCGACCCGGCCCAGCGGGATTCGTGCCAGTTCGCTGGCCTGCTGCGCGGCGTCGAGCTGGCCGGCGCCGGGCCAGATCATGTGGCCGGGAGCGACGCCGTTGACGCGGATGCGCGGCGCCAGCTCCAGCGCCAGTGCCTCGGTCAGCGCCCACAGCCCGGCCTTGGCCGCGGTGTAGGTGCTGTAGCCACGCTGCGGGCGCCGGGCGTTGACGTCGATCAGGTTGACCACCGCACCCTGCTCCATCCGCGCGACGCAGGCCTGGGTCAGCAGCAGGGGCGCGCGCAGGTTGCTGCCGACGAGGTCCTCGAAGGCCTGCGGCGTGACCTGGCCCAGCGGCGTCGGATAGTAGGTCGAGGCATTGTTGACCAGGGCATCGAGCCGGCCCCAGCGCGCCTGCGCCGCCGCCGCCAGCGCCGGCAGCGCGGCACTGTCGAGCAGGTCGGCCTGCAGGGCCTGCGCCGAATCGCCCCGCGCCCGGTTCAGCTCCGCCGCCAGCGCCTCGGCCTCGGCCAGCGAACGGTGGGCGTGGATCAGGACATTCCAGCCCTGCGCGTGCAGCGCGCGTACGATTTCGGCGCCGATGCGCCTTGCGGCGCCGGTCACCAGCACCACCGACGACGTTGTCATGACCACGTTATCCCGTATCCTTGCCGCCTCATTCCCACCAGTCTATTGAAGCAGCGATCAGATGTTTGAACAAAACGCGGTACTTGCCGGATCCGCTGCATGTCAAGCAAAGTTAGGCGTCGCTGCTTCAATAGCACAGAGCATGATTGATGCTTATTGAACCGGCGACTCCCTCACATGAATCACCCGCGGCGATCATGGCATGCGTATGCCCTGGCCTGACCGTCGCGTCGCCGGATCAATAACCATCCCGTGGACAGCATCCTGCAAGCCATCCTGCTCGGCGTCATCGAAGGCGTCACCGAATTCCTCCCCGTTTCCAGCACCGGCCACCTGCTGATCGCCCAGCACTGGCTCGACCGTCGCTCGGACCTGTTCAACATCGCCATCCAGTGCGGCGCCATCGTCGCGGTGCTGCTGGTCTACCGAGAGCGCCTGAGCGGCCTGCTGCGCAACTGGCGCGAGCCGGAGTCGCGCGACTACCTGTTGAAGATCACGGTCGCCTTCGTCATCACCGTGGTGCTGGGCCTGGTGGCGAAGCAGCTCGGCGCCGAACTGCCGGACACGGTGACGCCGGTGGCCTGGGCGCTGATCATCGGTGGCATCGTCATCTTCGCCATCGAGTACTGGGTGAAATCGCATGCACCCAGCGAGACCGTCGGCTGGAGCGTGGTGATCGCGGTGGGCATCGCCCAGATCGTCGCCGGCATCTTTCCCGGCGTGTCGCGCTCGGCGGCGGCGATCTTCGCCGCCCTGCTGTTCGGCCTGACCAGCCGGCCGCGTGCGGCGGAGTTCGCCTTCCTGGTCGGCATCCCGACCATGTTCGCCGCCAGCGCCTACGAGCTGCTGAAGATGCTCGACGACCGCGCCGCCTTCGCCGCCGAGCCCTGGGGCGAGCTGGGCATTGCCTGCCTGGTGTCGGCGCTGACCGCCTTCATCACCGTGAAGTGGCTGCTGCGCTACATCTCCGGCCACAGCTTCGTGCCCTTCGCCTGGTACCGCCTGGCGCTAGGCGGGCTGCTGCTGGCCACCGTTCCCTGATTTCCATTCCTTCAGTTGGCGGATGCGCTGTTCCTTCAGCGCCTCGCCGATCGCGGGGCCGCTGAGGCCCTCGCGCATCACGTCGGCGGCCTGCACCTGGCTGGCGACGTCGCGCGCGCTGCGCAGGTACCCGGCCGGCGGATAGTCGCAGTCCTCGAAACCGAGGCGGCCGCGCGCGTCGCAGAGGCTGGCCTGCAGCACCTGCTCGAAACGCTCGCC
Source organism: Solimonas sp. (assembly GCA_035476855.1). Taxonomy (GTDB): domain Bacteria; phylum Pseudomonadota; class Gammaproteobacteria; order Nevskiales; family Nevskiaceae; genus Solimonas_A. The sequence continues at coordinate 1,234 of DATILC010000057.1, read as the reverse complement.
CCTGGCGAACGCGCCGATGCGCTCCAGCAGGCCCAGCAGGGTTGCGGGGCGCAGCTGCTGCGCCTGGTGGATCACCAGGTGCTCGCGCGTATGCACCAGCGCCAGCTCGCGGCAGGCGGCGGGCACGCGCAGGCGCTCGTTGAACTGCTGCACCAACGGCACCCCGCGCAGGTCGTGCATGCGATGGCTGGGCAGCTCCTCCTGCGGCGTCGCCGCCTTGCCGAGGTCATGCACCAGGGCCGAGTAGCGCACCTCCAGCGGATAGCCGCTGCGCGCGCCGGTGTCGACGCACATCAGCGTGTGCACCAGGGTGTCGACCTCGGGGTGATAGTCGGCGCGCTGCGGCACGCCGGACAGCGCCGCCAGCTCCGGCATCACCCGCGCCAGCGCGCCACATTCATGCAGGGTGCGGAAGAAGCTGCCGGGCGAGTCCTGCATCAGCGCGCGTTTCGTCTCCTGCCAGACCCGCTCGGGCACCAGGTGATCGGCCTCGCCGGCCTCGACCATCTGCCGCATCAGCGTCATGGTTTCGTCGGCGATGCGGAAGCCCAGCGGCGCGAAACGCGCATGGAAGCGCGCCACGCGAAGGATGCGCACGGGATCTTCGCTGAAGGCCCCGGAGACATGGCGCAGCAGGCGCGCCTCGAGGTCACGCCGGCCGCCGTGAGGGTCGATCAGCGTGCCGTCCTCGTCCTGGGCGATGGCATTGACCGTGAGGTCGCGCCGCACCAGGTCTTCTTCCAGCGTCACCTCGGGGCCGGTGTGGAAACTGAAGCCCTTGTAGCCACGCCCGGTCTTGCGCTCGGTGCGCGCCAGGGCGTGTTCTTCCTTGGTCTGCGGATGCAGGAACACGGGGAAGTCCTTGCCCACCGGCAGATAGCCGGCGGCCGCCATTTCCTCCGGCGTGGCCCCGATCACCACCCAGTCGCGCTCGTGGACTTCGAGGCCCAGCAGGGCGTCGCGGACGGCGCCGCCGACGAGGTATCGCTTCATGGCGACCTCATGGGGAAGGCCGTCCATGGCGCCGCGGCCCGGCCAAGCCATCCATGGCTTGGCGCTCAGCGGGCAAAAGGTCCGCTGGACCTTTTGCTTTTTCCGCTTCGCCCTGCGCCGCCGCGGTCGGCGCGCCCACCGGCAGCAGCAGCGACGAGGCATCCTGCGGCTGGCCGGTGCTGAGCCAGCCGTCGGCGGTGATGTGCCAGAGGATCTTCTGGATGTAGGCGCGGGTCTCGTT
>DATILC010000056.1:0-21489 GCA_035476855.1 Solimonas sp. | reverse complement strand
CACTACTGCTTGATGAACCACACGCCGCCCTGAGCGGCCGCATGGAAGACCCAGCCCGGCTCGACCAGATAGGTCGTCGCGCGCGTCGTCACGATCGCCGGCCCCTCGATGCGCGTGCCCTCGGCCAGCGCCCGGTCGTCGTAGACCGGCGTCGAGACCGGCTTGCCTTGGCCGACGTAATGGCAGTCGCGACGGCTGACCGGCTCCGGCGGCGCGAGCACTTTTCCGCTCAGCTTGAGCTTGGCGAAGGCCACCTTGGGCTGATCGACGAACGAGCAGACACGGACGGTGTTGATGCGCACGCCGGTCTCCGGCGACTGGCTGCCCTCGCCGAAGCGCGCGCCGTAGCTCTTGTGGAACTGGTCCATCAGCGCCAGAACGTCGCGCTGCGAGGCCAGGCGGTTCATCTCCGTCACCACCGCGGTCTGCACGCGCTGGTTGCCGTAGCGCATGTCCAGTTCCAGGCGGTAGCGGATCTGCTCCGCGACCATGCCCTGGCGCAGCAGGTCCTCGCGGCCGCGACGCTCCAGCTCCTCGACGCCGCGGTTGAAGCTGTCGTAGTCGGAGAAGAAGCTCTTGAGGCCGGCGTTGAACAGCACGGTCCAGGTGCTCATCTCGTGGATGTGCATCTGGTTGACGTTGCCGGCGCCGCAGGCGGAGAAGGTCGAGGAGAACGGCGGCGCCAGGATCTTCGACACGCCCAGCGCGTTGGCGATGCCGCAGGCATGCAGCGGACCGTTGCCGCCGTAGGCCAGGATGGTGAAGTCCCTGGGCTCGTAGCCACGCGTGCGCAACTCGGTGGCGATGCCGTTGGCCATGCTGGCGTCGACGTTGCGCTTGATCAGGCGGGCAACCTCGGCCACGTCCATGTCGAGCTCGTCGCAGAGCTGGTCCTCGATCGCCTGCCTCGCGCGTTTTGGGTTCAGCGGGATGCGGCCATTGGCATAGTTCTTCGGATCGAGGTAGCCAAGCACCAGATCGGCATCGGTCACCGTCGGCTTGAGGCCGCCGCGGTCGTAGCAGGCCGGGCCGGGATCGGAACCGGCGGACTGCGGGCCGATCTCGATCGATCCGAACATGCGGTCGTAGCGCGCGATCGAGCCGCCGCCGGCACCGAGCGTCACCAGGTGCACCATCGGGATCGACACCAGCCAGCGGTCGATCACCGGGTTGAAGTCGTAATGCTTGACGCCGCCCTGGTCGACGATACCGATGTCGAAGCTGGTGCCGCCCATGTCGGTGGCCACCACGTTGCCCAGCTCCGCGGCGGCGGCCAGGTGTTCGCTGGCGGCGACGCCGGACACCGGGCCCGAGTGCACGGTCTGCAAGGCGTCGGTGGAGTTGAGCTGTGCCATGCCGCCGGAGTTGTGGCTGACCAGCATCGGCTTGTTGTAGCCCTGCGCACGCAGGTTCAGCTCCAGCGTGCCGAGACCGTGGTACATGGTCTGGTGCAGGAAGGCGTCCATGATCGTCGAGGTGCCGCGCGCATACTCGCCCTTGCGGCCGGCGACCTGGTGCGACAGCAGCATCGGGATCGCCCCGAGCAGGTGCGCCGGGTACTCCTCCAGGAAGATCTCGCGCACGCGCAGCTCGTGCGCCGGATTGACCACGCTGTTGGTGAACACCACCACCAGCGCCTCGGCGCCGGCATCGACCAGTTCACGGATGCGCAGGCGCACGTCGTCCTCGTCCAGCGTCCAGAACACCGCACCGAGGTAGTCGACGCGCTCGCGCACCTCGCGGATCATCGGGATCGGCACGATCGGCTGCGGCCGTTGCGCATTGGGGATATCCATCTGCGCGCTTTCGGCCAGGCCCTCGCCGTAGCCGCGGGCCCGCGACAGCGGGATGGTGCTCTTGAAGCCGGTGGTGACCAGGGCGCCGATGCGCGGGCCCTTGCGCTCGATCAGCGCATTGGTGCCCAGCGTGGTCGAGTAGCGCACCGAATCGACCTGGGACAGCAGCTTCGAGGGCTCGAGGTCGAGCTGCTTGCAGGCATCGCCCAGCGACTCGTTGAAGCCCAGTGCCAGGTTGTGATGCGTCGTCAGCGCCTTGCCCTCGATGTACTGGTTGTCCCAGACCACGAAGCAGTCGGTGAAGGTACCGCCGATGTCTACGGAAACTCGTTTCATGTGTTGCTTCCTGTAGGGTGGGCCTTGGCCCACCGGCATGCGTTGGATGGTGGGCCGAGGCCCACCCTACGAGTGATGGTGGTGATGGCCGTGTTCGTGGCCGGCATGCAGCGCGCGGTTGTTGCGCACCTTCTCCAGCGCGAGGTCCGGGCCAATCTCCGGCTCGGTGACTTCCTTGCGGTCCTGCCACTGCAGCTTCAGCGCATCGATGTCCAGCTCGATGTCGTGCAGCGGCGGATGGCCCGGCGGCAGGTACTCGGCCTCGACCATCACGCCGCATTGCGGGCAGTAGTACTCGAGGATGCGGCACCAGGCCGGGTCCGGCGAGTAGGTGCGCTCGTAGAGCTTCGTGTCGAGCAGCGGCTTGTGGATCTCGCGCGGATCGCGGTCGTGGACCAGCATGCCGCGCTTGTAGTTGTCGCGGGCGCTGCCGTGCGCGTGACCGCAGCGGCGGCACTCCCATTGCTCGGTATCGAGGTTGATACGCAGGTATTCGGTGATCAGGACTTTCATCTTGGATTCCTTGTCTCTGGCTCAGGCGCGGCTCAACAGGATGTCGCCCGATTCATTGATCTCGAAGCGCCAGCCGGCATCGATGCGGCTGGTGAAGAAGGCCTCTTCCAGGACGCAGGGGCCCTGGGCCTGCACGCCACCGGACTGCGCCTCGACCCGGTACAGCGGCAGGGCCACCGGCTTGCCGCCGGTAACGAGGCGGCGCTGGCCACCGGCCGCGGCGGGCTTGCGCTCCTCGCCGAAGCGGCCGGACAGCTGCGCGCGGGCAATGGGCCGGGTCGCCTTGAGCATCAGCGTCAGCCGCGCATCCTTCGGCAGGCCGGCAGGCAGGCGCTCGCCGTCCAGCGGCAACAGGCGATCATCGAGTTGCAGGCGCGTCTCGATCAGGCAGTCCTTGAGTTCGAAGCCCTCGGCGAACATGCCGCGCGCGGCACGCTCACGCAGCATCGCCAACGCCTGCTGCAGCGCCGCGTCGTCATTGCGCTCCAGCGGCAGTTCGTATTCGTGGGCGATGTCGGAGAAGCCGATGCCGAAGGCCGAGAACACCGCGGCCAGCCCCGGGATCACCACGCGGTTCATGCCGGCGGCCTCGGCCACGCGACAGGCGATGAACGGCCCGCCGCCGCCGAAGGCGGCCAGCGTGGTGTCGGGCGTGCCCGGTTCATTGATGGGGGTGAAGGCACGCAGCGCAGCGGCGACCTTGGCCACCCAGGCCTGCTCCATCGCCTCGGCGGCCTGCTCGCAGGACAGGCCCAGCGGCCCGGCGACCTTGTCGGTGATCGCGGCGCGGGCGCGCTCGACGTCGATCTTCATCTCGCCGCCGAAGTAGCTGGCCGGGTCCAGCAGGCCGAGTACGAGGAAGGCATCGGTGATCGTCGCCTCGGTGCCACCGAGGCCGAAGCAGGCCGGGCCGGGCGCACCGCCGACAGACTCCGGGCCGACCTGGAGGCGGCCGTCGACCACCTTGATGATCGAGGAGCCGCCGACGCCGACGCTGACGACATTGCACAGCGGCAGCGAGGTGGCGACGCCCTCGATGCGGCCGCGGCGGTCGGTCCGCACGCTGTCGTTCTCGACCAGGCTGATGTCGGTGGTGGTGCCGCCGATGTCCATGCCCAGCAGGCGCCTGAAACCGTAGTGCTGCGCCAGTGCCTTGCTGCCCTCGGCGCCGCCGCGCGGGCCGGAGGAATAGGTCTTGACCGCCGCGGTGCGCGAGATGCGCGCGGAGTCGCCGTCGTTGCGGAAGATCAGCAGCGGGTTCTTCGTCTTGTACTCGCGCAGGCGGTGCTCGGCGTTGTACAGGAAGCGCTCCATCGCCGGATGCAGGAAGGCATTGAACAGCGCGGTCCAGACGCGGCGCGTGTCGTCCTCATCCTGCACGACTTCATGCGAGTACAGCAGCGGCAGCGCGCCCAGCAGGTGCGGCGGGAACTTCTTCAGCAGGATGTGCTTGAGCCGCGTCTCACCGGCGTCGCGCTGCGCGCCGCCGGCACCGATGACGATGCGGTTGGCGCCCTCGGAGGACAGGCGGTTGATCGCCTGGGTCGCCGCCAGTTCCAGCGCCGCGTCTTCCAGCGACAGGTCCAGCGTGGCGACACGCGCGCCGACCAGGCCGGCGAACACATCCTTCTGCTGCGCGTCGCGCTGCAGCTCGGCGGCAGACAGCCCGGCCAGCACCAGGCCCAGGCGCTGGCCCTTGCGCTCGACCAGGGCGTTGGTGCCCTGCGTCGTCGAGTAGCGGATGTGGTCGGTGCTGAGTAGCAGGGCCAGCAGGTCTTCCTCGCCGTAGATCAGGCGGCTGGCCTTGCGCAGGCCGTCGAAGAAGCACTTCGACAGGTCATAGGGCGTGGTGACGCTCTTGGTGCGATACACCTTGTCGCCGTCGATCACGCAGAAGTCGGTCAGCGTGCCGCCGTTGTCGATGTTGATCAGCTTGCCGGTGGCCGGCAGCGTCACGGAACCGTTGCGGCTTTTCGCACGCACGTCCGCTTGCGTCATTGCAGTCATGAACCGCTCTCCTCTTGTTCTCGTGCCGCGATCGCTATCGCGGTCCGGTGTGCTGCTAAAGCTATTCGTTGCTGCCGGTTGCTCCGCCACCCGCTCGGGTAGTTTTTGGGGAGAACGCAGGTGGGCGTAACTCCAGGATCGTTAAAGTTGCCGTTCGCCCTGAGCCTGTCGAAGCCTGTCCTGAGCCTGTCGAAGGGGGTGGATGGCAACTTGTCGACCGGCCTTTCGTTGGAAATCCGCCCGTGCTTCGACAGGCTCAGCACGAACGGAATCGGATCTGTCCTGTCTCTAAGTCCTCCCTAGTCGCATCAGGGCCGTATTGGTCAGGTAGCGCTCGTACATCGCCGGATCGTTCGCGGCGCTGCGATGCCCACCGGAAATGGCCCGCACCTGCTCCAGCCGCGTCATGCGGCCGGTCTGCAGGTTGAAGGCATGCACATGGCTCCAGGACCAGTAGGGATGCCGACCGTCCATCACCGACTTCGCGCCGGCGTCGTAGAGACCGAAGGCGGCGTCGAAGGAGTGGTAGGGCTCGCCACGGCGGTCGTAGGTCACCATCGACACCGGCAGGCCGGTGCGCGCGTCGAACCAGACGCGCTTCCTGCTGACCGGTGCGCGCGGGAACTTCACCGGCTCGGCCTCGACGATGATGGTCTCCGGCACCAGCTCGACCGTGGTGTCCCAGAACGTATGGCCCTTCGGCCCGCCATGGGTGCGGTGCTCCCAGTTGGCGTGATCCGGCGTCCAGCCGCCGGAGACCGCGGCCAGCAGCGGGCCGCGCCCGACGATGCGGTAGTTGCCCCAGGTGTGCAGCGGATCGCCGGCAGCCCAGGCGTCGGACAGGTACAGCGTCGAGCCGGCGATCAAGGGCTCGAAGCGCTGGTCGGTGGGGAACTGGCGGATGCGCCGGAACTCCGGCAGGTAGCCGTAGAGCTCCGGGAAACGGTGCTGGTCGTAGGGCCAGATGTTGAGGAAGGAGGTGCCGTTGACCGAGTCCGGCTCGACGAAGAACACCGACTGGTAGCGCAGCGTGTCTTCCTTGCCGGTCCAGTAGGGCCGCGGCTCCATGCTGACGCGGGCCACCGGCGACAGCTCGGCCCACCCCAGCTCGTAGCGGAAGTCGATGTCGCCCGAGGGGCCGACGTCGTATTCCTTGATCGCGTACATCGAGGCATCGTGGCGGCCCCAGCTCAGCGTCAGGCTGGCGAACAGTTCCAGCCCGGTCTTCGCATCGGGAAAGGGATTGCCGCCGATCCAGGGCCGGCCGTCCTGCGCCACGACATTGCCACGCGCATCGAAGCGCGCCTGGCCACGATGGCGCAGCGAGGCCTCCAGGTACTCCCATGGGCTCAGGCGCATGATGTCAGTGGTGGTCGGTGCCACGCGCAGCCGCCGGCCCAGCTTCGCCACCTGCTCGTACTTGATCGGCTCCAGCAGCCCGCGTACCTGCTCGACGTTGGCGGCGCTGATGACATCGCCGCTCTTGAGCCGCCCTTTCGTGTAGTTCTCCAGCGACAGCAACTCGTCCGGATAGGCGCGCGCGATGTCGCCGTCCTTCGCCACCGCGTCCCACAGCGGCATCAGCACGCCGGCAGTGGCCACACCGCGCGCCAGGCCGCCGAGGAAGTGGCGACGGCTGTAGCCCTGGTCGTAGCGGAGGATTCTCATCGGCCCTGCCCGCTCCTTTGTCTAAAAAAGCCGACAGCCGAAGCCGTCGGCACCCTCGCTGCCGGGGAGGAATGGGGAAGGCAGCGGTTCCTTTACACAGCAAAAGCCTTTGCCACGGAATTACACGGATGACACGGCGGATTCAGTGGCTACTTGAGTCCCCATCAGGTGAACCGGGAACAGGGAGAATGCTTTTGATCGATCCGTGTTCATCCGTGTCATCCGTGGCCAATTTTCTTTTGTGCTTTAGAACTGGTAGGTGAGACGCAGCGTCACCTCGTCGGCGTAGTCCACCGTCGACAACAGCGTGTCGTTCGGATTGGCGCTGCCCATCGCGCCGTCGATGTAGCTGTAGAACGCCTCCACCGTCATCGATCCACGCGGCTTCCACTTGATGCCCGGCTGCACCAGGATGCTGCCGCGCGGGTCGTACAGCGTGGCGAAGCCGATGCGGTAGATGTCCTGCGGAAACGGCTGCTGGAAGGCGAAGGCGAAGTAGTGCGCGCCGTCGACGCCGTCCGCCGCCTGGTCCACGGTGCCGCCGTAGCCGCTGAGGTGACGCCCGAACAGGTCGTCGACATTGCGGTACATGTGCTGGAACACGAAGTAGGTCGCCGGGAAGGCCTGGGTGAAGCGGTGGTACTTCTCCAGCACCAATGCCGTGACGATCGAGTCTTCCTTGATGTAGTTGCGGCTCAGCGAGGTGTTGGTGAAAGTGCGGTCCGGCGTGTAGCTGGCTTCGAGGTTGATGATCAGCTGGTCGAAGATGCCGCCGGGCTCGCCCTCGGTGACATAGCTGGCGCCGAGGCCGAACACTTCCTCCTGCGCATACTCGCGGGCGATGTGGCCGCGCAGGCTGCCGCCGGCGGCGATGAAGAAGGTGTTGAGCTCGTTGTAGGCCTCCGGCACCGTGCTGATCTCGGAGGCGAACAGCTCGCCTGCGGCGGGGAACTCGGAGATCGAGGCATTGAGGCCGGTGATGGCATTGAGCCGCGCCAGGCCGGCGTACTCGAACCACTCCTGCGCCGAGTAGACACCGCCCGGCGAGGCTTCGAAAGCCGTTTGCGCCAGCAGCTCGCCGGAGTCCTTGCCGAGCAGGCCCAGCGTCGTGTTCACCCGGTTGCCCAGCGTGTTGGCATCGTTCGGCAGATCCTTGTTGACGCCCGACTCGGTCCAGCGGAACACGCCGTCCGGGTTGTAGCGCTGCACCGCCATCGCCTGGAAGCCCCACTGCCCATAGTTGCCCTTCACGCGCAGGCCGTAGTTGAGCTTCTCGTCCCAGCCACCATCGGCATAGCGATCCTGCACGGTGAACTGCGAGGGAATGACGTTGTACTGCGTGTTGGGATTGCCGTAGACCGTCGGCTGGAACTTCTGCACGAAGCCGTCGGCCAGCACTTCCTCGTTGAACTGGTAGCCCAGGCGCAGGCCCAGCGCCGGCACGCGCTCGTCGGCGTATTCCTCCTGCGCGTAGTCGAGCACCAGGTGGCGGCGCAGGTCGAGGCCGTCGACCACGTCGAACACGCGGAAGAACAGTGCCTGGCCCCAGGCGATCTGCTGGTTGCCGGCACGCAGGTTGAGCGGGCCCTGGTTGTATTCCAGCACCAGGGTCGGGAAGTAGACCAGGTAGTCCTCGCCGGCCCATTCCAGCGGATTGGGATGCTGGTTGTTCTCGACGCGGTACTCGAAGTAGTTCGGCTTGCCGCGGTACAGCCCCGGGTCGCCGCCGTCGATGCCGCCGAGCACGTCGTCGAAGCGGTGCGCGTCGAAGTCGTCGTACATCACCGGGTCGTAGATCGCGCGCAGGCGTGCGATCAGGCTGATGCTCGGCGTGAAGCGCGCGGACAGCTCCACTTCGCCGCGCAGGACCGCGTAGTTGTAGTCGTTGTCGACGCTTTCCAGCGGCCGGCCGCTGCCGGTGTTGCTGGCGACGCCGCGCAGGCCGTCGGAGCTCGCATCGCTGGCCAGCGCGCCGGGAAACTGCACCGTGGTCCAGCTGCCGATGCCCGGCAGCGCCACCAGGCCACCGGTCAGGCTGTTGAGCGCCGAGGGCACCAGGTTCGGCGGCACGTAGGCCTGCCGCGCAATGGCGCGGCCGTTGTAGAAGTTGCCGAGCTGGTTGGTCGGATTGTCGTCGCTGCTCAGCGAATAGCTGAACTCGGGGCGGATGAAGCCGCCGATCGAGAAGTCCATGTTGCTGAACCAGCCGTCCTCGGCCTGGACCGTCGAGGCTGCCAGCAGCAGCACCGTTCCCAGGGTCCCTGTCATGCCCGCTGTTGTCACTGGATTCTCCTTTTCGAAGCCGCTGTCCTGCCGCCCCGCCACCCGCGGGACTCAGGGATCGATGCGCACGATCTGCCCCGCCTGCCCCACCGCCAGCACCGGCGCACCGGCTCCGGCCTGCGCCACGCCGACGAACCAGGCGTTCCGCGCGGCCGGCGCATCGACGCGGCGGAAACTTTCACCGCCATCGCGGCTGGCCAGCAGATCGCGCATCGCGGTAACCACGACCTTGCCGTCGTCACCCGCATGCACGCCGAGCAGCAGCGCGCCGGAGCCCGAGGGCCGCTCTTCCCAGGTCGCGCCGTGATCGCGCGAGCGCAGGATCACGCCGCTCTGCCCCACCGCGTAGCCGATGCCGTCGTCGCGCAGCTGCAGCGCGAACAGCGAGGCATCGCCCTTGTGCAGCGCCGTCCAGCTGGCGCCGGCATCGCTGCTGCGCAGGATCAGGCCGAACTCGCCGGCGACCGTCACCGTGCCGTCGGCCGCCACATGCGCGGCGTAGATGTGCGGCTCCATGCCGTCCGGCACGAACTCCGGCCAGGCCGGCGCCACGCTGCGCCAGGTCTTGCCGCCGTCTTCCGACAGCAGCACCGTGCCGAAGGCGCCCACCGCGACCACGCGGCCGGCGGTGTTGAGCTCCACCGCCAGCAGGCGCTGCTTGCTGCCGCTGGCAGCCTCGGTCCACTGGCCATCGGCAGCACGCACCAGCACCAGGCCGCTCTGGCCCACCGCCACCGCGTGGTCGCCGGCGACGCCGACCCCGAGCAGGGCCAGCTGCGTCGGCAACTTCGCCGGCTTCCAGCTGCTGCCGCGATCGACCGACTCCTGCAACTCGCCGCCGGCGCCGGCAGCGACGCCCAGCTTCTCGCCGAAGTCGATCGCGAACAGCGCCTGGTGCACGGTGCCGGCGAGCACCACCTGCAGCGGTCCTTCCGGTTTCGCCGCGGCCTGCGGCGTCGCGGAGACGACGCCGGCCGCCAGCAGGCCGGCGCCGAGCAATGCGAGCGCGGATGCACGCGGCAGGCCGATAACGCCCCTGGGGTCCATGGCGTCAGACCGTGCCGAGGCGCGTGATCGCCTGTACCGTGAGGTACTTGTTGTAGACGTCCTCGCCTTTCATGATCGAGGCGTCGTAGCCGCTCTTGTAGCCACCGGTGACCTCGCGTGCCTGCACGAAGCGGCTCATGCGGTTGGCCTGCAGGTCATGGCTCAGCACGCCGACCCAGGACCAGGCCGGGTGGCCGCTGTCGTCCTTCACCGTCAGCTTCTCGTTGCTGTACTGCGCGTAGTGCGGCTCGAAGGTCTTCCAGATTTCGCCGCGACGGTCGTAGGTGTTGTAGGCCACGTACATGCCGTTGCGGACGTCGATCCAGGTGCGCTTCTTGCCGACCGGCGCACGCGGATAGCCGGTCGGCTCGGCGTCGACCACCAGGCATTCCGGCACCAGTTCCATCCACACGTCGTGGAAGGTCTGGCCCTTGGGCCCGCCGTGCACCGGACGCTCGTAGTTGTTCATCGTGCCGCCGCGGCCGCCCATGAAGTTGCTGCTGCCGATCACGCCGAGCATCGGCTTGCGCTCGACGATCTTGTAGTTGCCCCAGGTGCCCATCGGATCACCGGCAGCCCAGGCATCCGACAGGAACAGCGTGATGCCCGGCACCAGCGGCTCGAAGCGCTGGTTGGTCGGGAACTGGCGGACGCGGCGGAACGCCGGCAGGTAGCCGTACAGCTCCGGGAACTTGCGCTGGTCGTAGCTCCAGATGTTGAGGAAGGAGCTGCCGGCGGTATCGTTCGGCGCGGTGAACCAGACCGATTGGTAGCGCAGCAGATCCTTCTTGTCGCCCCAGATCTTGCCGTCGTTGCGCGCGGTGGTGTTGAGCTCGGCCCAGACGAAGTCGTACTGGTAGGCCAGCGAGCCGTCCGGGGCGATGTCCCAGTCGCGTACCGCGTACTGGGAATAGTCATGGCGGCCCCAGCTCAGCGTGAGGTTGGCCGTGGCCTCGGCACCGTTCTTCGGGTCGGGGAACGGCATGCCCGCGCCCCAGGGATTGCCGGCCTGGTCGTAGACGTTGCCGTCGGCGCCCATCTTGGCCTTGCCCTTGTTCTTCAGCGTGCCCTGCAGGTAGGCATGCGGATAGAGCTTGGTCACATCCTTGGTCGACTCGACGATGTGGATGCGCCGTCCCATGGTCTTGACGTGCATGTAGGCCACCGGATCGAGCAGGTCCTTGACCGCCTCGACGTTGTCCTTGGTGACGACGTCGCCCGGCTTGATCTTGCCCTTGGTGTAGGCCTCGATGTGCAGCAGCTCTTCGGGGTAGACCTTGCTGGTGTTGTCGGCCGAGTCGGCGATCGTCGGCCACAGCGGCGCCAGCACGCCGGCGGCGGCGCCCATCGCGGACTTCTGCAGCAGCATGCGGCGGCCGTAATCGAAGTCGTATTTCTTGATGCGGATCATCTGAAGTCTCCTCGCTAAGCGTTACGGCGTGTGGACGATGTCGGCGGTGCGCGGTGGCAGCGTCAGCTCGTTCGGAAGGAAAACCTTGTGTTCATCAGCGAATCGTCTTGCCTCTCCCCTCGGGAGAGGTCGCGCCGCAGGCGCGGGTGAGGGGCGCGCGCGCAACAAGTAACCACCGTCGACACATTGACCCGTGCCCCTCACCCCCAGCCCCGCTCCTTTACCCCGCGGATGCGGGGCGAAGGGGAGAGGGGTGCCATGGATGGAATAACGGCCGCTGCTCATGCGCGCACCGCCTGCGCCAACGGCGCGTGGCTGCGCTCGTCCTGCGTGGTGTAGGCCGAGAGGTCGGCGCCCTCGCCCACCAGCAGGTCGGTGCGCTTGACGAAGGAGGGCTTCACCAGGAACACGATCAGCGGCAGCACCACCAGCGCCAGCACCATGTTGATCAGCATGATCAGCACCAGCAGCAGGCCCATGTCGGCCATGAACTTCAGGCCGGAGAGGAAGTACCAGGGCAGGATGCCGATCACCATGATCGAGGCGGTGAACATGATCGCCTTGCCGGTGGTGGTCAGCGCCGCGGTGTTGGTGCGGGCCCAGTCGCCGTCGTGGGCGTGGTATTCCTCGCAGATGCGCGACAGCAGATAGATGCCGTAGTCGATGCCGACGCCGACGCCGACGCAGGCCACCAGCAGCGAGTTGATGTCCAGGCCGATGCCCATCAGGTGCATCGCCGCGCTCATCACGAAGTTGGACAGGTTGACCGGCACCAGCAGCAGGATGCCCGCCACCGGCGAGCGGTAGGCCAGGCTGGTGCCCAGGAAGATCACCAGGTTCAGCAGGCCCAGGATCAGCCAGTGGTAGCGGTGCACCACGTCGTTCATCGCCTGCTGCAGCGCGATGGTGCCGGTGCCCAGGCGAACGGTGAAAGTCTTGTGGTCCGTGCCCACCTCGGCCAGCGCCGCCTTGGCGGACTTCAGCGCCGCATCCACCGTGCCCTGCTTGTTGTCCTTGTACCAGAGCGACACCGTGCCGTTCTGCTGCTCGAAGTCGACGACGTTGGAATAAGCCTTGGGGCTGCTGCCCACCATCACCGCGCCGGCCGCGGCGCTGACCGCGCCATCCACCGGGTCCAGCGGCAGCCACTTGGGATTGCCGCCGCTGAACAGGCGGTTGCCCTCCATCAGGTAATCGGCGAAGGACAGGGTCGCGCGCGGCGGTGCGTCGCCGCGCTCGATCAGGGCCTGCACGCGCTGCATCGTCAGCATCGTGTCGGCGTGCTGCATCGTGCGATTGGGGTTCTTCTGGTCCTTGGCCTCGAACACGATCTCCAGCGTGTTCACGCCGGGGAAGTTGGCGTTGATCGTCGACACCGCGCTGTTGTATTCCGACACCGGCCACAGCAGGTTGGAACCTTCCACCGGGTTGCCGATCCTGATCTGCAGTGCGGTGAACACCGCCGCCGCACCGCCCACCGCGACGATCGCCGTGGTGACGCGCGCCGCCTTGCCGTAGGTCACGCTGGCGATGCCGGCCAGCGAGGACTGGAAGGCCTTGTGCACACCGCTGGTCTGGCCCTGCCCGACCAGCTTCTCGACGTTCTTCGGCGGCGGCAGCGCCGCCAGCAGCAGCGAGATCAGGATCACGCCGGTGGGAATCAGCCAGATCGCCCAGAAGCCGCAGAACAGCGCGAAGCGCTCCATCGCCGGGATCGGCGCGATGGCGATCAGGAAGATGCCGACGATGTCGGTGAAGATGCCCAGCACCGAGGGCGCCATCATCACGCCCATGGTGATCTCGGCCGCCTTGCGGCGATCCTTCACATGGGCATAGATCTCGTAGTAGCGCTCGGTGAACTGCACGCAGTGCGAGAACGAGCGCGCCACCAGCAGCAGCGGCACCACCATCAGCAGCGGCTCGATCGGCGACTTCAGCCAGCCGACGAAGCCGAAGCCCCAGACCGCCGCCACCGCGCTGGTGACGATCGGCGTGACCACGCCGACGATGTTGCGCATGTACAGCACCAGCGACAGGATCAGCGCGCCAATGGTGATTGCGGCGATCCACACCATCTGCTTCTGGTACTGGTAGACCCAGCCGGTCAGCGCCGGCTGGCCGGCCATGTAGATTTCGTGGTCGGCATCGCGCGCCTTCTCGACGAGGGACTGCGTGTACTGGAACACCTCGCCGTAATCCAGGCGCTGCTCGATGAAGGTGGCGTTGATCAGCGTCGCCGACTGGTCGCCGGAGATCAGGAAGTTGCGCGCCGCCGGGCTCTTGTCGACGCGCGAGCGGAACTCGGCGATCTCCGCGGCCGTCTTCGGCACGCGGTCTTCCATCAGCGGCTTGACGTCGATGCCGAAGGGCGTGGCCTCCGCATAGCGCGCCTTCTCGGTGGAGATCGACAGGATCTGGTCGTGGTCCACGCCCGGCGCCAGGTCGATGTCGCGCGTCAGGTCCCAGACCTTCTGCAGCGTCGCCGGGTTGTAGATGTCACCGTCTTTCCGCTTGACCATCAGCGTCACGGTCAGCGGATTGCCGAAGTTCGGGTGGTCCTTGTAGACCTGGACGTAGGGATCGTCCTTGGGCAGCAGATCGGAGAAGATCGTCCTCAGCTCGACGTCCTTCAGGCCGATGGCGAAGAACACAGTGATGGCGGCGAACACCGCCCAGGCAATGCCGCTGTGGCGGATCACGGCCTTGGCCATTCTGAAACGCAGGTTGTCCATGAAGGCTCCGTGGGGCGGACCGCCGGGCGGCGGCGCGCGTCAGTTCAACGCCGGTGGCGGTCGCGGCCCGGCGCGGCGCCGGGGCGCTGCGCGGGCAACTCGGGGGAGGCGGCAGGCAGCGGGGCCACGGCAACAGCGGTCCGCGGAACCCGGGCACAGCCAGGGGCGTTGCAGTCCATCGCTCTCCTCGGTTTGTAGGTCTGGCCCCGCGTCGTCCGCCTGGCTGGCGGTCCGCGTGGAGTCCTGTCTCGCACTGGGGCAAACCTACGGCCCGGGACTTGCACCCCGCACTACACAAACGGGTAGTTTTGGAGTGGCGCGACGGGTAGCAGCGCCTTGCGCGCTGCCGGCATCCCAACAAGATCAAGCCTTTAGCCCGAACGCCCGATCACGGCGGGAGCAGGCGCCGGCCGCGCGCCCGCACTTCCGGTCCGGCCCGGACCGCATCCCGCGCAGCCCCTGCGGCGGCCACGGCACGCGACTCGATCGCGCCGCGCGGCCCGCTCGTCGGCCCGGCTTGGACAAGCCCCTGAATTGCCTGTGCACAAGCCGTGGGCAAACCGCTGATAACCGGGGCATAAGCCAGGGCAGATCACTACCTATACGGATACGGGCTGTCCGCCAAGGCCGGCCAATCGCGCCGCCAAGACTTCGGAAGAGGGGGACGGAATTCTTCCTCCGCGCCTCCCCAACCATCTGAGTCGTTGAACGCCCTACACCGGATATCTTGTTACCCGCCTTTGGGGCCCCCTTGCAGGAGCGCCCGCAGGGTGGCCGAGCGCAGGGGGCAGCGCGACAGGATGTCGCGCTGAGGCGTAGCCGCGACATGGATGTCGCGTCTGCGCCGGTCCCCGAGCACGTCCGCCCTGCGGGTTGCCGCGCTTCAGCGCGGCCGCGGATGCCAGGGGCGCGTTTCTTTTGGTTACTTTTCTTGTCGCGTGACAAGAAAAGTGACTCGCCCTTAGGCGAAACAGCCCTCCAAAAGCCCACCACCCCCGAGCGGCCTCAAGGCCGCCACCCCCACCCCAAACGCCCGCCAGGACGGCCAAGACAGCCCTCTCCCCACCCGCCCTGCAAAAACCTGTGGAAAACCCCTGCAAAACCATCCCAAAACCCCCGGATATGCGGCGGATAAGCCGGGATATTCCCGAAGCCCCTTTCACTACATGTATGGGCAGCACCCTGAGGGGAGCACAATCCCTTGTATCTTCCTCTTGACGGCGCCCACAAGCCGGAGCAATCTCTCTCCCCGGATTCCTGCAGTGATCCACGGGTGTTGCGAGACACCTCCACTGCAGGCGGCCGGGGACTTTCGGAGGGAAAAGCCCCGCAGGAAAGTCAGGGGGCCAAAAACCCCTGCAAGACGCAGCCGAACGCTACGAATAAGACATGAATCCCCCAGGTCCAAGAACCTGGAGCACAAGGAGCCAAGACATGCTGACCTGGGACGACGAACCGACCATCGCCACCCCCCCGCCCGCCGCCCCGGCCGCGCGCACCCCGCACCCCGCCGTCGTGATGGCCGCCGTCAGCGACGCGCACCCGTCGCCGGTGCCGAAGATCCCCGCCGCCAGCGACTTCAAGCTGGCGCCGACCCAGGGCCACGTCGAAGCCGGCGCCACCGGCTTGGAAGACCTGCAGATGGGCGCCCGCCGCATCCAGGTCGACGACAAGAAGATCATCAACTGCCGCGCCGACCTCAACCAGCTCGTCCCCTTCAAGTACGAGTGGGCCTGGAAGAAGTACCTCGACGCCTGCAACAACCACTGGATGCCGCAGGAGATCAACATGAGCGCGGACATCGCGCTCTGGCAGGATCCGGCCGGCCTGACCGAAGACGAGCGCATGATCATCAAGCGCTCGCTCGGCTTCTTCAGCACGGCGGACAGCCTGGTTGCCAACAACCTCGTGCTGGCCGTGTACCGCCACCTGACGAATCCCGAGTGCCGCCAGTACCTGCTGCGCCAGGCCTTCGAGGAAGCGATCCACACCCACGCCTACCAGTACTGCATCGAAAGCCTCGGCCTGGACGAAGCCGAAGTCTTCAACATGTACCGCGAAGTGCCGAGCATCCACGACAAGGCCGCCTGGGCCCTGCCGTTCACGCAGTCCCTGGCCGATCAGGAATTCCACACCGGCACGCCGGAAACCGACCAGCGCTTCCTGCGCGACATGATCGCCTTCTACGTGGTCTTCGAAGGCATCTTCTTCTACGTCGGCTTCGTGCAGCTGCTCAGCTTCGGCCGCCGCAACAAGATGATCGGCGTGTCCGAGCAGATCCAGTACATCATGCGCGACGAAGCCATGCACATGAACTTCGGCATCGACGTGATCAACCAGATCAAGGTCGAGAACCCGCACCTGTGGACCGCCCAGTTCCAGGAAGAAGTGCTGGCCATGCTCAAGGAAGCCACCGAGCTGGAGATCAAGTACGCGCACGACACCATGCCGCGCGGCGTGCTGGGCCTCAACGCCAGCATGTTCAACGAGTACATGAAGTTCATCGCCAACCGCCGCTGCGCCCAGATCGGCCTCAAGGCCCTCTACCCGCCGGTGGAAAACCCGTTCCCGTGGATGAGCGAGGTGCTGGATCTGAAGAAGGAGAAGAACTTCTTCGAGACTCGAGTCACCGAGTATCAGACGGGTGGGGCTTTGAACTGGGATTGAGGCTCATTGTCGGAGCACCCATCCGGTGACAAACTTGCCACTAACAGGTGTCAAACTTTTCCGCCTGATGACAAAGCCCCTCTTCGGAGGGGCTTTTTGTTTGTGCCGGAGGGTGGCCTAACGCGACAGCATTAGGTATCACCCGCGCCGCATAAAGTAGAACGAGCGACAAGGAAGCGTAGAAGTTTCCAAATTGCCCTCTATCGCGACAGAGCTGAAGAGAATGCTTGCCGCCCTAGAGACATCAGACAAAGGTCGGGAGAATTTCCTGAAAGGTAAGCGTCCGGTCTCCACCGCCTTGACTCAAGCCGGCCCGTCGTAGACCTCATTGATGAAAATCTGGTGCTCATAGGCACCCTCGACGTAGTGCGCCAGAAATAGCGAGATTCTCGCCAGTAAATCTCACCAACCCCCCGGCATGCTGGGGGTTTTTTATGGCTATAGGCAATCATTCGCCAGAGCAAAGTGAGATTTCGTTTCGATGTTTCGTCAAATCACAAAATCTCATTATTTCCGGCGAGCTTCGCCAGAAATAGCTGCGACTTTATTTCCCGGGCAAGAAAATCTCATCCATTCGGGCATGCCTTTGCTAGAAATAGTTGAGACATTGTGCCGCGCTCGCCAGAAGCGATGAGACAAAGTGCCGCCTGATTAGGTCCGACTCTCAGCCAGGCTCATGCAAGCCCCACGGGGTGGAGGCTATTTTCAGATTCCCCGCAAGGGCATTTTTGCGCTCGAAGCAGAGGTGCCATGTCTAGCCGTTACCTGAGACTCTCAGGCATCATTCGAGGTCAGTCATGGAGGTGAGATCACATGCCCGTTCCAGGTGTTCGCCTAATGCGACAGATTAGGTGCGAGCCGGTGACTAACTGGCGCGAAGCTGCGACACAGTTGGTGCGAATTCGGTGGGCTTGCCAGTGCTGCGACAATGTTCTGGCGAATTGATTGCTGCCGTTAAGCTTCGGGCAAAGTTTTTGCAAATGCGTCGCCAATTGGATAAAAGTTACTGCGAATGCGCCCGCCCCAATCGCCAACACGGCTCTAAAGCCCCTCCCCGGAGGGGCTTTTCGTGTGCGCCCGGCACGGGCGCGATCTTGGAGGTGGAAGTCCTCCCGTGAGCTGGCCACAGCGAGCGAAGCGAAGCGCAACTGCGGAAGGGTGACCGACCGTGGGGAGGAAGCGTGGAGCGAATCTGCGAGCCGATGAACAAGAACCGGATACGAGGCGACGCCGAGCAGGGCGAGCAGGCACGATTCTGCAAAGCCGTTGTGGCCAAGGCTCAGGCGGCGTAAATCCGGCGGTTGTGCAGGGAAGGATCGCGTTCTTACCCGGGGAGATCTCGCCTTATGCCTGAAAGGGTGACGCCGAGCTTGGAGAACCACCTTGGCGGAGTGAGAAGTCAGCAGAGGCCGTAGTAGCGACCGCAAGGCGACGAAGGGCCAAACGAGAGGGAGAGCAGGTGACGATGTATCTCGAAAGCTCATGGCATCAGATGCTCGCTTCGGCGAGGCCTGCGCGGGATAGGCGGAGTGAAACTCTGCGGACCCGGCGCGGTGATGAAGGGCAATCGGCGAACACCGACCATGACGCTCGGGCCGCGGCGCACGCCGTGGACCTCAACCTTTCGAACCGCCGGATGCGGACCCGCTTGTCCGGTGGTGTGGGAGGGGAGTGGCGGCAGCGCCGTCACCCCCTATCCCGATTTCAGAAGGCCCCATCGCGGCACGCTATTCGTCGACGGATCACATTCACTGACCTGTTTCACTCGTCAGGTTCAGCCTTCCTTCAACTCTCCTCGAGCGGATGCGCCGGCGGTCCGCTGACGATGTGTCGCTACGCATCCGGATTGATCGCTCTCCGAATCTGGGGCGCTCCAGTAACGCGATTGATCGACAGCTCGACACCGCCCCTTATCGCTCATCATGCATACTGCACATATGTCGGGGAAGGGTGCCATGGAAAAAATCGTCGGTATTAAGGTAAATCAGTGGCGGTCTGACTGGGACGCCGTGGCATGGAACAAAAAAGCTCGCCGCTCTGAGCCCCAGCATTGGTTTTACCAATTCAGCATCCGCGCGTCCCTTCTAAGAGAGTGGAGTGGCGTCAACGCGCGAACAACAAATCTGCGATTAAAGGGCCGTGATGACCTCGGCATTCAACGCCGACATGAAAGCAAACGATCCGAAGAAATCAGTAGGTATGTCGAATTTGGTTACCCCTGGTCAGATCTTTCAGAAAAAAAGCGAAACGATCCTGAATACAATTCTCTTCGCAAACCTGGCTGGTTACCGACCGCTATTGTTGTAAACATTCTCACGGCGGGGGATTCTCGGAACGGCAAAAAAGTAGCGAAGGAAGACCTTGTCAAGGTATCTGACAGGAAAGACGGGCTCGCAGAGCTTGCCGCTCCTTCCGGCTACAAGGTCAAAGGTTGGAGTTTTGCGGACCTTCCGCCAATAGAAGTCATTGATGGACAACACCGGCTTTGGGCATTTGATTCAGACGCCACGAACGACTTTGAACTACCTGTCGTCGCTTTTGTTGGCCTTGATCTGAGTTGGCAGGCTTATCTTTTCTATACCATCAACATTAAGCCTAAAAAAATAAACGCCAGCCTCGCATTCGATTTGTATCCGCTCCTTCGCGCTGAGGATTGGTTAGACAAGTTCGAAGGCCATATCGTCTATCGCGAAACCAGAGCACAGGAACTCGTCGACCTTCTCTGGTCCCACAAGTCGAGTCCTTGGTACCAGCGAATTAATATGCTCGGAGAGTCTGGGCAGCGTGGAAAGACTGTCACACAAGCGGCCTGGATAAGGGCTCTCTTGGCCACATTTGTCAGAAGCTATGAGGGCCCTAATGTGAGGCTCGGGGGACTCTATGGCGCCCCGGCAGGGAGCCATGAGGAAGTTTTGCCGTGGAGCAGAATTGAGCAGGCAGCTTTCCTCATGTTTGTTGGATCCAAGTTAGCTGAGGCAGTAAAGACATCGACGGCTAGTTGGGCTCTGAATTTGCGTCGCGACAAGGGCGTTCCGCTCTTCGAAGAGAAAATAGACGCCGCCTTTTTTAGTGAACACTCGCTGTTAAGCCAGGATCAGGGCATTCGGGCGTTCCTCCATATAGCGAACGATTTGTTCTACCTAAACTCTGACGAGCTGGATCTAACCAATACATTCGAGGAACGTTCCGTAAAGGAGGAAGATGAAGAGGCCGCCCTATCGGCGTCGCTCAAATCACTGTCCAAGCAGAAAGGCCTCGTCAAATTTGTAGATGCCCTGGTAACGGAATTGGCCAAGTACGATTGGCGAGCAGTGAGCGCGCCCAATCTCCCCGAAGAAGAGCGAATACTAAAGGCCGGTTTTCGCGGGAGCGGTGGATACAAGCAACTTCGACTTGCGCTCTTGCGGAGACTTGAAGCAACCAAAGGTCAAGTCGGAGCAGGCGCAAAGACTGCTCTAAAGCTTCTGGGCGCATAGCATGACAATGGGTCCGGCCACATTGGCCGCAATTCAGACAGCCAATCCAGCGGCTGTGGTCGATTGTTTTTCGAGACTTCCACAACATTGGTCCAACAACTCGTTTCTACGGCCAAACAATCGTTACGGCAACAACTGCATCGACCAAATTGACCGCGATTACTGTCGCGCAAGGCAAGGCCAGCCTGGCAGGAACAAGGTTGTAAATTCGCACTTGAGCGAATACATCGTTGCTTCGTCACTTATCCATTCAATGGATGGCTGGCAACTTCTCGGTCAAGCAGCCCATGCGCACCTTAACGGCGATCCAGATATTGCGCGCCACATGGCCTACTACGCGGAACTGCGTGGTGCCATGTCGTTACTGGCATGTCAAGGGATAGGGGTCTTTGACTCACAGCATTTTGCTATCGATGGGAAGCGATCTGTAAAGCCAATTCCGTACCGCAGTGGAACTCATGTATTCACTTGGGAAGCTCTCGATGCCTGGATCTCGCAGCCGAGCGCCAGCGCGACTGTACTAAGTGTGGTGACTCCAGGAGGTATTGCGGCCCGTGATTGGCTTGATGCGTTTGCACGCCTACCGGGTCAAAGTGGGCAAATTGCTCAAGGTTGGATTGAGGGATGGGGCCTCGACCTCAAGCAAATGATTTTGGATCGAAAAGCGCGAAATCTGTCGAGCTATCGCCCGACAGCATTCCATTCCGCACCTGCCACCGGTATTTCGCAGTCACTCGCCTACATCAATGATTTTTGGCGACTTTCCGAGCCAAGCAGTCCAAGTGGGTTTGCTACGTTGGATGCCTACTTACTGAGACAAGCCCTACTTCGGCTGTTCAAGGCCCAGGAAGGTAGGTCGCTCCTCCAAGCCAGACGAAAATTCGAGAGGCGCATCGAAATAATGGTTCATGCGATCGGACCAAGATCTTCTGCATCACTAGATTGGAAGCAATTCCTTCTTGGGGAACAACATCCGACGGACCCGATCTTATTAACGGAGGCTGCTGGAAAATTGAAGCCAGAGCATAAGGGGCACGATTTGCAGGTGATTGGTCGAGCCACATTGATGTTGAGGCTTGCCGGAGGAGCATGCCGGCAGTTACTTCACACGCTGCCCGAAGATGAGCGCTCGATGCTCTCGTTCTGGTGGCGTCCCTTGGCTGAGCAACATGGACTTTGGCCTCCTGGGAATGCACCGTCGGATCTCTCAGACTTATGGGCAGACGTTGAGGTCGCTCTCCAAGATGCCTCCAATTGGACCGCGAATACACCTGCGCCAGAACAAAACTTATCGGCCTACTCTGCAAGCTTTCCGCAATCGATGGGAGTTTTGACCGGTGCACATCGAGCTGGCATGTGGTCGCTAGGCCTCTGAGCGCCGCCGCTCACGGACGCTTGTAACGGCGCAATCACTCCATTGCTAACAATTCGGCGAGTTTGTACGCGAAGCTTGGGAATGATTTGAATAGGTATCCCATGTAGGAAAATATTCTTCCGATTGATTGCCCCATACAGCCCATCCAATACGCGGCCCTCGCGCAAAAAGCTCGAGG
>DATILC010000055.1:0-6664 GCA_035476855.1 Solimonas sp. | reverse complement strand
CCGCCGCCGGCCGAGGCCTTGATCAGCACCGGGTAGCCGATGCGGTCGGCCTGCTGGCGCAGGAACGCGGGTTCCTGTTCGTCGCCGTGATAGCCCGGCACCAGCGGCACGCCGGCCTTCTCCATCAGTGCCTTGGCGGCGGACTTGGAGCCCATCGCACGGATCGCCGACACCGGCGGGCCGATGAAGACGATGCCAGCCGCGGCACAGGACTCGGCGAAGCCCTCGTTCTCGGACAGGAAGCCGTAGCCGGGATGCACGGCCTGCGCACCGCTCTGCTTCGCGACCTCGAGGATGCGCTCGACGCGCAGGTAGCTCTCGCGCGAGGCGGCAGGACCGACGCAGTAGGCCTCGTCGGCGAGGCGCACATGGCGTGCACCGGCATCGGCCTCGGAGTAGACCGCGACGGTGCGGATGCCGAGGCGACGGCAGGTGGCGATCACGCGGCAGGCGATTTCGCCGCGGTTGGCAATCAGGATCTTGGTGAACATTCTTTAAAAGCCTTTTTTTGCCACGGATTTACACGGATAACACGGATAGATTCCGTTCTTCATAGAACGCGACGGGAGAATTCCGCCTTTGGGCCAAAATTCAGCACAAGGCCGACATGGAGGCCGGTGGCTTTCAGATAGTTCAGCAACTGTGCTTCATGTGCCTTGTTCAAGGTTGATACGGCCTTCACTTCCACAACCACGAATCCGCCGACGACCAGATCGAGACGAAACTCTCCGATCTCCTGTCCTCTGAAGCTGACGGTGACCGGCTTCTGTCGCTCCACCAAGAGCCCTTCTGATTGCAACACGAGCGCCAATGCGTTCTCGTAGATCGACTCCAGGAATCCATGTCCCAGTTCGCGGTGAACATCGAAGAAAGCCTTGATGACCTTCTCGGTAATCTCACGATGAACCAGTTCGCTTTGTCTTTCCGTGTTCATCCGTGTCATTCCGTGGCAAAAAAATCTTCCGCTACATCCGGAACACGCCGAACCGCGTCTGCGGAATCGGTGCGTTGAACGAGGCTGAGAGCCCGAGGCCGAGCAGGCGGCGGGTCTGCGCCGGGTCGACGATGCCGTCGTCCCAGAGCCGCGCGGTGGCGTAGTAGGGGCTGCCTTGCGCCTCGAACTGCGTGCGGGTCGGGGCCTTGAACTTTTCCTCGTCCTCGGCGCTCCAGCTCTTGCCCTGGGCTTCGAGGCCGTCGCGGCGCACGGTGGCGAGCACCGAGGCGGCCTGTTCGCCGCCCATCACCGAAATCTTCGAGTTGGGCCAGCTCCACAGGAAGCGCGGCGAGTAGGCGCGGCCGCACATGCCGTAGTTGCCGGCGCCGAAGGAGCCGCCGATCAGCACGGTGAACTTCGGCACCTGCGCGGTGGCCACCGCGGTGACCAGCTTGGCACCGTCCTTGGCGATGCCGGCGTTCTCGTACTTGCGGCCGACCATGAAGCCGGTGATGTTCTGCAGAAACAGCAGCGGGATGCCGCGCTGTGCGCAGAGCTCGATGAAGTGCGCGCCCTTCTGTGCCGACTCGGAGAACAGGATGCCGTTGTTGGCGATGATGCCGACCGGGTAGCCGTGGATGTGGGCGAAGCCGCAGACCAGGGTTGCGCCGTAGCGCGCCTTGAACTCGTCCAGGCGCGAGCCATCGACGATGCGGGCGATGACCTCGCGCACGTCGTAGGGCTTGCGCGTGTCGGAGGGGATGATGCCGTAGATTTCCTCGGGGTCGTACAGCGGCGCCTCGGGCGTGCGGATGTCCACACCCGGGCGTTTGACGATGTTGAGGTTGCCGACGATGCGGCGCACCAGCGCCAGCGCGTGGTGGTCGTTCTCGGCGAAATGATCCGCCACGCCAGAGATGCGCGTGTGCACATCGGCGCCGCCGAGGTCCTCGGCGCTGACCACTTCACCCGTGGCGGCCTTCACCAGCGGCGGGCCGCCGAGGAAGATCGTGCCCTGGTTCTTGACGATGACGGTCTCGTCCGACATCGCCGGTACGTAGGCGCCGCCGGCAGTGCAGGAGCCCATCACGCAGGCGACCTGCGGGATGCCCAGCGCCGAGAGGTTGGCCTGGTTGTAGAAGATGCGGCCGAAATGGTCGCGGTCCGGGAATACCTCGTCCTGCATCGGCAGGAAGGCGCCGCCGGAGTCGACGAGGTAGACGCAGGGCAGGCGGTTCTCGCGTGCCACTTCCTGCGCGCGCAGGTGCTTCTTCACCGTCACCGGGTAGTAGGTGCCGCCCTTCACCGTGGCGTCGTTGGCCACGATCATGCATTCGCGGCCCGCGATGCTGCCGATGCCGGTGACCACGCCCGCGCTCGGGATCTCGCCACCGTACATGCCATGCGCCGCCAGCGGCGACAACTCGAGAAAAGCCGAGCCCGGGTCGAGCACGCTGTCGATGCGGTCGCGGGCCAGCAGCTTGCCGCGCGCGGTGTGCTTCTGGCGGGCGGCCTCGGAGCCGCCCTGCGCGGCCTGCGCGGTTAGCCCGCGCAGTTCCTCGACCAGCTTGCGCATCTGCGCGGCGTTGGCGCGGAACTCGTCGCTGCTGGGGCGGAGCTTGGATTTGATAGCGGTCATGGGTTTACCGGGAAAGCATTTTTAGCCACGGAATGACACGGACAAACACGGAAAACAGTAGAAGAGACTTTTCATCTTTCCGTGTTCATCCGTGTAAATCCGTGGCAAAAGATCTTCAGTGCTTCGATTCGTTGAACAGCTCACGCCCGATCAGCATGCGGCGGATTTCGGAAGTGCCGGCGCCGATCTCGTAGAGCTTGGCGTCGCGCCACAGGCGACCGGTGGGGAATTCGTTGATGTAGCCGTTGCCGCCCAGGGCCTGGATCGCCTGGCCGGCCATCCACGTCGCCTTCTCGGCGGAGTAGAGGATCGCGCCGGCGGCGTCCTTGCGCGTGGTCTCGCCACGGTCGCAGGCCTTGGCCACGGCGTAGACGTAGGCGCGGCAGGCGTTGAGGCCGACGTACATGTCGGCGAGCTTGCCCTGCATCAGCTGGAACTCGCCGATGGCCTGGCCGAACTGCTTGCGGTCATGCATGTAGGGCACGACCACGTCGAGGCAGGCCTGCATGATGCCCAGAGGACCACCCGAGAGGACCACGCGCTCGAAATCCAGGCCCGACATCAGCACGTTGACGCCCTTGCCGACGGCGCCGAGCACGTTCTCCTCCGGCACCTCGCAGTCGCTGAAGACCAGCTCGCAGGTGTTGGAGCCGCGCATGCCGAGCTTGTCCAGCTTCTGCGCGGTGCTGAAACCCTTGAAGCCCTGCTCGACGATGAAGGCGGTCATGCCGCGCGCGCCGGCGTTCACATCGGTCTTGGCGTAGATGATCAGCGTGTGGGCATCCGGGCCGTTGGTGATCCACATCTTGTTGCCGTTGAGGATGTAGCGGTCGCCCTTCTTGTCCGCCCGCAGCTTCATGCTGACCACGTCGGAGCCGGCGCCCGGCTCGCTCATCGCCAGCGCGCCGATGTGTTCGCCGCTGACCAGCTTCGGCAGGTACTTCTGCTTCTGTGCCGCGTTGCCGTTCTTGCGCAGCTGGTTGACGCAGAGGTTGGAGTGCGCGCCGTAGGACAGGCCGATGGCCGAGCAGGCGCGCGAGATCTCTTCCATCGCCACGACATGGGCGAGGTAACCCAGGTTGGTGCCGCCGTATTCCTCTTCCACCGTCAGGCCCAGCAGGCCCAGTTCGCCGAACTGGCGCCACAGCTGGTTGGGGAAGGCGTTGTCGTGGTCGGCCTTGGCCGCCAGCGGCAGCACCTCGCGCTCGGCGAAACGCCAGGTGGCGTCGCGCAGCTGGTCGATGTCGGCGCCGAGGTCGAAATTGAGGGGCTTGAAGCTCATGAGGAGGCCCTGTTAGCTGGGAAGGCGGTAAGGAAGGACTTGCATCCTACGCCCGTTTCGTGAAAAAGTGAAACCACTTTCACAAATGTAATGCGGATTCATTTCTATGGCCTACCAGCGGTCTCCCCTGATGCAGGAACGCCTGGCGGACAACCGCCAGCGCATCGTGCAATCGGCCCGCGGCCTGATCGCCAAGGGCGGCTTCCGCGAGGCCTCGGTCACGTCGGTGGCGCAGGTGGCCGGCCTGTCCACCGGCGCGATCTACCGCTACTTCCCCTCCAAGGCTGACCTGTTCGTCGAGGTGCTGAGCGACGCGGTGCGGCGCGAGTGCGCGATCCTGCGGGACATCATCGACCGGCCCGGCAGCGCCGACGAACGCCTGCGTGCCGCAGTCGAGTCCTTTGCCCGGCGCGCGCTGCAGGGACCGCACCTGGCCTATGCCTTCATCGCCGAGCCCGCCGACCCCGAGGTCGAGGCCGCGCGTATCCTCTGCCGCCAGGAATTCAGCGAGGTGTTCAAGACCGTGCTGCGCCAGGGCATCGCCAGCGGCGAGTTTCCGCAGCAGTCGGTCGATGTCAGCGGCGCCTGCATCGTCGGCGCCTTCACCGAGGCGCTGGTAAGGCCAGTGGCGCCGACCACCAAGCGCGGCGCCGACGAGCAACTGGTGCCCGCGATCGTCGACTTCTGTGCCCGCGCGGTGGCCGCGCCGGCAACTAGTCCAGGAACGCAGAAAAAGCGCAGGAAATAGCGCTCTCCTGCGAACACGGTATTCATTAATCGAGCGCAAGCTGATTGAATGCGGATACAGAAAGCTCAGCGGTGTTCGAGGGGACCCCATGATCAAGCGTAACGGCCGGCAAATGGCCCGGCTGGTGGCGGCTATTGCCGCCGGAGTGACGGTACAGGCCCTGGCGGCAGAGACGACGCGGCTGGAGCCGGTGACGGTGATCGGCACGCGCAGCGAGCGCCCGGTATCCGAGGTGCCGGCGGCGATCGACGTGGTCGAGCCCTCGGAGAATTCCATGGGCGTGAACCTTTCCGAATCCCTGCCGGCGATTCCCGGCGTGGTGGCGCGCGATCGCCAGAACTATGCGCAGGACACGCAGATCTCGATCCGCGGCTTCGGCGCGCGCTCGACCTTCGGCATCCGCGGCCTGCGGCTCTACCTCGACGACATTCCCGCCACGCAGCCGGACGGGCAGGGGCAGGTCTCGCATTTCAACCTCGCCACCGCCGATCGCATCGAGGTGCTGCGCGGTCCGTTCTCGGCGCTCTACGGCAATTCCTCCGGCGGTGTCATAGCCCTGTACACCGAGGATGGCAGCCCGACACCGGAGGTTTCCTTCGGCAGTGCCTACGGCAGCGACAACGCCTGGCGCGCCAGCCTCGGCACCCGCGGCACGCTGGGCAAGGCCGACTACAACCTCGGCTACACGCGCTTCCACACCGACGGATTCCGCGACCACAGCGAGGCGCGGCGCGAATCGCTCAACGGCAAGCTCAACTACGACTTCGGCACCGCCGGCAAGCTGACGCTGCTGGTCAATGCTTTTGACTCGCCCGACGTGCAGGACCCGCTGGGCCTGACGCGCGCGCAGTTCGAGGCGGATCCGGAACAGGCCACGGCAGTGGCGACGCAGTTCAACACCCGCAAGAGCGTCGACCAGGCCCAGGCCGGCGCGATCTACCAGCTCAAGCTCGGTGAAGGCCACAGCCTGCGCTTCCTCGGTTACGGCGGACGCCGCGGCGTCGAGCAGTTCCTCGCCATCGGTACCGGGCCGCAGGGCAGTCCGCGCCACTCCGGCGGCGTGGTCGATCTCGACAATGACTACAGCGGCGTCGACGCGCGCTGGAGCTGGCGCAGCCAGCTGGCGGCGCGGCCCTTCGAACTGGTCGCCGGCCTGAGCTACGACCAGCTGTCGCAGCACCGCCGCGGCTACGAGAACTTCGTCGGTGCGCAGGCTGGCGTGCGCGGCGCCCTGCGCCGCGACGAGGACAACGATGTCGACAGCTTCGACCAGTACCTGCAGGCGAGCTGGGACTTCGCCGAGCAGTGGTCGGCCACCGCCGGCCTGCGCCACAGCCGCGTCGCCTTCGATTCGCAGGACGCCTACATCACCGCGACCAATCCCGACGACAGCGGCGAGGTCGACTACTCGGCGACCACGCCGGTCGCCGGCCTGATGTACAAGCCCAGCGCAGCGCTGCACTTCTACGCTGCCTATGGTCGCGGCTTCGAGACGCCGACCATCGCCGAACTGGCCTACCGCCCGGACGGCGGCGCCGGCCTCAACTTCGGGCTCGATGCTGCGCGCACCACCAACACCGAGATCGGTGCCAAGCTGCGCCTGAGCCCGCGCCTGCAGGCGCAGCTGGCGCTGTTCAACGCCGATTCGAAAGACGAGCTGGCGGTCGCCACCAACAGCGGCGGTCGCTCGACCTTCTTCAACGTCGGCCGCACGCGTCGCCGCGGCATCGAGACCGCGCTGCAGGCACAGCTGGCGCCGAAGCTGCAGGCGCAGCTGGCCTATACCTTCCTCGACGCGCAGGTGCGCGAGGCTTATCTGGCTTGCAGCGGCACTCCCTGCACCACGCCGGCGACGCCGGTGCCGGCGGGCAGCAACCTGCCGGGCGTGCCGCAGGGTTATCTGTTTGCTTCGCTGCGCTGGGGCGCCGAGCAGGGCTGGCAGGCCTGGGTCGACGGCCGCTACGTCGACTCGGTGCCGGTCAACGACGCCAACAGCGAGTCCGCACCCTCGTACAAGCTGGCCGATGCCGGCGTCGGCTACGGCCTGGCGCTGGCGCACTG
>DATILC010000054.1:0-9729 GCA_035476855.1 Solimonas sp. | reverse complement strand
TCCTCGGCGCACCCTACATCGAGCGCCTGCGCGGCAATGCCCGGCTCAATGCGGCGCTGACCGGCATCACCGCCGCGGTGGTCGGCGTGATCCTGAATCTCTCCATCTGGTTCGCGCTACATGTGCTGTTCCGCCAGGTCGGCGAATGGCAGGCCGGCCCGCTGCGCCTGCCGCTGCCGGACCTCGGCTCGCTCGACCCCTGGGCGCTGCTGCTCGGCGCCAGCGCGATGCTGGCGATGCTGCGCTTCCACGTCGGCCTGCTGAAGGTGCTGGCGGTCTGCGCGGCGGCGGGGTTGTTGCTGAAACTCGGCGGCCTGGCCTGAGGTCCCGCCCGGCGCTCAGTCCGGGCGGTACAGCTTCTCGAAGAACCCGCTGACGCGCACGGTGACGGTGACCGGCGTAGCCCCCTTGTTACTCCAGTACCAGCCGTGCGAGCCGTCGAAGGGTGCGATGAAATTGCCATGCGCGCCGGTCTGGCCGCGGTCACGCCAGTAGCTGCTGAACTGGTCGCCCGCGTCCGGCGGTTCGCCGTGCATGTCGAAGTTCACCGCGCCACCGTCGGTGCTCCAGCTGAACACGAAGGACTCGCCGGTCCGCATCAATGCCTTGATCTCCGCGCCCTCGCCCGGCTGCAGGGTCAGCGACATCTCCTCGCTGCGGAACGCGGCCGCGTTGCTGATCACCGCGCTCTGCGGCTCCGGTGGCACGGCGGCGGCGCTGTCGGATGCGACCTCCGGTGCGTGCAGCGCAGCGAGGCCCAGCGCCTTGCCGATACCGGTGGGATCGAAGCCGTACTCGGCCGGCAGTACCGTGGTCACAAGCAAGATACCGGCGCCGGCCAGCGCAAGCGCGGTCGCCCGCAGCAGCTGTGGCACGCTGGCCTGGATGGGTGAAACGGCAGAATCAGTCATTGATGTAGAACCCCGTGAGTTGGTAACCCGTCAGCAGGAAGCCGGCGCCCATCAGCAGGACGTTGGCGCCGAAGGCCTGCCGGCCGAACGCGTCGGTGCGGCGCCAGAAGCCCATCGCGATCAGGATGCCTGCCAGGGCAAGCAACTGGCCGATCTCCACGCCGACATTGAACGCCAGCATGTTGGGCACCAGGCCCTCCCTGGAGAGCGCGAAGTCCTGCAGCTTGGTGGCGAGGCCAAAGCCGTGGAACAGGCCGAAGACCAGCACGGCAGCGCGCGTGTCGGGTTGCACGCCGAACAGCGTCCTGAATGCCCCCAGGTTGTCGAGCGCCTTGTAGACCACCGACAGGCCGATGATCGCGTCGACGATGTAGGGGTTGACCTGGGTCCCGCTGAGCACGCCGAACAGCAGCGTACTGCTGTGGCCGATCGCGAACAGGGTCACGTACAGCGCCACCTCGCGCATGCGGTACAGGAAGAAGATCACGCCGAAGAGGAACAGCAGGTGGTCGTAGCCCGTCACCATGTGCTTGGCGCCGAGGTAGAGGAACGGGATCAGCCGCGCGCCCTCGTTGCCCTCGATGAATAGCTGGTCGTCCTCGGCGACACCGTGCGCCGCTGCCGCAGCGGCCAGCAGCAGGCCAGGCAGCAACAGCGCGAGGGAGGCGCGCCTCATTTCGCGGCCGGCGCGGAGGTCGCCGGCTGTTCGGGCTTGCCTGCATCCGGGGAAGCCGCCCTGGTCTTGTCGACAGCCGGCGCAGAACCCGCCTTGCGCACGGACTGCAGCTTGACGACCGCGCCCTCGCCCTCCTCGTCGTGGTTGCCGTGCGCAAATGCCTGGGGAGCGCTGAGGCTCAGCAGGACCGCGGCAAGAACAGTCTTTTTCATGGTCAGACTCCAGTGCAGTGAGGGGTAACAGGAACTTGTGGACGGCTCAGGAAGGCCATCTCGGGTGCAGGTCGTCGATGACATAGGGATGGCGATGCCCTCCGCCGACCGCTTCACCCGTCGCGAGGTGCGGATGGTCCTGCGGCAGGTCGTCGTGACGGTGCTGCAGCGACTCGCTTTCGTCCCGCGGCCAGGATCTCGCCGCCGCCGCCCAACCGAGCGCAGCGATCGCCGCCATCACCCATAGCGCGGTACCGATGCCCAGCTGCGCGCCAAGCCAGCCCACCAGGGGATAGGTCAGCAGCCAGCAGGCATGGGACAACGAGAACTGTGCGGAGAACAAGGCCGGTCGATCCTCTTCCTGCGATGAGCGCCTGAGCAGGCGCCCTCCCGGCGTGACCAAGGCCGCATAGCTGGTGCCGAGCAGGAGCCACCCGGCGAGCAGTATCGGCCAGTGGGCACTCTGCGCCTGCGACCAGGCCAGGGCCAGACCGGCGAGCAGGGCGGCTGCCATCGCGGCAGCAGCCAGCATCACGCTCCGATCGCGATAGCGCTCCAGCAGTCGCGGCAGTGCAAAGGCCATCAGCATCGATCCGGCACCGAAGGCCGCCAGCGCCAAGGCCACGGCATGCGCGGACTTCTGCAGCTCGCCGCGCACGATCACCACGGTGTTGACGATCACCATGGCGCCGCCGGCGGCGGCGGCCAGGTTCAGCGCCAGCAGGCCGCGCAGGCGCGGCGTCGCCAGGTAGATGCGCATGCCACGCGTAAGCCTGCGGGTGACGCCCGCAGCCCCCGACTGCGCCGCGGGACGCGGCAAGGCCACCGACACGACCAGCAGGGCCGAACCCAGGAACCCGACTGCGGTGCCCATGAACAACCCCTGATCGGTGGTCACCGTCAGCAGCACCGCGGCCAGTGCCGGGCTCAGCAACGATTCCAGGTCGTAGGCCAGTCGCGCCAGCGACAAGGCCTTGGTGTAATCCTCCTCCCTCGGCAGCACCTCCGGAATCGTCGCCTGGAAGGTCGGCGTGAACGCGGCGGAGGCACTCTGCAGGACGAAGATCAGCACATACACCTGCCAGATCTGGTCGACCCAGGGCAGTGCCAGCACCACCAGCAGGCGGACGATGTCGAGGCTCACCAGCAGGCTGCGTCGCGGAACGCGGCCGGCATAGGCCCCCGCGATCGGCGCGATCACCACGTAGGCCAGCATCTTGATGGCGAGGGCGGTGCCAAGCACCGTCCCCGCTTCCTTGCCCGCCAGGCGGAATGCCAGCAGGCCCAGCGCCACCGTGGCCAGGCCGGTGCCGACCAGGGCGACGACCTGCGCCAGGAACAGGTGCCGATAGGTGCGCTGGCGCAGGACCTCAAACATGCGCCGCGCCCGCACGCAGCAACACTCCCGCTTCCCTGCGGTGAGCGAGGCGATAGAGCGCCGGCAGCACCAGCAGCGTCAGCAGCGTGGAACTGATGATGCCGCCGATGACCACCGTCGCCAGCGGCCGCTGCACCTCGGAGCCGATGCCGGTGTTGAAGGCCATCGGCACGAAGCCCAGTGCCGCCACCAATGCCGTCATCAGCACCGGACGCAGGCGCGTGCGCGCGCCCTCGACGATCGCCTGGTCCAGAGGCGCCCCTTCCTCCCGCAGCGTGCGGATGAAACTGACCATCACCAGTCCGTTGAGCACCGCAACGCCGGACAGCGCGATGAAGCCCACGCCCGCCGAGATCGACAGCGGGATGCCACGCAGCAGCAGCGCCGCTACACCGCCGGTGAGTGCCAGAGGCACGCCGGTGAAGATCAGCAGCGCATCGCGCATCGAGCCGAAAGCCATCCACAACAGGCCGATGATCAGTGCCAGGGTGACCGGCACGACCAGCGCCAGGCGCCGGCTTGCCGACTGCAGCTGCTCGAAAGTGCCGCCGTAGTCGACCCAGTAGCCCGGCGGCAGTTCCGCGTCCTGCGCCACGCGCGCCTGCAACTCGGCAATGAAGCCGCCGAGGTCGCGCTCGCGGACGTTGGCCGTCACCACCACGCGGCGCTTGCCGTTCTCGCGATTGATCTGGTTCGGCCCCGGGGCCAGCTGCAGTTCCGCCACCTCGCCCAGCGGCACGTAGCCCCCGGCCGGCAGCGGCACCGGCAGCCGCTCGAGGGCATCGAGGTCCTTGCGCAGGTCTTCCTGCAGCCTGATCACCAGCGGATGGCGCCGGTCGCCGTCGAACACCTGGCCCACCGTCTCGCCGCCGTAGGCCGCGGCGACGACCGCCTGCAGCGCGGCGACGTCGAGGCCGAAGCGGGCCAGCGCCTCGCGCCGCGGCTGCACGCTCATCACCGGCAGACCGGTGACCTGTTCCAGTGCCACGTCCTGCGCTCCCGCCACCGCCTTGACGATGCCCTCGATACGCTCGCCGATCTCCGCCAGCGTCCCGAGGTCGTCGCCGTAGACCTTCACCGCCACGTCGGCACGCACGCCGGACAGCAGCTCGTTGAAGCGCATCTGGATCGGCTGGGTGAACTCGTAGTTGTTGCCCGGGATCGGCCGCACCGCTGCCTCCAGATCGGCGACGACCTGCGCCTTGGGCTTGCCCGGGTCGGGCCAGTGCTCTCGATCCTTGAGGATGATGAAGTTGTCGGCCACCGAGGGCGGCATCGGGTCGGTAGCGATGTCCGCGGTGCCGATCTTGGCGACGATGCGCTCCACCTCGGGCAGCTGCTTCACCGCGGCCTCGAGCTGGGTCTGCATACCCACCGCCTGCGTCAGGCTGGTGCCCGGGATGCGCAGCGCGTGCATGGCGATGTCACCCTCGTCGAGGTTGGGCAGGAACTCCGAGCCCATGCGTGACGCGGCGAAGCCCATCAGCACGACCAGTGCCGCCGCGGCACCCGCCACGGCAATGCGCGCGCGCAGGCTGGCCTCGAGCAGAGGCACATAGTAGCGCTCGGTGAAGCCTGCGAAGCGCGTCTCCGCGTGCGGCCTGGGCGCCGGCACCAGCAGCGCAACCGCGGCCGGAACCGCCGTAACCGAGAGCAGCATCGCCGCGACCAGCGCCATGACCACGGTCTGCGCCATCGGGTGGAACATCTTCCCCTCGACACCGCTGAGGGCGAAGATCGGCAGGTAGACCGCGGTGATGATGAAAACGCCGAACAGCGCCGGCCGGATCACCTCGCTGCTGGCCTCGAACACGATCTGCAGGCGCATCTTCAGGGGCATGTCCTGCCCGGCACCAGACTCCATCGACAAGCGTCGCAGGCAGTTCTCGACGATGATCACGGCGCCGTCGACGATCAGGCCGAAGTCCAGCGCGCCCAGGCTCATCAGGTTGGCCGACACGCCAGTCCTCACCATGCCGGTGATCGTCAGCAGCATCGTCACCGGAATGACCATCGCGGTCAGCAGCGCCGCGCGCAGGTTGCCCAGCAGCAGGAACAGCACCACGATCACCAGCAGCGCACCCTCGAGCAGGTTCTTCTGCACGGTCCCGAGCGTCTTGTCGACCAGCCAGGTACGGTCGTAGGCCGTCACCACCTTGATGCCCGGTGGCAATGACGGGCCGATCTCGCCGATCTTCGCCGCCACGGCGCTCGCTACAGTGCGGCTGTTCTCACCGACACGCATCAGCACCGTGCCCAGCACCACCTCGTGACCGTCCTGGGTCGCGGCGCCAGTACGCAGCTCGCCGCCGGTGGTGACGCCGGCGACGTCACCGACGCGCACAGGAGCGTTGCCCACCGTCTTGATCACGATGTTGCGCAAATCCTGCAGCGCTGCCTGTCCGGCGCCCACCTGCCCGGGAATGCGCAGCAACACCTGCTGGCCATGGCGCTCGATATAGCCGGCGCCGGCGTTGGCATTGTTGCGCTGCAGGGCCCCGGCCAGTTCAGCGAGGCTGATGCCGTAGCCCAGCAGCGTCGCCGGGTCCGGCTGCACCAGAACCTGCCGCTCGTAGCCACCGATGGAGTTCACATCCGCCACGCCCGGCACGCGCAACAGCTGCGGCCGCACGATCCAATCCTGCACCTGGCGCAGGTCGGTCGCCGTTATCGGCGAGCCGTCGGCATTGCGTGCTCCAGGATCGGCATCGACCGTGTACATGTAGATCTCGCCGAGGCCGGTTGCCGCCGGCCCCATCTGCGGCTCGATACCCGAAGGCAGCTGGCCGCGAATCGCCTGCAGGCGTTCGGCGACCTGCTGCCGCGCGAAGTACGGGTCGGTTCCTTCCTCGAAGATCACCGTCACCTGCGACAGGCCGTAGCGCGACAGCGAGCGGGTGTACTTGAGTCGAGCGAGTCCCGCCATCGAGGTTTCCAGCGGATACGTCACGCGCTGCTCGGCCTCCAGCGGCGTGTAGCCCGCAGCCTCGGTGTTGATCTGGACCTGGACGTTGGTGATGTCCGGCACAGCGTCGATCGGCAGTTGCCGGTAGCTCCAGAAACCGAAGGCCGCCGCCGCCAGGACGACGAGCAGAACCGGGATGCGCTGCCGGATCGAAAAACCCAATATGCGTTCGAGCATGGCCGGATCTCAGTGGTCGTGGCTGGCGCCGGACTTTTCGATGTCGGCCTTGATCAGGTAGCTGTTCGTGGCGACGTAGCGCGCACCGGGCTCGATGCCGCCGAGGACCTCGACATGGGTCGCGTCCTGCCGTCCCAGTTCCAGCATGCGCACCTCGTAGGTCTCGCCGACCTGCTCGAACACCACCGTGAAATCGCGGAAGGCCTGCAGGCCGCTGCGTTTGACCGCCAGCGGCACGGCGCTTTCACCGATCTTCACCTCGCCGCGCACGAACAGGCCCGGGGTCCATTGGCCAGAGGCATTGTCCAGCGCGATGCGTGCGGTATACACGCCGCTCAGCGCACCGTGGCCAGGCCCCTCGGCGGGCGCGATCCGCAGGATCATGCCCAGCCCCGGGATGTCGCCACCATCGACCGGCGACAGGCGCACCGGCTGGCCGACGCGCAGCCGCGGCAGGTCGCGTGGAAACACCGAGAGCTCGGCCCACAGCTTGCTGAAATCGGCGACCACGAACAGCGGCTCGCTGCCGGCCTGCTCGCCCGGGTTGGCGTGGCGCTCCAGCACGATGCCGCCGATCGGCGCGGTCACGGCATAGCTCTGCAGGCTGTCGTTGCTCTCCACCACCGCCAGCCGCTCGCCCGCGCGCACCGTGTCGCCGACCGACTTGAACACCTGCTGGATCGAGCCCGGGAAGCGCGCCGTCACCGCGCGCTGGTACTCGGCGTTGGGCACGACACGGCCATTGAGCTGCAGCAACTCGGCGATCGTCGCCGGCCCGGCGGCCTCGGTGCGCACGCCGGCTTCCTGGGCGTTGCGCGCCGCGATGATGGTGCGCCCCTCGAAGCTGTCGAAGGCCCAGCGGTGCGTCTTGCCTCCCTCGGTCGCTGTCACCACGACGCTGAAGGAATGCGGCTCGGTGACGGTCGCACTGCCCAGCAGGAAATCGCCCTGCGGCGCGAACGTGAAGCGGTTGTGCTTGTTGCCGAGGCGGCTCAGTTCCACCACGACGGTCGCGGCTGTCGGCGGCAGCGGCTTGTCGTCGCGGAACAGGTAGACGTGGTACTCCGGCGGCACGCCGTCCTCGAAAATCTGCAGTTCCAGCGCGAAGTCACCGTCGCGCAGCAGGCGGCCGCGGTGCGGGCCGCGCTCGTATTCGGCAGTGGCAGCATGTTCGCCGGCATGTTCGCCGGCATGTCCGGCGTCGTTGCGGCCACAGGCGCCCAGCGCCAGGGCCAGGGCCAGCGCGATCAGGAGGCAGGTAGTCTGGCGGTTCATCGGATATTTCCTTCAATCAGGTTCTCGCCGGTGATGCGTTCGAGTTCGGCGAGCAGCGAGTGATAGCGGACAGCGGTGTCGAGGCGCTCACGGCGGGCCCCGACGAGTTCCTGCAGGACCTGCGACAGCTCGAGGTAGCCGTAGCGGCCGCGGTCGTAGGCGTATTGCGTCTGCTTCAGGGCCTCCCGGCGGGCGGGCAGCACCTCGGTGTCGAGCAGCCGCAGCGCTTCGCGGGCGTGGCCCAGTTCCTGGTAGCGTTCGAACAGCGCTTCCTCGGCGCGCAGCAGCGCGGCCCGGCTTTCGGCCTCGCCCTGCCCCTGGCGAGCCGCGACGATCGCTGCCTCGTCGCCGGCGCGACGGCCGGCGAACAACGGCAGGCTCAAA
The DNA here is from genome assembly GCA_035476855.1 of Solimonas sp. Classification (GTDB taxonomy): domain Bacteria; phylum Pseudomonadota; class Gammaproteobacteria; order Nevskiales; family Nevskiaceae; genus Solimonas_A. The sequence continues at coordinate 1,751 of DATILC010000054.1, read as the reverse complement.
CCCAGCACGGCGGCCACGTCGTCTGCATCCTCGTAGCGGCGCGCGCCGGCCGTCAGCGTCGGCCGCAGGCCGCCCGCGGCCAAGGCAGCGCGGCGCTCGGCATCGAGGACCGCAGCCTCCGCCAGGCGCGCGCGCGCCGCGGGGCTTTGCTGCAGGCGCTGGCGCAGTTCGGGCAGGGAGCGCAGCGGCGGCAACTCGAACAGCAGAGCCTGCAGTTCGCCGAAATCGGGTTCTGGCGTCCCCATCGCCACCGCGAGGGAGACGCGGGCACTGAGTTCCTCGTGCTCGGCATGCTCGCGTTCCAGCACGGCCTGCGCCATCGCGGCCTGGGCACGGGCACGCTCGGCGACCGGCGCGCGGGCCGAGCGCACCCGCTCATCGGCAGCGGCCAGGGTCTTGCGTGCCAGTTCGACCTGTTCCTCTGCCAAGCGCAGGCGTTCGCGATCGGCTGCGGCTTCGTAGAAGCGTTGTGCAACCTCGGCCAGGGCATCGCGGCGCCGCTGTTCCTGGCTGGCGGACAGCGCCGCGCTGCGTACATCGGCCAGGTCGAGGCGGCCGCTGCGCTGGCCGCCGAGTTCCAGTGCCTGGGAAAAACCCAGCGTCCACTGGGCGCTATCGAGGCTCGAGCGTGAACCGCTGCCGAGGGCGTCCTCCAGCAGCAGGCTCAGTTCGGGCATCGGCACACGGCCGGCCAGGGAACGACCGGCGTCGGCGCCGGCACGCTCCGGACCGAAGCCCTGCAGGTCGGGATGGGCGGCCTCGGCGCGGCGCAAAGCCTCGCGCAGAGTCAGCGGCTCGGAGGCCCAGAGAGGTGAAGCGAGCAGCGCCATCAAGGCGACGGCACTGCGCCATGCAACGGGGAAGTACACGGGAAAATCCTCTTCCGGAAATGCGGTCTGCGCCGCATCCGGGGAGGACGCAGCGCGCTAGGCGATCACGGAAGCCGGCGGAGGTGCTTGGCCGGGGGGTGTCAGGAATCGTGGAGGGCCGGCGATGCGCTGCTCGGCAAGCCCCCGGACTGCGGACAACTGCCCCAAGAGGCCCGGCATCGCCGGAATGGCGGCAGCGGGGCCCACCGGAGGCAGGTCCAGACCAGCGCGCGAACCCAGCTTGTCGCTGTCCTCATCGACCTCGCCATCGGCATGCGCCTGCGCATGATCCGGGTCGAGCGCCGTGGCCACGTGCGCATGCTCGACATCATGTGCCGGCCCGTGCCAATGCACGTGCAACCCCGCACCCTGCAGCCCGGCGAGCAGGCACAGCAGCAGGAGCGTGGGCAAGAGACGCGGGAACATGGCGCGCACCTTAGTCGAATCGGGGCCCGCTACGCCAGCCACAGTGATTGCCGCGCCGCGAACGAAGCGCTTGCAGTCTCCCCCGGGGGCAAGCTCATGCTGATTCCTGCACCGACCGGAAACTCCCATGCCCCTCGCCGAAGCCATTGATGCCGAACTGCTGCAGGGTCCCCAGCACCTGGCGGCCCGCGACCACGCCACCGCCTTCCGTCATTTCGAGCGTGCCCACATCCTGTCGCAGCGTCGCAACTGGGATCATCTACGCAGCCATGCCTGGATGTGGCGTGCCGGCTGGCAGCGGCGCGATGCCCGCGAGATCATCGGGCAGATACCTCGCATGCTGGCGGCGCTGCTGTTCTCGCGGCTGTGGGTGCCGGCCGGCAACACCGGTGGCGCCCGTGTCAGCGCGTTCCGGCGGATGCCGGTCCCGCAGGACCTGCAGCTGATCCTGCAAGG